>NZ_DATBFE010000037.1:0-3940 GCF_036558665.1 Reyranella sp. | reverse complement strand
TGCGCTTCTTGGGCTTGGGGATCGGGGTGATGAAGTCCGCCGCGCGCCGCCGCTCGACGATCCGCTGCGTCGGCTGGCCCGACGGGTCCAGCTCCCAGTGCCGCACCGGCGCCTCGTAGGGCGAATTGAGAACCGGATGGTCGAAAAACGGATTGGAGGCGGTCACCGGCTACGCCTTGTGCAGGCCATGAACGAAAGCGCGGATCATAAACCTCAACCGCCATTCATTAGAAGGGGAACACAATCGCCGGTAGGTGCGGCACGTCGCAGCCGGTCACGCGCTTGTCGCCGATTCTGTTGCAGACTCCGCGCTCGCCGTGAGGTAGAGACGTAGCCGGGAGATCGGGAGCGGCCATCGCATGTGTGGGCGCCCGCGTGGGAAGAACTTGGGGGGCAATTCCTTGAGACAGCTCGTGATCGCGCTGGCGCTGGCCGCCGGCGTTGCCGCCGCCGGGCCGGCATCGGCGGCGCAACCGGCGGCGCTTTCGCCCAAGCAGCAGGCCGCGGTGCGCGACGCCGTGGCCGCGGCGCTGGAGCCGAGCGCCGCGCCGGCCTTCGGCAAGATGGCCGCGGTGAGGACGCCGGTCGGCTCGGTCGTCGTCTGCGGCCTGGTCGCGGCCGGCGACGCCCGCAACCGCACCTACATGGTGCTGGTCCTGGGCGGCTCCGCCCGCTTCGTCACCATGGGCGGCGACGGCCCGCGCGAGGCGCTGGCGGCGAGCCAGTGCGCGCAGTACGGCATGACCTTCGCCCCCGACACGGTGGCGGCGGCGCGCTAGCCCTGCCGCCCCCGCGAGACTGGCCGCCACCGCGAGACCGGCGGCCGGCCGCGGACGCAGCGCCCGCCGCCGGCGCGGTGCGGCTCAATCGTCGTCGTCGTCATCGTCGCCCAGCATCGTGCCGGCGGCGATGGCGCAGTCGGCGTCGGCCAGCGGATTGAGGCCGCCCTCGACCCCGGCAAGCCCGCAGGCGATGCCGGCGCCGATCGCCTCGACGAGGCCCTTCCAGAAATAGATCACGCCCGGGGTGCCCCCGCCGCCTGGCGAGACCGTGCCCTGCGTCGCCTTGAGGTGGGCAAGCTCGTCGGTGATCACCGCCAGGGCGACGCGGTCGTGCGCGGAGAGCTGGCCGCCCTCCTTGCCCGAGCCGAGGCGCGTGACGGCGACGGATTTCACCTTCTTGCCGTCCTTCAGGGGATGCATCACGAAGCCCGTGATCGTCTTCTTGTGGGCGTCGAGCTGCTCGAGCCGGAGGTCGCGCTTGACCCTGGTGATGCGAATGGCGCTGACGCCGGCCGCCTTGCTCGAGGCCAGCGCGGCGGGAAACTCGAAGCCGCCGTCGCCGCTGTCCGTGCCCGCCCCGTTCTCCGGATCCATGACGTATCCGTAGACCCCGGTCGGAAGCCCCTTGATGTGGATGCCGCCGTGGAAGTCGATCCGGGCCAGGGTGGACAGGGCAAGCTTGCGGATGTCGCCTTCGAGCTGCTTGCCGACCTCCGACGGCAGCGCGAGCTGACCGAAATCGACCACGAACTTCGACCCCTGGATATTTGTGGCACGCGACATGACGGTCTCCTTTCCCCGCTGGAATTGACGACGTTCATCACGCTTCCGGACTACCGACGCTGGTCACCACGTACGAACAGACGGCGCAGGCCGCGCGGCCGGACTGAGCGAACCAGCGGCACTGGCGCCTCACGAAGCATTTCGGAAGCGGCTCCGCCGGCGGATCCGGCACAAGCGCGAGAACCCTGTCGATCACGCCGCAGCGTTCTCCGGTCCACTGCCGGCATCCGCTTTCGGCACAGGTGTTGGCGAAGCGGAAGCGCTTCTCCGGCGTGCGCCCCTCGGCGGCGACCTGCACGAACGCCTCGTCGACGACCAGGCCGGCGGGCAGATAGGCCGTCCTGCCGTCGCTGCCCACCACGCCCAGGAGCTCGGCGCCTTCCTCGCATTTGGCACTGGGGCACCGAATCGTTCCGTGGTCCATGACACGCCCCCCGCGACAGAGTTCGCCAACCGCAGGCCGTCTTTCGACTACTCGAACCACCGCCTCCGGCCGACGCCGAAGGGTCCCGGGCACTCCCGCTCAATAGGGCCGCACGCCGTCCCTGAGCTTGCTGCTGTAGTTCTCCAGCCACGATTTCTTGGCGCGCAGGAACTCGACGTACCAGCCGTCGTCGTCGCGGTAGGGATCGTCCATGCCGAAGAACAGCGCCGGCGTGGGATGGAGGATGCCGACGGCTTCCCTGCGATCGATGCGATCGAACAGCGGACCGTTCTCGCCGCGCTCCCCCGGGTCGCTGTCGCGGGCCGAGAACGCCTCGGCGCCGCCGCGCGACCAGCGCTCGCCGAAGGCCTGCGCCGCCGCCCGCGAGGGGAAGCGCCGCGGCAGCCCTTCTGGCGTCAAGGGCGGCGACGGCAGCGCCGCGATCTCGTCGGCCAGGCGCTCGATCTTCTGCTGCAGCAGGACGGCCTCGCGCGCGCGCTCGATCGCGCGCCGTTTCAGGAGGTCGGAGCGGACGGTGCGGGCGACCAGGACAGAGGCCGCGAAAAGCACCAGGACCGCGAGGACGATCTGAAAAGCGCTGCTCTCAATAAGTGAAAAATCACTTTCACATACGCCGTTGCAATCCATCGACGTACGCCCTGAAATGCCGAACGATTCTCCTGAGAAAATGCATCAGGAGACCGCCCTATCCTGCCCGGCCGGACGGGCTTTTCAAGCCCTTTCCACGCTGGTCGCGGGGTCGTGATACGATGGCGCCCAAAAGGGAGGAAACGATGCGATACGCAAAGACCGCCGTCGCGGCGCTGCTCGGCTGCTGCCTGCTCGCAGGCACCGCACTCGCCCAGAACAAGGCGGTGAAGATCGGCGTGCTGGACGACATGTCCGGCCCCTATGCCGAGAACACCGGCCCGGGCGACGTCGCCTCGGTGAAGTTCGCCATCGCGGATTTCGGCGGCCAGGTGCTGGGCAAGCCGATCGAGCTCACCACCGCCGACTTCCAGAGCAAGGTCGATGTCGGGGTCGGCATCGCCAAGCGCTGGTACGACGACGAGAACGTCGACCTCGTGATCGGCGTGCCCAACTCGGCGATCGCGCTCGCCCTGGTCAAGGTGGCGGGCGACAAGAACCGCATCGTCATGCCGACCGCGGCGGCGACCTCGGAGCTCACCGGCAAGTCGTGCGGCTCGCACAGCATCCACTGGATCTACGACACCTACGGCCAGACCAAGACCATCGTCAGCGCGCTCGCCAAACAGGGCATCGACTCGTGGTTCTTCGTCACCGTCGACTACGCCTTCGGGCTCGCCATCGAGGCCGACGCCACGCGCTTCATCAAGGCGGCGGGCGGCAAGGTGCTGGGTTCGGCGCGCCACCCCCTGAACTCGCAGGACTTCTCCTCCTACATCGTCCAGGCCGAGGCCTCGAAGGCCAAGGGGCTGATCTTCGCCGACGGCGGCAACGACATCATCAACGGCGTCAAGCAGGCCGCCGAGTTCGGCCTCGCCCGGCGCGGCGTCAAGATCAGCGCGCCGCTCGCCATGTTCCCCGACGTGCACGGGCTCGGGCTCAAGATCGCGCAGGGGCTCCTGCTGGCGAGCCCCTTCTACTACGACATGAACCCCGAGGCGCGCGCCTTCACCGACCGCTTCACCAAGGAGATCGGCCGGCCGCCCTCGTTCATCCAGGCCGGCACCTACGGCGCCGTGATGCACTATCTGAAGGCGGTGAAGGCCGCCGGCACCGACGAGGCCAAGGCGGTGCTGGCCGAGATGCGGAAGCTGCCGATCAACGACTTCATGACGAAGAACGGCAGCATCCGCCCCGACGGCCGGGTGATCCGCGACATGTATCTCATGCAGGCCAAGACGCCCGAGGAATCGAAAGGCGAATGGGATCTCGCCAGGATCATCGCGACCGTGCCCGGCAACGA
>NZ_DATBFE010000036.1:0-30396 GCF_036558665.1 Reyranella sp. | reverse complement strand
CGTTGACGTGCAGTTTCAGTTCGGGCCCGCGGTTCAGAGCCGCCAGCATGGCAAGGTTCAGCATCGAGCGGGTCTTCTTCGGCAGGCCCGGCCGCGACCAGACGTAGCCCCAGCAATACTCCGTGGTGACGTCCTGGAACGACATCATGAAGTCGTCGGCATTGGCCATCGAATTGTCGACGTAATCCGCGCCGAGCACGGCTTTGCGAAGCTTCATGCCCTCGTCGTAGAGCTTCCTGTTGCGCGGGTTGGGTCTGCCCTTCTTCGCCGTCGCCTTGGCCATGATCAGCTCCTCCGTTTCAGAACGCGGCGGAGCATAGCGCAAGGACTGCTAGACCACGACCCGACTGGGTAGCTGCGGCTTCGCCCTCGCGACATTGAGGCCTTTGGCATGGGCGCGCTGACAGAGTTCGTCGATGGTGATGGTGTCGAGGTGCATCATCATGTCGTCGCGCAGCTTCTCCCACATCGGCCATACCACCTCGTGCGCCAGCGGCGAACCGACCGACAGGTCGTTGGGCTCGGTCTCGGCCTCGAGCCTGCGCACCACGCGCACGACCTCGCCCAGCGTGATGTGGGATTTGTCGCGACCCAGGCGATAGCCGCCACGCGGCCCTCGCTTGCCGGCAAGGATGCCGGCGCGCACCAGATGTTGCAGAACCTGTTCGAGATAGCGCTTGGGAATGCGCTGTCGCTCGGTGATGTCGCCGCTGCGCACCGGGTGCTCGCCGACATGGCAGGCGACATCGAGAACCGCCTCGATCGCAAACATGGTTTTCTTGCTAAGCCGAGGCATTCCTCCGATTTCCCCTTGGCCCTAAGGTCGCTGCGCCGACCCCGCGCCGACGCCGGTCGATCCGAAGCCGCCGGCCCCTCTGGCCGTCTCGTCGAGCGCCGGCACCTCCCGCCAGACCGCCCGAGCGTGCCGCGCCACGACCAGCTGTGCAATTCTCATGCCGCGGCGAAGCTTGAAAGACTCCTTGCTCAAATTGACGAGAATCACACCGACCTCGCCGCGATAATCGGCATCGATCGTGCCCGGCGCATTGGCAACGGTGATGCCGTTTTTGGCCGCGAGCCCGGAGCGCGGCCGCACCTGCGCCTCGAAGCCTGCCGGAAGAGCGATGGCAATGCCGGTCGGCACGACCCGGCGTTCCAGCGGCCCCAGCTCGATATCCTGATCGATCGCGGCGAGAAGATCGGCTCCCGCCGCAGCGGTTGTCGCGTAGTCGGGAAGCTCGAGGTCGCGGCCATGCGGCAGACGAACGACCTCGATCTCGACGGTCTCGACGCCCGGCATCATGCGCTCGGTCATTCGGCCGCTGCCGCCGGCCGGGGGCGGCCGAGATGATCGGCGATCCGGCTTGCCAACCGGACGGCGACCTCGTCCTTGGCCAGTGTCGGCCATTCCTCGATACCTTCGGCGCTGATCAGATGCACGGTATTGCGCTCTCCCCCGAATGTCCCTCTCGCCGGCGAAACATCGTTGGCGACGATCCAGTCGCAGCCCTTGCGCTTGCGCTTGTCGATGGCGTTGGCCACCAAATTCTCGGTCTCGGCCGCGAAGCCCACCACCAGCTTCGGCCGCTTCGGACCAGGCTTCGACAATGTCGCCAGGATATCGGGATTGGGTGCCAATTCGAGGACCGGGGGCGGCTCGCCCGGCTTCTTCTTGATCTTGCCCGCGGCGCTCCTCGCGGCCTTCCAGTCGGCGACTGCGGCGGCACAGACCGCGACATCGACCGCGCCCACTCCAAGACAGGCCGCGAGCATCTCGTCGGCGGAGTCGACCTTCACCGTGTTCACGCCGACGGGATCGGCGACCGTCACCGGGCCGCATACCAGCGTCACCTCGGCGCCGAGCCGCGCCAGCGCCGCCGCGATCGCATGGCCCTGCTTGCCCGACGAATGATTGGAGATGTAGCGCACCGGATCGATCGCCTCCCGTGTCGGACCCGAGGTCACGAGTGCGCGCTTGCCCGCCAGCGGGCGCTCGCGGGTGAGCATGGCCTCGATCGCGGCCGCGATCTCGTCCGGCTCGGACATGCGGCCCGGCCCGAACTCGTTGCAGGCCATCGCGCCATCGGTAGGACCGACGAAGGCGATGCCGCGCTTCTTGAGTGTCTCGACATTGGCCACGGTCGCAGCATGCGCCCACATGCGCACGTTCATAGCCGGCGCAGCGAGCACCGGCTTGTCGGTCGCGAGCAGGACGGTGGCGGCCAGATCGTCGGCGAGGCCCGCCGCCATGCGCGCCAGCAGATCCGCGGTCGCCGGCGCCACGACCAGCAGGTCGGCGTCGCGCGAGAGCTGGATATGGCCCATCTCGCTCTCCTCGGTGAGCGAGAACATGTCGCCATAGACCCGATCCTCCGTGAGCGCCTGAAGCGAGAGCGGCGTCACGAATCTCGCACCTGCATCGGTCAACACACAGCGTACCGACGCGCCCTCCTTGCGCAGCAGGCGGATCAGTTCGAGCGACTTGAAAGCCGCGATACCGCCCGCGACGATCAACAGGATTCGCTTGCCGTTCAGCATGGCGGCGAGCCTAGCACAGCGGCCTTGGCCACGAAAATCCGCTGCCTAGCGGCCCCAACCCTCGACGACCGCAACCACGGCCAGGACCAGTGCCGTCACCGCGATCACCTCGACCAGCACGATCCGCCAGCCCCGGATCGGCGGCGCCGGCAGCGCGTCCGCCTGCTCCGCCTTGCGGCGCTCGCGTTCGGCCACCAGATGCAGATTGTCGATCAGGCGCGGCAGCCGGCGCAGCCCCTGCGCGAGATCCTGGCCGGCGCGGCCGATCGTGGCGCGCGGACCGAAATGCGTGACCATCCAGTCTTCGATCAGCGGCTGCGCCAGCTCCCAGATATTGACCATCGGATTGAGTCGCGTGCCCATGCCCTCGGCCATCAGCATGGTCTTCTGCAGCAGGAGAAGCTGCGGCTGCACCGCCATCTCGAACTGCTCGGTGACGCGCAGAAGATGGGCAAGCAGGCGCGCGATGGAAATCTCGTGACTCGGCTTGCCAAAGATCGGCTCGCCGATCGAGCGGCAGGCTTGCGCGAACATCTCGAGCGACTGGTTGGACGGCACGTAGCCGGCGCGGAACTGCACCTCGGCCACCGCCCGATAGTCGCGCCGCAGGAAAGCGACCAGCAGCTCGGCGAGGTAGCCACGCGTGTCCTCGTCGATTCGCCCCATGATGCCGAAATCGACTGGCACGATGCGGCCGGCGCGATCGACGAAGGCGTTGCCGCCATGCATGTCGGCATGAAAGAAGCCGTCGCGGAACACCTGATAGAAAAACGCCTCCGCGCTCTTCTTCATGATGGCGTCGGGATCGTGACCGGCGGCGACGATGGCGTCGCGGTCGCCGATCGGCGTGCCGTCGACGCGCTCCAGCGTGAGCACGCGCTGGGCCGTGCGGTCCCAGTCGATCTCGGGTGCGCGATAGCTCGGATCGTCGAGGAAGTTCTCGCCCAGCTCCTGCGCCGCCGCGGCCTCCATGCGGAGGTCCATCTCGACCCGCACCACGTCGGCGAAGGCCTTGACCGATTCGATCGGCTTCAGCCGCCGGAAGCGCGGCTGGGTGCGCTCGACGAGCTCGGCCATCCAGTAGAAGAGGTCGAGGTCGCGCGCGAAAGCCGCCTCGATGCCCGGTCGCAGCACCTTCACGGCGACAGCGCGGCCGTCGGAAGTGACGGCAAAATGAACCTGGGCGATCGAGGCCGCGGCTACCGGCGCGTCGTCGAAGCGCGAGAAGAGTTGATCGACCGGTCGTCCCAGCTCGGCCTCGACAGTGCGCCGCGCCTCCTCTCCCGAAAACGGCGGCAGGTGATCCTGCAGGCGCGCCAGATCGGCGGCTACCTCCTCGCTCAGGAGGTCGGCGCGCGTCGAGAGCGCCTGTCCCAGCTTGATGAAGGACGGGCCCAGCTCCTGCAGCGCAATCGCCAGCCGCTCGCCCGGCCGGCGCGTATGACGGCGCGCGGCGAACAGCCTCGCCCAGGCCACCAGCGCCGGTGCGATCGCCAGCGTCTCGAGCGGAAACAGAGCATCGTGTCGGGCGAAGGTGAGCGCCATCCGCAGCAGACGCCAGCCGTTGCGCAGCGCCCGGAACATTCAGATTCGCCAGCCCGAATGCAGGGCGACCACGCCGAGCGTCATGTTGCGCCAGGCGACCTGCGCGAAGCCGGCACGGCCGAGACGCTCCGCAAGCGCGCGCTGCGCGGGGAAGCGGCGGATGCTTTCATGCAGGTAGCGGTAGGACTCGAGATCGCGTGCCACGATGCGGCCGAAGAACGGCAGAGCGCGCTCGGAGTAGGCGTCGTACACGCGACCGATCGGCGCCGAGCCGACTTTGCTGAACTCCAGACAGTGGTAGCGTCCGCCCGGCTTCAGCACGCGCCACGCCTCACGCAGCGCCCGGTCGATGTCGGTGACGTTGCGCAGCCCGAAGGCGATCGTATAGGCATCGAAGGAGCGATCCGGAAACGGCAGGTTCTCGGCATCGCCGGTCGTCCAGGCGATCCCGCGCAGCAGGCCGCGATCGACGGCACGATCGCGTCCCACCTTCAGCATCGCGGGATTGATGTCGCACACGGTGACGTCGGCGTGCCTGGCGCCCTTCTCCACGACGCGCTTCACGAGCCGGAAGGCGACGTCTCCGGTGCCGCCTGCCACGTCGAGCAGCTTCTCGCCCGGCCGCGGGTTCACGACATCGACCAGCGCATTCTTCCAAAGACGATGCACGCCGCCCGACATCAGATCGTTCATCAGGTCGTAACGCGGCGCCACGCTCTCGAATACCTCGCGCACCAGGCCGGCTTTCTCGGCCTTGGGCACGTCGCGGTAGCCGAACGAGGCCAGCGCTTCCTTCCCTGCCGCCCCGGCAGGCGAACCGGTGGGCGGGACGTCCGTCGGGGCCTCCCCCGCGGAGGGCGACGCGCTAGGATCGGGCTCGATCATGGGGCGCAACCTAGAGGAATCGCCATGCTGCTGAAAGACCGGGTGCTGCTCATCACCAACGTCGAGAAGTTCGCAGGCCACGGCACCACCGGGGTCGCCCTCGCGCAGGGGGCGACGGTGCTGGCGCACGATCCCTCCTTCGAGGCTCCGAGCGCGCGCCGCAGGTACGAGAGCCAGTTTCCCGGCGCCCATGCACTGGCGGCGATCGATCCCGCCACCATGGTCGAGCTGGCGCTGAAGCGGCACGGCCATATCGACGCGCTGGTGAACAACGATGCCTATCCGGCCTTGCGCGCCCCGCTGGCCGAAGCGCGGCTCGACGACTACCGCGCCGCCTTCGAGGCGATGGCGATGGTGCCGTTTCGGCTCGTCCAGCTCGTGGCTCCCTCGATGCGCAAACGCAAGTCGGGCCGCATCGTCTTCGTCTCGTCGGCCGCGCCACTGCGCGGCATCGCGAACTATGCGCCCTATGTCTCGGCGCGCGCCGCCGCCAACGGACTCGTGAACTCGTTGGCCAGGGAGCTCGGCCGCGACGGCATCACCGTGAATGCCGTCGGCTCGAACTATGTCGAGAACCCCGACTACTTCCCGCCGGCCCTGCTCGCCAACCAGGAAGCGATGGCCAAGATGACGGCGCAGATCCCGCTCGGCCGGCTGGGCAAGGACACCGAGCTCGGCGCGGCGATCTGCTTCCTCTGCTCCGACGGCGCGGGCTTCATCACCGGCCACGTCCTGCCGCACGCCGGCGGCTGGGCATGAGGCGGTCTAGCGACGATTCGATTTGCGGTCGAGCGGTGTCATCCCGAACGCCGCGAGGGATCTTTCGCGGCGTCGATTGAGGATCTCTCGCTGCGCTCGAGATGCCACAATCGCCGGAGTGCTAACCGAACGCCTCCTCCCAGGTGCCGCGCGTGGAAGCCTTGGAGTATTCGGTGGCGCGGTTCTCGAAGAAGTTGGTGTGCTCGATGGCGTTCAGCATCTGGTCCATCCACGGCAGCGGATTTTTCGCGTCCTTGCGGTAGATGGGCTGCAGGCCGAGCTGGGTGAGGCGCCGGTCGGCGATGAAGCGGATGTAGCGCTTCACATCGGTGGCGGTCATGCCCTCGATGCCATCGAGCCCGAAAGCGAGGTCGATGAAGGCGTCCTCATGGTCGACGATCGTCGAGCAGGCGATATAGAGCTCGCGCTGCAGCTCCTCCGTCCAGACTTCCGGGTTCTCCTGGATGAAGGTGCGGAAGAGGCGAACGATCGAATTGCAGTGCAGGGTCTCGTCGCGCACCGACCACGAGATGATCTGGCCCATGCCCTTCATCTTGTTGAAGCGCGGGAAGTTCATCAGCATGGCGAAGGAGGCGAAGAGCTGCAGGCCCTCGGTGAAGCCGCCGAACACCGCGAGCGTCTTGGCGATTCCGGCCTTCGAGTCGACCGTGAAGCCCTGCATGTAGTCGTACTTGTCCTTCATCTCCTTGACATGGAGAAAGGCCGAGTACTCGGCTTCGGGCATGCCGATCGTGTCGAGCAGGTGGCTGTAGGCGGCGATGTGCACCGTCTCCATGGCCGAGAAGGCCGCCAGCATCATCTGCACCTCGGTCGGTTTGAAGACCCGCGCATAGGCCCGCATGTAGCAGTTGTTCACCTCGACATCGGCCTGGGTGAAGAAGCGGAAGATCTGCGTCAGAAGATGGCGCTCGCTCTCGGACAGCTTGTTGCGCCAGTCCTTGACGTCGTCGGCCAGCGGCACCTCCTCCGGCAGCCAATGGATGCGCTGCTGCGTCAGCCAGGCATCGTAGGCCCAGGGATAGTGGAACGGCTTGTAGATCGGCTTGGCGTCGAGCAGGGACATGGCATGTTCACATCAACGAAGAGCAACTGAATTTTCGGGCAGGCACGGATCGGTCTACTGGCAGCTCAGGCATTCCTCGTAGTTATTGGCATCGTAGTTGTTGGCCTCGCCGACCGGCGGCGTGCCGGCCGGCAGAGGCGTGGGGGCGTCGAGTCTTTGGGCTGAAAGAGCTTGATCGCCGACTGGCGCGACGACGGCGTCGTTCGACACGGTCTCGGCGCGCTGGATGGAAAGCGAGCGGCAGTAATAGAGGCTCTTAACGCCGCGCTTCCAGGCCATCAGGTGGATCTGGTGCAGGTCGCGCTTGTGCACATCGGCCGGCAGGAAGAGGTTGAGCGACTGGCTCTGGCAGATGAATGGCGCGCGGTCGGCCGCATGCTCGACCAGCCAGCGCTGATCGATCTCGAACGCGGTCTTGAACACCGCTTTCTCGTGATCGTCGAGGAAGTCGAGATGCTGCACCGAGCCCTGGGTCGTCATGATCGAGGTCCAGGTGTCCTCGTCGTTCCTGCCCTTCGCGGCCAGCACCTTCTCAAGGTAGGGATTGCGCACCACGAAGGAGCCCGAGAGGGTCTTGTGGTTGTAGACGTTGGCCGCCGACGGCTCGATGCCGGGCGACGCGCCGCCGCAGATGATCGAGATCGAGGCCGTGGGCGCGATCGCGAGCTTGTGCGAGAAGCGCTCCTCGATGCCGAAATCGGCCGCGTCCGGGCAGGCGCCACGCTCCCGGGCAAGAGTCTTCGAGGCGAGATCGCACTGGCCGCGGATGTGCTTGAACATCTTCTTGTTCCACACCTTCGCCATCACCGCCTCGATCGGGATGTTGTTCTGCTGCAGGAAGGAATGGAAGCCCATGACGCCGAGGCCGACCGAGCGCTCGCGCATGGCGGCGTAGGTCGCGCGGGCGAAGTCGCTGCCGGCATTGTCGATGAAACCCTGCAGGACGTTGTCGAGGAAGCGCATCACGTCCTCGATGAAGGTCGGATGCTCGTGCCATTCGAGATAGGTCTCGAGATTGAGCGAGGAGAGGCAGCACACGGCGGTGCGCTGCTTGCCGTCGCGATCGACGCCGGTCGGCAGCGTGATCTCGCTGCACAGGTTGGAGGTCTTGACCTCTAGTCCGGCAAGCTTGTGATGCTCGGGCCGCGCCTTGTTCACGTGATCGACGAAGATCAGGTACGGCTCGCCGGTCTCGACGCGCGCCGTCAGGATGCGGATCCAGAGATGCCGCGCCGAGATCTTGCGCAGGACCACGCCATCCTTGGGGCTGGTCAGCGCCCACTCCTCGTCGTTCTCGACCGCGCGCATGAAAGCGTCGGAGATCAGGAGGCCATGATGGAGATTGAGCGCCTTGCGGTTGGGATCGCCGCCGGTGGGACGGCGGATCTCGATGAACTCCTCGATCTCGGGATGGCTGACCGGCAGATAGACTGCCGCCGAGCCGCGCCGCAGCGAGCCTTGGGAGATGGCGAGCGTGAGTGAATCCATCACGCGGATGAAGGGCACGACACCGGAGGTCTTGCCGTTCATGCCGACCTTCTCGCCGATCGAGCGCAGATTGCCCCAGTAGGAGCCGATGCCGCCGCCGCGCGCTGCCAGCCAGACATTCTCGTTCCAGAGGCCCACGATGCCCTCGAGCGAGTCGGTCGCCTCGTTCAGGAAGCAGGAGATCGGCAGTCCGCGCTGGGTGCCGCCGTTGCTGAGCACGGGGGTTGCCGGCATGAACCAGAGATTGCCGATGTAGTCGTAGAGGCGCTGGGCGTGGGCATCGTCGTCGGCGTAGGCCGACGCGACCCTGGCGAACATGTCCTGGTAGCTCTCGCCCGGCAGAAGATACCGGTCGGTCAAGGTAGCCTTGCCAAAGGCCGTCAGGCGGGAGTCCCGAGAGGAGTCGGTAACAACACGCGCACCGCTTCGAACTTGAACGACATCAAACACTTGCGGCCCCCTTTTTGTTCTTGTCCACACCTGTGGATAAGACAGTCTGTGGAAGATACCTACATGTTGGGACCTGTTTCTGTGGCCCCACTATTCCTTGATGATAACCGTGGGACGACGTCTGTCATCGGCAAATTTATACGCCAATTGTGAATCTGAAGAGTTGGCAAGTATCTCCTTGTAAAAGAACGGAAAAACTGCGGTACGAATTTCCAAATCACAATTCTGTCGGGGGCTTCGCGCGTGCAGCATCGGAGGAGAACAAAACGCGCTTCGCCACGGAATCTTTGGCTCTGAAACAGAAACCGCAGCGATTCGGCCTGCCATCGTCGGAACACCGGCCGAAAGGGCCGACCTGATAGGCACTTCTGCGATCACCAACTCTTCGTCGTCAGATCGTCACGGAGCGGCGTACCATCGCGATGCCGCCGCAAGATGGAATGGAGCCGATGGCCACAGCATTCGCACCGCGCATTTCAGAGCTTGAGGCCATTTGCATGGCCGCGGCGGCGAGCTCCGGCAGCGAGGGGACGGCCCAGTTCGCCCATCGGCTTTACCAGCGGGTGGCCGACAAGGATCTCGGCGCCGCGCCGGTGGAGCAGCGCGCCGCTGCCGCGGCCTGCCTTCTCGCCTTTGCCCGACGGCGCCTGCCCGGCGTCGCCAAGGTCCGGGTATTCAATCCCACGATCGTCGACCACGGCTTCGAAAGCCGGCATACCATCGTCCAGATCGTCAACGACGACATGCCGTTCCTGGTCGATTCCATCAGCAACGAGTTCAATCGTCGCGAAATCGCCGTTCATCTGCTCGCACATCCGGTAATGGGCGCCCGCCGCGACCTCGACGGCGACCTCGTCGAGGTGACGGCCGAGGTCGGGCAACGGACCCGGCCGGAATCGATGATGCATATCGAGATCGACCGGCAAGCCGAGCGCGCGCAGCTCGACGATCTCGCCGCCGCCCTCAGCCGCGTGCTGGGCGAGGTGCGAATGGCCGTCGAGGACTGGCGGCCGATGCGCCAGGCCTGTCTGGATGCCCTCGAAGACCTGATGGCGGGCCACGGCACCGAGCTTGCCGAGCAGGAGGAATTCCTGTGCTGGCTCGAATCGAACCATTTCACCTTCCTTGGTCATCGCCGCTACCGCTATGCCGAGGATCCCGGGCATCCCGGCGGCATCCGCTACGAGCTGATGCCGGGCTCCGCGCTCGGCATCCTGCGCCGCGACGAAGTGCGCCTGTTCGAAAGCGGCTTGGGCGGCGGCGAGGCGATGTCGCGCTTCGCCCGCGGTGCCCGGCCGCTCATGATCGTCAGGACCGACCGGCCATCGTTGGTCCATCGCAGCGGGCCGATGGATTGCGTCATCGTGAAGACCCACGATGCCGACGGTCGGGTCACCGGTGAGCGCCGGCTGGTGGGCCTGTTCACCTCGACGGCCTACCACGCCATGGTGCGCGAGGTTCCACTGCTGCGTGGTCGGGTCGACAGCGTGCTGCGGCGTGCCGGCCTCGATCCCAACAGCCACGACGGCAAGGCGTTGCTGGCGATCCTCGACTCGTATCCCCGCGATGAACTTTTCCAGATCGACGAGGACACTCTCTACAAGCATGCGCTCGGCATCCTGCAGTTGCAGGAGCGCCGGCGCGTAGCGCTGTTCACGCGGCGCGACGCGGTTGGGCGCTTCGCGACGTGCCTCGTCTTTGCGCCGCGCGAGCGCTTCGATGCGGCCCTGAGCGACCGCTTCACCTATCTCCTGCAGGAGGCCTGGCACGGCAAGGTGACCTCGGTCACCGCTTCGAGCAGCGATGAGTCGGCGCTGGCCCGCGCCCTGTACACGCTGAAGCTCGACCGGCCCGACAGTCCGACGCCCGATCTCGCTGTCCTCGAGCAGGCGCTGATCGATGCCGCGACGTCGTGGAGCGACCGCCTGCGCATCGTCCTGCAGGCGACGTTGGGCGATGCCGAAGGCCGGGCCACTGCGCGCCACTGGCGCAGCTACTTCCCCGCGATCTACCGCGACAGCTTCGATGCCGGCCAGGCGGTGGCCGATATCGAGCCGTTGCAGGCGGCTTTTTCCGGCGCGCCGTTCGGCGTGCGGCTCGGCCGCGAGCCCGGCCTGCCGCCGTACCGCTTCACCGTCCGTCTTTTTCATCCCAGCGAGCCTCTCGCTTTGTCCGACATCCTGCCACTGGCCGAGAATCTCGGTTTGCGGGTGTTGAGCGAAGTGCCGTTCATGCTGCGCGTCGCCGAAGGAGGCGAGGGGGTCGCACTGCAGGTGCTGAGCGTCGAGACGGCCGACAGGTCGGCGGTCGATCTCGATGCAGTGGGCCCGCGCTTTGCCGAGACGCTCGATCGTCTCTGGTCAGGAGGGCTGGAGAATGACGGACTCAACAGGCTGGTGCTGTGCGCAGACCTCGCCTGGCGCGAAGTGGCGCTGCTGCGCGCCTACACCAAGTATCTGCGCCAGGCCGGCATTCCGTTCAGCCAGGATTATATGGAACGTGCACTGATCGCCTACCCGGCAATCGCACGCGGCATGGTCGATCTCTTCATCGCCCGCTTCGATCCGGAGCTCGGCGGGCCCGACGCCGACTCCCGCAAGGCGCGCCTTGAAGCCATCGAGGCAGCGCTATCCAACGCGCTCGACTATGTGACGACGCTCGACGAGGATCGCATCCTGCGGCGCTTTCTCAATGCCGTGCATTGCAGCCTGCGCACCAACTACTGGCAGAAGGACGCAAACGGCGCACCGAAGGCGTGGATCTCCTTCAAGATCGACAGCCGCGCCATCGATGATTTGCCGGCGCCGCGGCCGATGGTCGAGATCTTCGTCTACAGCCCGCGCATGGAGGGCATCCATCTTCGCGGCGGCCGCGTGGCGCGCGGCGGCATCCGCTGGTCGGACCGCCGCGAGGACTTCCGGACCGAGATCCTGGGCCTGATGAAGACCCAGATCGTGAAGAATGCCGTGATCGTGCCGACCGGCTCGAAGGGCGGCTTCTACGTCAAGCGGCCGCCGGCGGGCGGCACGCGCGAGCAGATCCAGGCGGAAGGCGTCGGTTGCTACCAGACCCTGATCCGCGGGTTGCTCGATCTCACCGACAACTACGCCGGTGGCGCGATCGTGACGCCGCCCGACGTCGTGCGACACGACGGCAACGATCCCTACCTCGTCGTCGCGGCCGACAAGGGAACGGCTACCTTCTCGGACGTCGCCAACGAGCTGGCGCGCGAGTACCGTTTCTGGCTCGACGACGCCTTCGCATCGGGCGGCTCGGCGGGATACGACCACAAGAAGATGGGCATCACCGCGCGCGGCGCCTGGGAGTCGGTCAAGCGGCACTTCCGCGAACTCGGCACCGATATCCAGCGTACACCGTTCGCGGTCGCGGGCGTCGGCGACATGTCGGGCGACGTGTTCGGCAACGGCATGCTTCTGTCGCAGCAGATCAGGCTGGTCGCCGCCTTCGATCACCGCCACATTTTCGTCGATCCCGCGCCGGATCCCGCCGCGAGCTGGGCCGAACGCAAGCGCCTGTTCGATCTGCCGCGCTCCTCCTGGATGGATTACGACAAGGCCTTGCTCTCGCCAGGTGGCGGCATCTACGAGCGGACCGCCAAGTCGATCACGCTCTCCGACGAGGCGCGTACCGTTCTGGGCGTCGAGCAGCCGGCGCTGACGCCGGTCGACCTGATGCGCGCCATTCTGAAGGCGCCGGTCGACCTGCTCTATTTCGGCGGCATCGGCACCTACGTGAAGGCCTCGGGCGAGACCAATGCCGATGCCGGCGACCGCGCAAACGACGCGCTGCGCGTCAATGCCGCCGACCTTCGCGCGCGGGTCGTAGGCGAGGGCGCCAACCTCGGCGTCACCCAGCGCGGCCGCATCGAAGCCGCGCGCGCCGGCCGCAAGATCAACACCGACGCGCTCGACAATTCGGCCGGCGTCGACACTTCCGATCACGAGGTCAACATCAAGATAGCGACCGGCGCGGCGATCGAGCGCGGCGAGCTGACGGTGGCCGATCGCGATGCGCTGCTGTTCGGCATGACCGGAGAGGTCGCGACTCTGGTCCTGCGGAACAACTACCAGCAAAGTCAGGCGATCAGTGTCTCGGTGGCACAGGCCGGCGAGGAGCACGATCGCCTCGAGCGCTTCATGCGCGCCCTGGAGCGCCAGGGCCGGCTCGACCGCACCGTCGAGTCCCTGCCCGATACGGCAGCCATGCGGGTCCGCGCGCAGAACCGGCAGTATCTGACCCGGCCCGAGCTCTCGGTGCTGCTGGCCTATGCCAAGATCGACCTCACCGACCAGATTCTCGACTCGGACCTGCCCGACGATCCGCTGCTGGTGGGCGAGCTGCTGCGCTACTTCCCCACGACACTGCAAGATCGGTTCGGGGACGTCCTCCGCGATCACCGGCTGCGGCGCGAGATCGTGACGCTGCAGGTCGTGAACTCGCTGGTCAATCGTTGCGGCCCCACCTTCGTGAGAAGCGTCGGCCAGCGCACCGGAGCGACAGGCGATGCCATCGCCCGCGCCTTCGCCGTAGTGCGCGATGCATGGAAGCTGCGCGACCTCTGGACGGGCGTCGAGGCGCTCGACGAGACGCTCAAGGCGGAAGCGCAGACCCGCATGCTGGTCGCCTCCGAACGCTTCGTGACGCGCACCGTCCAGTGGACGCTGCGCCGTCTGCCGCAGCCGCTCGACACGATCGCGGCGACCAACTCGCTCGGTGCCGCCGTTGCCGCGCTCGGCGACCTGCCGTCGGCGCTGATCGGTCCGGCGGAAAGCGCGGCATTGGACGAACGCGCCGCGGCCTTCGAGGCGCTGGGCGCTCCGCCGACGATCGCCCGCCGGGCCGCAGCGCTCGACACCCTGGCCGCGGCCGGCGACCTGATGCAAGCCGCCCGCACCAACGGCTGCAGCATCGAAGAGGCCGCGCGTCTCTACTTTCGGCTGGGCGAGCGGCTGTCGCTGGCCGCGCTCGCCAACGGCGCCCACAAGCTGCCGCGAGAAGGGCAGTGGCCTTCGCAGGCGGCGCTGTCCATGCTCGACGACCTTGCTGCGCTGCATGCCGATCTGCTGGCTTCGGTCCTGCGCGCCGCAGGGGCGCAAGGAGCCGCTGATGTCGATACCGCCCTAGCGCGCTGGAGCGAAGGCCGCAGGCTTGCGCTGGAGCGCGTCGATCGGCTGAGAGACGAACTCGGAACCGGCCCGCTCGACCTCGCCATGCTCTCGGTCGCGACAGCCGAGTTGCGCGGGCTTGTATGAGGCGGGATCATCGCCACATCGGCGGCGCGACATCGGAGGACAACATGAATGACAAGGCCCCCATCGACAAGAGCGATGCCGAATGGCGCAAGGAACTCGATCCGCTGCAGCATCATGTATTGCGTGAGCACGGCACGGAGCGGCCCTTCACCAGCCCGCTGAACAACGAGAAGCGCACGGGCGTCTTCCGCTGCGCCGGCTGCGGCGAGCCGTTGTTCGACTCCTCGACCAAGTATGAAAGCGGCTCGGGCTGGCCCTCCTTCTGGGCGCCAATGCCCGATGCGGTCGGCACCTCGACCGACAAGAGCCATTTCATGACCCGTATCGAGGCCCATTGCGCGAAGTGCGGCGGCCATCTCGGTCATGTCTTCCCGGATGGTCCGCAGCCGACCGGCCAACGCTATTGCATGAACGGCGCCGCGCTCAAGTTCGAGGAGAAGAAGTAGGAGCGGTCCACCGGTTCAAAGTCCCTTCAGAAATCCGATCAGCAGGCGGTTGACCTGGTCCGGCCGCTCCTGCTGCACCCAGTGGCCGGCGCCCTCGAGAATGTGGCTGCCGCGCAAACCCGGCAGGTTCTTTGGATAGGCGTCGAGGTGGCCTTGCGCGGCTGGAAACTTGAGGACGCCGTCGCGGCTGCCGGCGATGAACAACGAGGGTTGGCGGATCGGTTGGCCGCGCCAGGGCGCGCTGAGCTCCCAGTTGCGCCGCAGGTTGCGATACCAGTTGAGCCCGCCGCGGAAACCGGTGCGTGAAAACTCCTGCGTGTAGTACTCGAGATCCTCCGGACGCAGCCACGCCGGCAGCGCCGGCGGATCGACCGTGTTGCCGAGCAAGGTGCCGGTCGTCAGACGGGCGAAGCCCTTGCCCTTCTCGGTGTAATCCCCGCTCGCGGTGAAGTAGAGCCGTCGCAGTGCGCCTCCGACATCGGCCTGCAACTCGGCCTCCGGCACGCCCGGCTTCTGGAAATACTGCAGGTAGAAATCGTGGATGCCGAGCTTGTCGAGCGCGGTCAGGATGTCGACATGGCCGGGCGGCGCGTAGGGCACGCTCATGGCGCACACCGCCGGAAAGAGGTCGGGCCGCCAAAGCGCCGCGTGCCACGCCACCGGCGCACCCCAATCGTGACCGACGATCACCGCCTTCGTTTCCCCCAGTACCCTGGTGAGCTCGGCCATGTCGCCCACGAGCTGGAGGAGCGTGTACTGATCGATCGGCTCGGGAGCATCGGTGCCGCCATAGCCGCGCATGTCGGGGGCAACGCAGCGAAAGCCGGCGGCGCTCACGTCCGTCAATTGATGGCGCCAGGAATACCAGCTCTCCGGCCAGCCGTGGCAGAACAGAACCAGCGGCCCACTGCCAGCCTCGGCATAGCGCATCTGGATGTTGTTGGCCGTGACCGTCCTCAGCGCGACACCCGCAACCGGTGAACTGCTCATGCTTGCCTCCGCCATCGCCATTTCATGGTCGCCGCGGCGGCCAGCACCATGGCCGGCACCGCGATGAACGACGCGGGTGCGAGCGACGCCACGCCGGTCAATCCATTGCCGATCGTACAACCGAGCGCGAGCACGCCGCCGATGCCCATCATCGCGCCACCCAGGGCATGGCACAGCATATCGACAGGCCGCTCGAAGCCCACCAGCTTGAAGTCGCCCTGCGCGCCCACGATCGCGGCAGCTCCGGCCCCACGATCCCGCCGACGAAGGCAATACCGAAATTGAGCTTTGCGCCAGTCCAGATCAGCAGATAGACCAGTGCGTCGCCGCCGGCACGCGTGACATTGATGCTCTCGACCATCGACGGATCGAAGTCGTCGCCTCCCAGCACGGTCGTCACGAGATAGCCGGCCGGGACCAGCAATCCGATCAGTGCACCTGCCACGAGGTACCGGGCCGGCACGCGATGCCGGACAGAGAACATGGTTGCAGCGGCTGCAAAGACCGAGCCAATGGCGAGCGGCAATGTCCGATCGCCGAGCGCGGCCGAAGTTGCCAACATGAGCAGGCTGCGCGGCGGTGCCAGGATGCCGCGGACGGTGGCGTAGGCGACGAGCGCGAAGACCATGAACGAGACGATCGCGCGCAGATTGCCGCCCGCGGCGAGCACGAGGAGCCGCGGGGCCTCCGGCAGGTTAAGCCCATCCTCGACCGCGCCGCGCATGCAGAAGCCCGACCAGCGTGCGAGCGCCCCGAAGATCGCACCGATCGCGAAGGCCGCCAGCACGACGGCAGCGTTGCTGTCCAACGACATGAGCCGCGATTAGCCGCGAAGATGGACCGGATGCGACAGCCTCGCCCGAATCGAGGCATGCGAACCGAGCAGCAACGAGCCCAGGAAGAAAACGCTCGCCACCAGAACGATCACCGGGCCGGATGGCAACCCGGCATGGAACGAGACCAGAAGCCCGATCGTCGCCGACAGGAAGGCCATGGGCGCCGCGACCGCGGTCATCGACCAGACCTCGCGCGCCCAGAACGAAGCGGCGACCGCGGGCAAGAGCATGAGGCCGAGCGCCATCAGAGTGCCGAGTGCCTGGAACGCCGCCACCATGTTCAGCACGGCAAGCCCCAGGAAGAGATGGTGGTAGAACGCGCCGCGCACGCCCATCGCCGCCAGGACCCCGGGATTGAAGCACTCCACGACCAGCGGCCGATAGATCGCGGCAAGACCGACCAGCGTCAAGGTCGTGGTGGCCGCCACGAGATAGAGCGCGGTGTTGTCGACGGCGAGGATTGTACCGAACAGAATGTTCATCAGGTCGACCGCCGAGCCGCGAAGGGAGACGATCATCACGCCGAGTGCCAGCGAAGTGAGATAGGCCGCACCGAAGCTCGCATCCTCGCGCATCCTGGTGAAGCGGGCGATGGCGCCCGACGCGAGCGCCGTGGCGACGCCGGCGACGAAGCCGCCAAGACTCATCGCCGGCAGGGAAAGGCCGCCGAGCAGGAAGCCGAGGGCCGCTCCCGGCAGCAACGCATGTGACAGCGCATCCCCCATCAGGGTCATCCGCCGCAGGATCAGGAACACGCCGATCGAGGCGCCACCCACCGACAGCGCGAGGCTCGCGACCAGCGCCCGACGCATGAAGCCGAAATCGGCGAAAGGTCCGATCAGCGTGTCGTAGAGCATGGATGCGCGATCACGCGCTCAGTGCCACCGGCACCTCGC
This sequence comes from Reyranella sp., assembly GCF_036558665.1. GTDB lineage: Bacteria > Pseudomonadota > Alphaproteobacteria > Reyranellales > Reyranellaceae > Reyranella. Next base: position 13,206 of record NZ_DATBFE010000036.1, on the reverse strand, counting down.
AGGCGCCGGCATGCTCGTCCCACGCCTCGGCCATGGCGCGCGCGCGGAGGAGGTTCTCGGCCGACAGGACGCGCTGTGTGGGCCCGGCATCGACCAGCCCGCGTGCGAGCAGGAGAGTATTGGGAAAATCGCGACGCACCTGGTCGAGGTCGTGCAATACCGCCACGACGGTGCGCTTCTCGGCGTGCCAGCGCCTGATCACCTCCATGAGGTCGCCAACCGTCTTGGCGTCGATGGCGGCGAACGGTTCATCGAGCAGCACGAGATCGGCGTCCTGCAGCAGCAGCCGCGCGAACAGCACGCGCTGGAACTGTCCGACCGAGAGCGTGTCGATCGGGCGGCGCTCGAAACCCACAAGCCCGACCGCTGCGATCGCACGGTCCGCGTCATGGACGTCCGCCGGCCCGGCCGCACCGAAGCCGCCGAACCGCGTCCACCGGCCGAGCAGCACCGTGTCGAAAACCGAAATCGGGAAGCTGCGATCGATCTCGGCCTGCTGCGGCAGGTAGGCGACACGGCGTGCTGCGCAGTCGATGCGGCCTTCGACGCGTGGCGCGAGGCCGAGCAGCGCCTTGAGAAGGGTGCTCTTGCCGGCGCCGTTGGGACCGACGATGGCCGTCATCTCGCCGGCGGGAATTTCGACCGAGACGTGGTGCACGGCGGGATGGCGATCGTAGCTCACCGTGACGTCGACCAGGCGAAGCGCGGCGCTCATCGGCATCTCATACAGCAGCCCAGACGCACAGCCACAGCACGGCGGCGATCGCCAGAGCTGTAGCCATGCGGCTTGTCGCGCTCATCGCGAGCAAGGCCGTGCCGGGAGACATAGGTGTATGCATCCGTCATTTTGTTATATTGTTACCTTGCCGGAGTCCAGCCGCCGTTAACCGTTTGTTGATTGGCTCGTGTCCATGGGCATGGTCATGTTCTGCGCCATGCCGACCTTTTCCATGCCCGGCCGGCGTGCGCTCCTCGTCGGGGGGGTGTCAGTCACGGGCGCTGCTTTTCTCGCCGGCCGTCGCGGCCCCGTCGCGGCGCGCGAGACCTCGTCCGGACCGTGGGCTGTCGAGTTGTTCAGTTCGCAGGGATGCAGTTCGTGTCCACCCGCCGATCGGCTGCTGGGCGCGCTGGCGCGGCGGCCCGATATCGTCGCCCTGTCGTACCATGTCGACTACTGGGACTATATCGGCTGGAAGGATCGCTTTGCGACCGCCGCAACGACGGCACGCCAGCGCAGCTATGCGCGCGCCCTGAAGCAACGTTACGTCTATACGCCCGAGATGGTGGTCGACGGCATCGCCCACGATCCGGGTACCGCTATCGGACCGATCGAGAAGCTGTTGGCGAAGGCCGAGCGCCAGTCCCCGAGGCGCGCGACCCCGCAGTTGATCCTGCCACCTGGTGAGGCCCTCACGATCAAGCTCGCCCCCTTCAAGCTCGAGAAGGGGCCGGCCGACATCGTCTTTGCCGTCTACGATCGTCGGCACAGCACACCGGTGCACGCCGGCGAGAACGACGGTCGCACGCTCGAGAACTTCAACGTCGTGCGCCATTTCGAAGTGCTGGGCCGCTGGGACGGCCTGGCCGCGCAGTGGACGGTGGCGCCGGACCGCTTCATGCCCGACCAGGGGCTGGCGGTGCTGGTGCAGTGTGCGGAGCAGGGCCCGATACTCGGCTGCAACAAGCTCGAGCCGATGGCCACGGGCTAGGTCGGCTTCCGTACGCGGCCTTGCTTCGGCCGCAGACGCGCGCGAAGGTGGCCTCATGTCGCTGAGCAGCGCTGCCGGCCGCCTGACCGCGGTCCTCGGCCCCACCAATACCGGCAAGACCTATCTCGCGATCGAACGCATGCTCGGCCACGAGTCGGGCATGATCGGCTTTCCGCTGCGCCTGCTGGCGCGCGAGAATTATGATCGCATCGTGAAGATCAAGGGCGCGCACCAGGTCGCTCTGATCACCGGCGAAGAGAAGATCGCGCCGCCGGGCGCGCGCTACTTCGTCTGCACGGTCGAATCGATGCCGGTCGAGCGGTCGGTTTCGTTCCTCGCCGTCGACGAGATCCAGATGGCTGCCGATCCCGAGCGCGGGCATTTCTTCACCGACCGGCTTTTGCACGCGCGCGGCACGAACGAGACCATGCTTTTGGGAGCGGACACGATCCGCCCGGTCTTGAACCGCTTGTTGCCCGATATCGACGTCGTGGCGCGGCCGCGCTTCTCCAAGCTGAGCTATGTCGGGCCGAAGAAGGCGACGCGCCTGCCGCGTCGATCCGCCGTCGTCGGCTTCTCCGCCAACGAAGTCTATGCGATCGCCGAGCTGATCCGCCGCCAGCGCGGCGGCACCGCCATTGTCATGGGCGCCCTCAGCCCGCGTACCCGCAACGCCCAGGTCGACATGTTCCAGTCGGGCGAGGTCGAGTATCTGGTCGCCACCGACGCCATCGGCATGGGCCTCAACATGGACGTGAACCACGTCTGGTTCGCCTCCCTGCGCAAGTACGACGGGCGCATGTCGCGCCCCCTGCGCAATGTCGAGCTGGCGCAGATCGCCGGCCGCGCCGGACGGCACATGAACGACGGCACGTTCGGCACGACGATCGATGTCGGCGGGTTGGAGCCGGAAACCGTCGAGGCGATCGAGAACCATCGTTTCGATCCGCTGCGCGACGTGCAATGGCGCAATTCCGACCTCGATTTCCGCTCAGTCGAGGCGCTGCTCGCGTCGCTCAACACGCTGCCGCCGCACACGGCGTTGCAACGCGTGCGCGAACAGGACGATCAGCTCGCCCTGCTGACCCTGGGGCAGCGATCGGAGTTCCTGCCGCGTCTGCACGCGCCGGCACGCGTCAAGCTCTTGTGGGAAGTGTGCCAAGTGCCCGACTTCCGCAAAACGATGACCGAGGAACACACGAACCTCCTCGGCGAGCTCTTCCGACATCTGACGCAAGGCGGCGAGCGCCTGCCCGAGGACTGGATCGACAGTCACGTCAAGAGACTGGAGCGCTACGACGGCGACATCGACACCTTGATGGCACGCATCGCCCATGTGCGGACCTGGACCTATATTTCCCACCGGGCCGACTGGATCCAGCGCGCGACCAACTGGCAGGAACGCGCGCGGGCGATCGAGGACAGACTTTCCGACGTACTACACCAGCGTTTGACGCAAAGGTTTGTCGATAGACGCGCGGCACTGCTTGTACGAAGATTGCGCGATGAGGGTGAAATGACGACGTCTGTCGCCGATGCGGGCGAGGTCATTGTCGAGGGCGAGCATCTCGGGCGCATCGAGGGCTTTCGCTTCGTTCCCGACGTGACCGAGGGCCAGACGGATCAGAAGGCCGTGCTGACCGCAGCACTGCGCGCGCTGCGCGACAATCTGCCCGCGCGCCTGCAGTCGTTCACGTCGGCGCCGGACGGCGAGCTGGTGTTCGATTCGCACCTGCGCGTGTGCTGGGGCGGTGGCCCCGTCGCGCGGCTGCTGTCGAGCGGTGACGTGCTTGCCCCGAAGGTCGAAGCCTTGTCTTCCGATCTCCTCGACGGGCCGGCCCGCGAGGAAGTACGCAAGCGCGCCGCGACCTGGGTCGAGACCCGCGTCCGGCTCGGCCTCAGCGAACTCATGGATGCGCGCGCGACCACCGAACTGCCCGCAGGGGCGCGCGGCGTCGTCTTCCAGCTTTGCGAGAATCTCGGCGTTCTGCCGCGTCGTCCGATCGAGCAGCAGCTGGCCGAGCTTGGCGAGGAAGATCGCAAGGCGCTGGCGCGGCTTGGCGTGCGCGTCGGCGTCTACTCGCTCTACTTTCCCAGCATGCTGAAGCCGGTGCCGATCCGGCTGCGCGCCGGTCTCTGGATGGTAGCGCACAACCGCGAGACGATTGCTGCGCTGCCGGCTGAAGGCCGGACCTCAATGGATCTGCCGCGCGACGCCGAGCGCGATTTCTATGCCGCAATCGGCTATCTGCCGCTCGGCAACCACGCCATTCGCGCCGACATGGTTGAACGCCTGGCCGCAATGGCGCGCCAGGCCGTGCGCGAAAGTCGCGAGGCGGCGCGGCGCACGCAGCAGGAGAAGAAAGCGGAAAGCGCCGCACCGGCTGCGGCCGTGAGCTCGGCCAAGCCGTCGGTCGACGAGATCACCGAATGGGCAATCGTTGCTGCCGCTTTCGGCGAGACCGAACCCGACTCGCACGCCGGGGGGCAGGCCGCGACCGAGCCGGCCGCAGAGGCGACGAGCGCGGAGGCCGCGACGAGCGAAGGGGCCGCGGAGGCCACTCCAGCCGAATCGCAGACCCTCGAACCCGCTACCGCCGGGGAAGTCTCATCGGAAGGCGCGGCGCGGTCAGGCGAGGAAGCGAAGCCGCAGGAGATCGCCCCAGAGACTGTTGCGGAGGAAAAATCGAACGACGCCGAGCCGAGGCTGCTGCCGCCGGGCCATTTCCGCGCCACGCCCCAGATGATGTCGCTTGTCGGCTGCTCGGAGCCGGAGATGGCCGATGTACTGCGGGCCCTCGGGTATCGCGTGCTGCCGCCGCCCGTGGAAGGCGGCCCGCACAGCTTCTCGGTCAAGCCGCGCTTCCTGCGCGAGCGCGAGGAGCAGCGCGACCGGCAACGCCAGCAGCAGCGGGAGTACCGCGAGCATCGGCGCCGGGAACGGCCCGAGCGGCCCAACGAACGGCAATTCTTCGTCGATAGCCCGCGCCGCGATGGACCGAAGCGCGATAGTGCCAAGCCCCAGGGGGCGCGGCCCGACGGCGAGAAGGGCGGCGCGCGCGACGATCGCCGCGACGACCGGCCGCGCGGCTCCCGTCCGCCGCGTCGCGATGCCGGTGGACCGGCCCTGCGGCTTTACGCTACGACCGAGAAGAAAGGCGACGCTGTCGCCGATTCCCCCTTCGCCAAGCTGCTCGAACTGAAGCTCGGCGGAAAGAAGTAGCCGTCGCCTCGATGCGACTCGACAAATGGCTGTGGCACGCCCGCTTCTTCAAAACCCGATCCCTTGCCGCGCGTTATGTCGAGAGATCACGCTGCCGGGTCGACGGACGGGTAACCGACAAGCCGCACGCCACCGTTGCGCCCGGCATGGTCCTCACCTTCGCACAGGGGCCGCGCGTGCGGGTCGTTCGCATCCTCGCCCTTGGCGAACGACGTGGACCAGCGCCGGAAGCCAGAGCGTTGTATGATGAAATCGAGAGTGGCTGATCTGGAGCCTTGCGTCGGCCGCTGCCGCGCGTTAAGCACCCGCCCGCTCGGGTCAGGAGCCTGTTGATGACGTACGTGGTGACGGAAGCTTGCATCAAGTGCAAGTACATGGATTGCGTAGAGGTCTGCCCTGTGGATTGTTTCTACGAGGGCGAGAACATGCTGGTCATCAATCCGGACGAATGCATCGATTGCGGAGTCTGTGAACCCGAATGTCCGCCCGCGGCCATCGTCCCGGATACCGAGAAGGGCATGGAACAATGGCTGGAGCTTAACAGGACCTACTCCACCCAATGGCCCAATATCACCCGCAAGGGTGAGGCTCCAGCGGATGCCGATGCCTTCAAGGACGAAAAAGGCAAATTCGACAAGTATTTCAGTGACAAAGCTGGCGTCCGCTGAGGCACAGAAGGATATTCCGGAAGTCCTTTTGCGCTCTTTTGCTGCAGCCATGCAGCCTTCGCATGGGCGAACCGTTGCGAAAATGCAACATCGTACGCGACTCGCGACCAAATCTCTGTTATAAAGCCGGAGCTGGAAGCGGTCCGGGGTCCGGCCCGCCGCTGGCTCGGTGACCTTATCGGTATCCGAAAGCAACTTACCGGTATCGGCATCGGGCTGGATGCGCAGGGGAGCGTGTGCGGCGGGTCGCGGTATCGCAAATCGCGGGGCGAAGAGTGAAGGGAATAGACATGGCCAAGCCGAAGAAGCCAACGGCGAAGGCGAAGGAATTTGCTTTCGAGAAGGGCGATTTCGTCGTTTATCCGACCCACGGCGTGGGCCGCGTGATCGATATCGAGGCGAAGGAGATCGCCGGACACAAGCTCGACCTTTTCGTGATTTCGTTCGAGCAGGAACGGATGATGCTGCGGGTGCCGGTGGCCAAGGCCAAGATTTCCGGCCTGCGCAAGCTCAGCTCGCGCAAGATCATGGAGAATGCCCTGGTGACGCTGAAGGGCCGCAGCCGCGTGAGCCGCGCCATGTGGAACCGGCGCGCGCAGGAATACGAGGCCAAGATCAACTCGGGCGACCCGGTATCGATTGCGGAGGTGGTGCGCGATCTGCACCGCAACGCCGGCCAGCCCGATCAGTCCTACAGCGAACGCCAGATCTACGAAGCGGCACTCGACCGCCTGGCGCGCGAGCTCGCCGCCGTCGAGCGGATCGACAAGGACCTGGCGACGCAAAAGCTCAACAGCGTCCTGCAGAAGGTCGCGTAGAGCGTCGAAACGGAAGCCGAAGGCGGCGCGATCGCGCCGCCTTTTTCATGGCTGGACGATCTTGATCTGGGCCAGCCGGGTCAGCGCCGCCGGATTGCCGACTCCGTTCAGGGTCAACAGGCGCTCCAGCTGGTGGTCGCGGTACGGCATGCGACTGGCAATCGCCGCGGCCGTGGCCCCTGCCGGAGAGATCACGCGGAGGCGGAAAGGTTCAAGGGCGGCGACCTGCGCGTCCGACAGGTTGTGGAAGCTTCGCGCCGCCGCGGTCATGGCCTCGATGCGCCGGTCGCGGTCGGGCCCGTCGCTCAAGAGGTTGAAGTAGCAGAGGCCGGGACCGCGCCGCACCAGCACGTATCTGATTTGCGCCAGGCCGGTGTCCGAACCCCGCGGCTTGGAGCCGATCGCCGCCTCGGCGCCGCCGATTTCCGTCGCCTGGATGTTCGTGGGCGTGGGCTTCAGTTCGTTGCGCATCCAGTCGTCGAGGCGGCCGCGAACCTGCTCGTCCGTGCAGGAGAAGTACAGTAAGGACCGATCGCGGCCCACGCCGAGCACGCCGTCGTGCGCATTGAACAGCCGGAAATCCGGCAAGGCCGTGAAGGCAAGCCGCATCGTCGGATGGAGAAAGGAGGCACCGCGTACGAACCCCTCGTCCGGCGAGTCGTCGACCGACATTCCGTCGACGGCGGCGAGGTAGGCTTCGCGGCCTGATTTGCCCGGCCGCCGCGCCGGATCGATCGAGCGCAGCGCCATCAGGCGCTGCTCAGGGCCGGGATGTGTCGAGAGTGCGCTGCGGTCGTCCGTGTCCGGCGTCGGACCCATCAGCTCATCCTCGAGGCGCGCCTGAAGCTGCAACTTTTCGATCAGAGTCGTCATGGCATCGCCGCGGTAGCCGGCGCGAACGATGTAGCGGACTCCCAGCTGGTCGGCTTCGAGCTCCTGATCGCGGGAATACCGGCGCAGCGCCAGCAGTCCCTCGCGCGCGACCGAGCGGCCGACGGTGACCGATCCGCTCGCGACTGCCGCGTTGACGGCGGCATCGGTCACGTCGCGGCGCACACGCTCGCGCTTGGCGGCGTGCTTCTTCTCGATATGGCCCAGTTCGTGGCCGAACGCGGCGGCGAGTTCGGCCTCGTCGTCGATCAGCGCCAGCAGCCCGCGCGTGACGAATACGTAGCCGGACGAAATGGCATGTGCATTGGGCACCGGATCGTCGAGGACGAAAAAGCGGAAGGGCCCCGGCAGGTTCGATTGAGCGGCGACCTGGCGGCCGACGCGATCGACGAAGGCCTGCAGCGTCCGGGAAATGTAGACAGGCCCGACCTCGCGCTCGATCTGCGGTGGCAACGTGTCGGGTCCGCTTGCGGAGGAGATCTGCGGCGGATTGCTGCCGGTCGAGCAAGCGCTGGCGGCAAGAAGCAGCGCGATTAGCGCCAAAATACTCCGAAAAGCCACTGTCCCTCCTCGGCGCCCGCGCCAACTTAGCCGTTGGACGGCTGAGCCCGCAATGCGGCAACGCTGGAACCTGAGCCGCCTCTATGGCAGTGATGCGGTGGGACATCAGCATGCCGCGTTCCGAGACACCGCTTCGCTCCGACCTGTTTCCGGAAATCTCGCCGTATGCCAGCGGCATGCTGGCGCTCGACGGCCGGCACACGATGTACTGGGAGCAGAGCGGCAATCCGCAGGGGGTACCGGTGGTCTTCCTGCATGGCGGCCCCGGTGCCGGCTCGGCCCCTGTCCATCGCCGCTTCTTCGATCCGCAGTTCTACCGGGTCGTCGTATTCGACCAGCGGGGCTGCGGCCGTTCCATGCCCCTGGGCGACCTGCACGACAACACCACCGCGCATCTCGTGGCCGATATGGAAAAGCTCAGGGTCCATCTTGGCATCCCGCGCTGGCTGTTGTTCGGCGGGTCATGGGGCAGCACGCTCGCCCTAGCGTATGGCCTCGCCTACCCCGAACGGGCGACGGGCTTCATCCTGCGCGGGATTTTCCTCGGCGCACGCGCCGAGATCGACTGGTTTCTCCATGGCATGCGGACGATCTTTCCGGAGGCGTGGCGCGATTTCGCCGACCATCTGCCGGAGCATGAGCGCGGTGACCTCCTCGGCAATTATTATCGGCGCCTGGTCGATCGCAATCCCGACATCCACCGGCCGGCCGCCCGTGCCTGGAGCCGGTACGAGGCGGCCTGCTCGACGCTTTATCCGACAACGCGAGCGCCCTTCGAGTCCGACCACGGCGGCTTCGCGCTCGCCTTGTCGCGCATCGAGGCACACTACTTCGCACACGGCACCTTCCTGCCCGAGGGCTGGCCCTGGAACGATCTCGGCCGCGTACGCCATCTGCCCTGCACGATCGTGCAGGGACGCTATGACATCGTCTGTCCGCCGGTAACGGCCGACGTGCTGGCCCGCAGCTGGCCCGAAGCCCAGTATGTTGTCGTTGCCGACGCCGGACACAGCGCCCTCGAGCCCGGCATCCGCGCCGCCCTCGTCAATGCCACCGAAAGCTTTCGTCACTCCTTGTCGGACGAAGAGCTTTTCGCCCCACGCTTTCCCTGGGAAACGGCCTGAGGGAGCAGTGAGCGCTCCCGTCCTCGATCTGCCGCCCGAGCAGACCGCGCCCGCCGCCTGGTACGGACCCGACATGGCGAAGCGGACCGACTGGCTGATGATGCTATCGCCGGCCGAGGTCCGCGAGATCGAGTTGGCGACGCGAGCGCTCGCCGCACGTGAAGCCGACATCGCCGCCATCACTGTCGGTGACTTTCCGCTGCCCACGCTGGCAGCGAAGCTCAAGGCGCGGGTCCGGGACGAGGTGCTGGACGGGCGCGGTTTTCTCCTGATGCGCGGCCTGCCGGTCGAGCGCTGGACCATGCGGGAGGCGGCGACGGCGTTCTTCGGCCTCGGCACCCATCTCGGCAGCGCCCGCTCGCAGAATGCCAAGGGTCACGTGCTGGGGCACGTCAAGGATCTCGGCCTCGACGTGAATGATCCGAACGTCCGCATCTATCAGACCCACGAGCGCCAGACCTATCACACCGACTCCTGCGATATCGTCGGCCTGCTTTGCCTCAGGACCGCCAGGTCAGGCGGCCTGTCGGCGCTGGTCAGCTCGACGACGATCTTCAACGAGATGCGCCGGCGGCGGCCCGATCTTCTGACGTTGCTGTTCGAGCCGATCGCCACCGACCGGCGGGGCGAAATTCCGGCAGGCCAGAAGCCCTACTTCGAAATCCCGGTTTTCAACTGGCATCGAGGCCTTCTCAGCGCGATCTATCAGCGCCAGTACATCGATTCGGCGCAGCGCTTCCCCGAGGCCCCGCGCCTTGCTGCCAGGCAGGTCGAGGCGCTCGACATGTTCGATTCCCTGGCCAACGATCCCAAGCTGCATCTGTTCATGGAATTCGCTCCAGGCGACGTCCAGCTCGTGCACAACCACACGATGCTGCACGATCGCACTTCGTTCATCGACTGGCCCGATCCGGCGCGGCGGCGCCATTTGCTGCGCTTGTGGCTGGCCGCCTCCGACGCCCGGCCGCTGCCGGAAGTCTTTGCCCAGCGCTACGGCTCGGTCGCGATCGGCGACAGGGGCGGTATCATCGTGCGCGGCACCAAATTGAACGCACCGCTCGCAGCCATATGAGGAGGTCGGGTCGGATCACAGGCGGGTTGACCCGGCGCGGCGTGATCCCTAAGTGAAGGCCGCCGAAAGAAACCACACGAACTAGGGATTAACGTATGGCCAGCGATCCAACCGCGGGCGGCGCCCCGGCTGAGATGCCGGTCGAGAGCGCCGAAGACCTCGACATTCAAGCCCATCTGAGCGGGCTCGAGCGCCGTCTCGAGCAGCTCCAGGCCGAGAACGCCGAGCTGCAGGACAAGCACCTGCGCGCCGTCGCGGAGGCGCAGAATATTCGTCGGCGCGCGCAGCAGGACATCGAGAAGGAACGCAAGTTCGGCATCGAGCGCTTCGCCAGGGATGTACTTTCGGTGGCCGACAACCTCGGCCGTGCCCTGTCTGCGATGCCAGGCGACCTCGATGAACTCGATCCGGCGCTGCGCAACGTCGTTGCCGGCGTCCAGGCGACGGAGCGCGAATTGCTGTCGGTGCTGGAGCGCCATGGCGTGACGCGCATCGAGGCCCTGGGCAAGCCATTCAACGCCGAGTTCCATCAGGCGATGATGGAGATCGAAGATCCGTCGGTGCCGTCGGGGACCGTCGTGCAGGAGCTGATTCCGGGCTATCTGATTGCAGGCCGGCTGCTGCGTGCGGCCATGGTCGCCGTTTCCCGGGGCGGTCCCGCCCGGACCGCCAAGGCCGACAACGAAAACTGAGCAATGCCCGGCGAACCTGCCGGGGCGGTCGTCTTTGGGGGACGCACGGCCGGGAACCGCCATCCGGTCGCGCATTTGACTCGGCCCGATGGCGATTTCGCCGGTTTTCAGACGGCCAAACCATTGCAGGCAGCCCTATAGGACCTATATAGCCCCTGTCCTGACCCGGGCTTTCCGGCAGGTAACAATCGTACGGGGATCCGGCCGGCGCCCTCTCGGGGCCGGAGCGATCCGCCGAGCAAGAGAGTGGGAACATGGCGAAAGTCATCGGCATCGACCTGGGTACGACCAATTCGTGCGTCGCAGTCATGGAAGGCGGCGACACCAAGGTCATCGAGAATTCAGAAGGCGCGCGGACCACGCCGTCCATGGTTGCGTTCGCCGATTCGGGTGAACGCCTGGTCGGGCAGTCGGCCAAGCGCCAGGCCGTCACCAATCCGCTGAAGACCCTTTATTCCGTGAAGCGCCTGATCGGTCGTCGATTCGACGATCCGATGGTGGCCAAGGAAATGTCGTTGGTGCCCTTCAAGATCGTGAAGGCGTCCAACGGCGACGCGTGGGTCGAGGTGGCCGGCCAGCAATACAGCCCCAGCCAGATCTCAGCCTTCGTGCTGGGCAAGATGAAGGAGACCGCCGAGGCCTACCTCGGCGAGAAGGTCGAGCAGGCGGTCATCACCGTTCCGGCCTACTTCAACGATGCCCAGCGCCAGGCGACCAAGGATGCCGGCCGCATCGCCGGCCTCGAGGTGCTGCGCATCATCAACGAGCCGACGGCGGCCGCCTTGGCCTATGGCCTGGACAAGCGCAAGAGCGGCACGATCGTGGTGTACGATCTGGGCGGCGGCACGTTCGACGTGTCCATCCTCGAGATCGGCGACGGCGTGTTCGAGGTGAAGTCGACCAACGGCGACACCTTCCTGGGCGGCGAGGACTTCGACCAGCGGGTCATCACCTACCTGGCCGACGAGTTCAAGAAGGAGCAGGGCATCGACCTGCGCAACGACCGGCTGGCACTGCAGCGCCTGAAGGAGGCGGCCGAGAAGGCCAAGATCGAGCTCTCCAACTCCAAGGAGACCGAGATCAACCTGCCGTTCATCACGGCCGACCAGACCGGTCCCAAACATCTCGTGATCAAGCTCTCGCGCGCCAAGCTCGAGGCTCTGGTCGACGACCTGATCCAGCGCACGCTCGAGCCGTGCAAGGCTGCTCTCAAGGATGCCGGCCTGCAGGCTGGCCAGATCGACGAGGTGATCCTGGTCGGCGGCATGACGCGCATGCCCAAGGTCATCGAGGTCGTGAAGCAGTTCTTCGGCCGGGAGCCCGCGCGCAACGTCAATCCCGACGAGGTCGTCGCGGTGGGTGCGGCGGTCCAGGCCGCCGTCCTGAAGGGCGAGGTGAAGGACGTTCTGCTGCTCGACGTGACGCCGCTGTCGCTCGGCATCGAGACGCTGGGTGGCGTGTTCACCCGCTTGATCGAGCGCAACACGACCATTCCGACCAAGAAGAGCCAGATCTTCTCGACGGCCGACGACAACCAGACTGCCGTCACTATCCGTGTGTTCCAGGGCGAGCGTGAGATCGCCTCCCAGAACAAGCTTCTTGGCCAGTTCGACCTCGTGGGCATCCCGCCGGCGCCGCGCGGCGTGCCCCAGGTGGAGGTGACCTTCGATATCGACGCCAACGGCATCGTCCAGGTCTCGGCCAAGGACAAGGCGACCGGCAAGGAGCAGCAGATCCGCATCCAGGCTTCGGGCGGCTTGAGCGAGGCCGAGATCCAGAAGATGGTGAAGGATGCCGAGCTGCACGCCGAGGAGGACAAGAAGAAGCGCGAGCTGATCGACGCCCGCAACCAGGGCGAGGCGCTGGTCCATTCGACGGACAAGAACCTCAAGGAGTTCGGCGACAAGGTCGGCGAGGCCGAGAAGTCGGCCATCGCCAGCGCGCTCGAGGGCCTGAAGGGCGCGCTCACGGGCGAGGATACCGAGGCCATCAAGGCCAAGACCAACGATCTCGCCCAGGCCGCGATGAAGCTTGGCGAGGCGATGTACAAGGCCCAGCAGGCCGATGCTCAAGCCGGGGCGGCAGGGCCCGGTGCGGGCGCGGCTCCGGGCGGTGGCGCCGCGAACCAGGCGGGCAACGACAAGGTCGTCGACGCCGAGTTCGAGGATGTGACCGACAAGAACAAGAAGACGGGCTCCGGCTGATCCGGAGCAGGATAAGGACCACGGCCTCCCGCGTGAGCGGGAGGCCGAACTTTAGGCGGCAAGTGGGGGCTGCGTAGGGCGTATGTCGCAGGACTATTACGAGCTGCTCGGAGTCAACCGGACGGCAAGCGCCGATGACATCAAAAAGGCGTTCCGAAAGCTCGCCATGCAGCACCACCCGGATCGCAACCGGGACGACAAGGACGCCGAACGCAAGTTCAAAGAGATCAACCACGCCTACGAC
>NZ_DATBFE010000035.1:0-59725 GCF_036558665.1 Reyranella sp. | reverse complement strand
CGACGGCCTCCTGTTCCAGAAGCAGCGCCGCCATCACGCCCCGCGCATGAGCGCGGCGCCCTTGTCGAGCAGGGGGAGGATCTTGTCCCTGGCTTCGGGCGGAATGACGAAGACGACACGGTCGACGCCGGCGTCACGGGCGCGTTTGAGCGAGTCGCCGTCCATTCCGACCCCGAACAGGGTGACTGGCACCTCGCCCGGGTCGCGGCCCGCCGCCTTCAGCATCTCGCGAAACGGCGGCAGCATCGCCAGCGTGTCACCGCCGCGGCCGCCGATCGGCATCCAGCCATTGCCATAGGCGATGGCGCGGCGCGCACCGTGCGGAAAGCCACCGCCCACGATGATCGGCGGATGCGGCTTCTGCACCGGCTTCGGCCATTGCATCATCTCGTCGAACTTCACGAACTCCCCCGCGTATTTCGGCTTGGAGCGCACCCAGATCTCCTTCATTGCCTCGATGCGCTCGCGCACCAGCTTGAAGCGCGTCGCGAAGGCCGTGCCGTGGTCGGCCATCTCCTCGGCATTCCAGCCGCCGCCGATGCCGAACAGAAGACGGCCATTCGACAGCCGGTCGACAGTCGCCACCTCCTTGGCGGTGTGAATGGGATCGCGCTGCACCACCAGGCAGACGCCGGTACCGAGCTTGATCGCCTTGGTGACGACCGCAGCGGCGCCCATCGACACGAAGGGATCGTAGGTGTCGTAGTACCATTTCGGTAATTCGGATCCGCCGGGCCACGGCGACTTTCGACTGGTCGGGATATGGCTGTGCTCCGGGAACCAGAGCGACTCGAAGCCTCGCGCCTCGGCCTCGATGGCGAGCTCGTGCGGTGGCACCGCGTAGTCCGTCGGAAACATCGTGACGCCGATCCGCATGGCCTCGCCCTCGCGCTGTCATTTTCGCCAGTGTACACGACCCTGCGCCAGTGGCTCGCGTGCCAGAAATCCAAGCGCATGTCAGCGGACAGCAGCATGCATGGCCTCGGCAAGCTGCAGGAAGCGGGCCTTCTCGGCCCGACTGGCAAGCTGACTGAGTTCCGCCCGGCCTTCAGGCGAAAGAGTTCCATCGCGGGCATCGGCTAGCAGCAGACCGCGGCGCACTACCAGGTCGGTAAGGGGTAGCGGCTCACGCTCGGCAAACCTCGCGAGGGCGGCGGCGTGCCGCCGTGCTTCGCCTGTTCGTCCGGCTGCCAGCGAGGCGTCGATGGCGTTTCGCCGGAAGTAGAGGTGATTGTGACCCAAGGTGTGTTCCCCGAGGAGCGCTTCTCCCTCCACCAGCCACCCGTCGCGCTCCTTGGGATCGTCGGTCAGGTTGGCGGCGATGCCCAGGGCCAGGGCGCCCACGAACGAGATCGAGTGCTGGCGGCAGAGGGCGATCGCCTCGCGCGCCAACCCGACGGCGCGTTGCCGGCGTCCGGCCGCAGCTTCGAGTTGGGCGCCGAAGATCACGTTCTCACCCTCGAACCGCCAGGCGCCGAGCTCGGCGACGATCTGACGGGACATCGGCAAATGCTCCAGGCCTTCCTCGGCGGCGCCCGCCTCGATGGCGGCCATCATCAGGCCATGCAGGGCGATAAGCTCGGCCCGCCGGTTCTGCGCCTGCCGTGCCATCGTGCGCGCACTTTCTGCCGCCTGTTTCGCGGCGTCGAGACGCATCATGAAGCATTCGGCGATAGATGCCATGGGCCGGTTCGCGATCTCGACACCCCCCGCGCCGGCAGAGCGCGCGGTGTCGATGCACCGCTCGAGCGCCGACAATGCGGAGCGCATGCGGCCTTGGGCATAGAACGCGTCGGCCAGCCCGCCCAGGGCGTGCGCCGTCAGCTCGAGCGATTGAGCGCGCTCGGCAAAGCCCAGGGCGATGCGATGCTGCTCCATGCATTCGTCGACCCGGCCACTGGGAAACAGGAGGTTCCCGCGCAGATGGTGGCAACGCGACGCCAATTCGGCGAGGCCGAGCGCCCCTGCGGCTGACTGGGCCTGATCCAGCGCCTGCACGGCGCCTTCCATGTCGTCGACTATGCGCAATGATGCGGCCACCCCGAAGCGGGCTTCGGCCCGCGTCGCCTCGTCGGGACTCTGTTGCAGCGCGGATCTGAACTGCATTTCGGCCTCGCGCGGCGCCCCGAGCGCCAGCCTCAGGTGGCCGACCAGCAGCCGGAGCGGCACCGCGTCCTCATCGTTCGGCGCGATCTGCAGGCCGCGTTCGGCTCGCTCCAGAGCGAGCGACAGGTTGCCGGCGGCACGCCAGCGCTCGCCGGCCACGCGATAGGCCCTGGCAGCCGCCGGGTCATTGGCCCGATCGAGATGGCTGGCGCGCAGGTCGGGCTCCGAATCGCCCAGCCAATCGGCGGCACGGCGATGCAAGGCCCGCGCCCCTTCGCTGAGCAACGAGGCATAGGTCGCCTCCTGGATGAGGGCGTGCACGAACATGACCATATCCCCGTCGAAGGCCAGCAAACCGGCTTCGACGAGCCGCCGCACATCGTAGTCGGGGCGCAGAAGCAGAGCTCGCAATGCGGCCATCGAGAAGCGCTGGCCCAGCACGCTGGCGGCCTGCACGGCCGCGCGGTCGCCCTGCGCCAGCCGATCGAGGCGGGCTTGGACGAGGGCGCGGATAGTGCCTGGCAGCGGGCGGGCCTCGGCATCGTCCGCGCTCAACAAGAGTTGCTCGAGAAACAGCGGATTGCCGCCTGAACGGGCGAGGACGCGGCTGGTGTTCGCCCGATCGATGGCGCTCGCGGCGACGCGAGCCAGCTGCTGCATCGCCTCGGGACGCAAGGGACCCAGCTCGATGATCGCAATCGACGCTCCGCCGAACTCCCGCCGAGAGGTCAGATCGAGAGGATCGCCCTCGATACGCGACGTGGTCAGAAGGACCAGACGCGAGTCGAGCGTGCGCAGCGCGAGCGCGCGAACCAGGCTCTTTACCGCATCGCGCGCCCAATGCAGGTCCTCGACGGCGACGGCCATGGGCGTCGCGGAGGCGACAATGCCGGCGAGATCCAGAACCGCTTGCACGCGCAAGGCGGTCCGGCGAGCATCCTCCATGGCGAAGTAGGGCTGAGCCAACTCGGCGGCCAGAGGCTGCTCGAGCACGTCGTGCAGCGCGGCACGCGCCGAGGGTGACAGAGTCTCGTCTTCCGGCCATCCCGGAAGCCGCCGCGCGAGCTGCTCGGCCAGCGAACGCAGCGGCAGGTGGCGCCGGTCTGCCCCGAAGTCGACGACGCGAACCAGGACGGGCGAAAAGCCGCGCCGCTCCGCCGCGGCAAGAGTCTCGGCCAGCAAGCGCGACTTGCCGATGCCGGCTTCGCCCCTGATGTGCAGCACGGCGCCTGGATTGGCGGCTTCCAGCACCGCCTCGGCCTGGGCGAGCTCGAGCTCGCGGCCGATGAAGGGAAAGCGCGCAGTCGACACGCTCTCGCGTGGTCCATCGAGGCGCCACAAGCGTTGCGGACTCGCTATTCCCTTGAGCATGCGCTCGCCGAGATCGGTGCCGGCCATCCGGGCGGCGACGGCGCGCCACACTGCATCGCTCAGCACAGTCTCGCCGGGGCCGGCTTCGCCGACCAGGCGCGACGCCAGGTTCACCGTGTCGCCGAGTACGGTGTAGTCACGACGTACGCTGCTCCCGATGTCGCCCGCGACGACATCGCCCATGGCGATGCCGACATGCGTCGAAAGAGGCCGGCCGAGCCGGGCCGAGAGCGCCGGCATGGCGCGCTGCAAGGCATCCGCCGCAGCAACGGCACGCAATGCGTCGTCCCCATAAGCCAGGGGCGCACCGAACAGCGCCATCGTTGCATCGCCCAGATGCTTGTCGACCGTACCGCCGTGCTCGGCCACGATTTCGTCGGCACGGCCGAGAAACGATTCGACGACCCGGTGGGCCTCCTCGGCACCAAGCGCATGCGACAGTTCCGTGAAGCCGCAGATATCGGCGAACAGCACGACAACCTGCCGCCGCTCGGTTTGCAACGTGCCGGTCGCCTTCGCGTCGACCGGATCGCCGAGGCGCGCGATGGCTTCGATCAGCCGCTTGCGATGGCCGAGCGACGCGACCCCGAGTTCGCGCAGATCGTCGGCGTCGAGGCCGCGCAAGTTGGTCTCGTCGATGTCGTTGGCGACGAACGCGTCGCCGTAGCGACCAAGCCCCAGTTGCTCAAGCCATTCGCGGATATCCAATGCCCGCTTCCCGCCCATCGTGACATGTGCGAACGGAGTTTACGGCATGACGCCGGCGCTGTGGAGCATCCGATGGCGCCTGGCGTCGAGCCCGGGCGGGACGATCAGAGTTTCATCGGCAAAACGATCATCGGCATGTGGCGCAAATGGAGCCGACGCAGCAAGGTCAGCGCCGCTTCGCTGTGAAGCTGGCGGATGTACCAGTTGTCCCGCTCGAATATCAGCTTGCTCGTGAAGAAGATGCAGTGGGGGAAATCCTGCCGGACCTGCTCCGCGAGCGCCGTCAGCTCCTCGATCGGATCGGTGCCGAACCGGACATAGGCTTTGGCGGCAAGGCCGCGATTGTTGCAGTACGTGACGAAGTAGCCGGTCGTCTGCGCCGCCTTCGCGCGTACCTGCTCCAGTTCCTCAGAGCCGCTGTAGGATCTGGCATCGACCGTGCGCGCGCTCATGAACACGAAATTGCGAAAATGGTCGGGGAATTCCCGCCTTACCCAGTCCAGGGCATAAACCCCGCCCCAGCGACAGGATCCGACGACGAATACCGCCGTCGCCTCGTTCGGCTGCACCGCTGGCGGCGTTGCCGAGATCGGATACTCCATCGGCAGTGCCGCGTCCGCCTCGCGAAGCTTGCGCCGGATCTTTTCGTAGTGCGAGCGGTTGAGGATACAGAAGCCGATCACGATGCCGGTGATCAGCAGGGTCATGAACCCGCCTTCGGTGAACTTCTCGACGGTGGTGACAGCGAGAATTCCGCTCGTCACCACCAGGCCGAGAATGGATAGCGCGATCCGAATTGGCCACCGGCGATCGGTGCGGCGCACGCTCCACCAGTAGATCGTCAGACCGAGCAGCGAGAGCGCGAAGGTGAGAAACACGTTGATGCTGTACAGCACCACGAGCAGCGCCACGCTTCCCTCCGTGGCCAGAACGATGCCGGCCGCGGCAACCCCCATGAGAACGATCCCGCGCTGCGTGACCAGCCGGCTCGACAGATAGCGGTATTGGTGCGGCACCCAGGAATCGGCAGCCATGTTGGCGAGCACGGCGGGCCCGCCGAGGAAGCCGGTATTGGCGGCGACCAGCAGCAGGCCGCCCTCGAGCATCAAAACGACCCAGAGCGCCGGCGTCTCGAATCCCGAATGCCCGATGCTGTCGCCCAGTATGGCGCGGAAGGCGACCGCGTTCAGTGTCTCTCCCTCGGCCGGCTGCACATCCCAGAGCAAATAGAGAAGAATGATGCCGCCGGCCACGAAGCTCAACGACAGCGCCATATAGAACATCGTCCACTTGCCGGTGAGCACGCGCGGCTCGGCAAGCGATTGCACGTTGTTGGAGACAGCTTCGATGCCGGTGTACGTGCCGCCGCCGAGCGAATAGGCGCGCAGAAACAGGGAGGCGGTGAAGATCCAGCCCATTTGCTGCGTGAGCAGCGAGGTTTCCTTCAGGGTATCGGGAACGAGCGCAGGGATGCGGTCGGCATGCAGCCCGATGCCAAGCAGGATCAGGATGATGTGAGTGGCGAAGAAGCCGAGAAAGATCGGCAGCAGAATCCTGATCGATTCCCGCATTCCGCGAAGGTTCAGCACAAGGAGCAGGACAACGATCGCTATTTCCGTCGCCAGCTTGAAGGGGTGAACATCGCGCGGCAGGAAGCTGAAGATTGCATCGACGCCGCTCGCGACGGAGATCGCGATTGTGAGCATGTAGTCGACGATGAGCGCGGCGCCGGAAATCAGGCCGGCGCCCGGCCCGATCAGGTTCGTGGCGACCTTGTAACCACCGCCGCCCGACGGGAAGAGCTCGACGACCTGGTTGTAGGCGACTGCGATGATGAAAACGGTCGCCGCCGTCGCCAGCGCCAGATAAAGCGCGAGGTGCCGGTGGGCGCCGAGCGCCAGGAATGCTTCCGCCGGGCCGTAGCAGGATGACGACAGACCGTCGGCCCCGAGCCCGATCCAGGCGAGGAAGGCGACGAGGGCCACATGCCGCCTGGTCTCCTGACTGAAGGGATCGAGGCGCGGACCCAGGAAGATCTCGCCCAGATTCCTGTGTGGCATGGCGTCCCCCCGCCCGAGTCAGTCCTTCCTCGAACAGTACATGTGTCCCTTGGCGCCGTCGAATGGACTCGGCCACCGAGATCTCGATCGACCGACCAGCAGCATCCCGCAGGGCAGCGCCGGCAAGGAGCAATCGTCCTACGCGGCCAGCTTGCCCCTCAGCATTTCGCCGGCGAAGGCACCGGTCGCCTCGCCATTCTCGAAGGTCGTCGACCCGTTGACGATGGTGGCGCGAATACCTTCCGCCTTTTGCACCAGTCGCCGTGCGGCGCCCGGCAGATCCTTCTCCACCGTCGGCAGGCAGGGACGGATGCGCTCCTCCTCGAACAGCACCAGATCCGCTTTGCAGCCTTGCCGGATCAGGCCCCGGTCCAGCAGCTCCCAGGCCACGGCGTTATCGCGCGTCAGCTTCTTGATCGCCTGTTCGAGCGTGAAGGCGCCGCGCTTGCGCACCCAGTAGCTCAGGAAGTGCGTCTGCAGCGACGAGCCCATCTCCTGGCAAACGTGCGCGCCCGAGTCCGAGAAGGTGGCGAGCGTGCGCTCGTGCCTCAGGATGCCCAGCACGTCCTCCGGCGATTCATTGACCAGTGGCTGGACGTAGATCTGGTTCTCGTCGGCGAGCGACAGATCGATCATCACTTCGACAGGATGCTGGCCGCGCACCCTGGCGAGCTGATCGACCGTCGGATCGTCCCAATCGACACCCTTCAGCGCGAAGAGG
This sequence comes from Reyranella sp., assembly GCF_036558665.1. Classification (GTDB taxonomy): domain Bacteria; phylum Pseudomonadota; class Alphaproteobacteria; order Reyranellales; family Reyranellaceae; genus Reyranella. The sequence goes on along the minus strand of NZ_DATBFE010000035.1, from coordinate 52,759 downwards.
TTGGCGTAGTCGGGCTTGCGCGGATCCGTGGTCGCGGCACCGCCGCCCTGGAACGTCTTGTCCCGCGGTTTCATCGTCGCTTCCGCCGCCACCAGCTCGCGACGCACCGAAGGATCGCGCAGCCGCTTCTTCTGCTCGTCGAGTGGCAGGGCACGGATCGGTTGCCAGGCCGGCAGCACGTCGAACGGCAGATAGGACTTCAGCGAGAAGATCGCATTGATCGAGCGCGTCGTGCCTTGCCCGAACATGCGTCCGCCTGCGGCGATCGTGTCGTCGATGTACTTCGTCTGATATTGCCAGGGGTTGGGATCCTCGCCCTGGCGGGTGGCGAGCACGCCGAACATGATCGGCCGGCCGTGAGCGAGCGCGACCTGCCGCAGGCGTTCGAGGAAGGCACGATGGGTCGGGCCGCTGCCGATGTCCGGACCGATCTGGAAGATGCCGGCATCGAGCTCGGCCATGGCGGCAACGATGCGGTCGATCTCCCGCCAGTCGGCGATGCGACTGGCGACGGGTGTATCATCGGGCGTGACATGGGTGGTCGCCCGCGAGCTCGAGAAGCCGAGTGCGCCGGCCTTCAGCGCCTCCTGGACCAGAAGCCCCATGCGACGCATGTCGTCGTCGTTCGCCGTCTCGTCGAGCGCGCGCCTTCCCATGACGTACATGCGCAGCGCCGAATGGCCGATATACATGCCGTAGTTGATCGCCTTGGGCAGGCGCTCGACCGTGGCCATGTAGTCGGGAAAGGTTTCCCAGCACCAGTCGATGCCGGCGGCCATCGCCTCGGTCGGAATGTCCTCGACGGCCGACAGGCAGCGTGCATACCAATCGCGGTCGGCCGGCTTGCAGGGCGCCAGGGCGAAGCCGCAGTTGCTCATCACGACCGAAGTGACACCGTGCCAGCACGAGCAGCTTCCCAACGGATCCCACGCAACCTGCGCATCCATGTGGGTATGGCCGTCGATGAAGCCCGGCGAGACGATCAGACCGTCGGCGTCGATGGTCCGACGCGCCGGCTCGCTGAGGCGCCCTATCCTGGCGATCCGACCCTGCGCAATGCCGATATCGGCAACGAACCGGTTGCCGCCCGAGCCGTCGACGACGGTGCCGCCGCGCACCAACAGATCCAGCGCCATGGTGTCCTCCGGTTGGTCGTGACGATGCTATGGTCCCGGCGGGCAACCGTCCATCTTGGCCACCCTCAGTGCTTTCTGGTCTCGAACTCGTGGAACTCGCTCATGAACGGCGCGGCGACGGCCGCGTTCAGCTTGCAGTCGAGGAACACCGGACCGTCCGGCCGGGCGAGCATTGGCGCCGCCTTGTGCAAATCGTCGAGCGTACGGATCGTTGCCGCCTGGAAGCCGAAGGCCTCGGCGATCGGCGCGTAGTCGACGTCGGGGAACACCGACTTGGCCACCGGCAGATCGCGCATCTTCAGGAAATGCAGCTCCGCGCCGTAGGCACAATCGTTCATCAGCACGATGACCAGGGGCAGGTCCTCGCGCACCGCGGTCTCGAGCTCCCCCATGGTCATGAGAAAGCCGCCGTCGCCAATGACCAGAACCGTGGTTTCGTCCGGCCGTGCCCTGGCCACGCCCAGCGCCGCGCCGAAGCCGAGACCGATTGACGCGAAATCGCTGGTCATCTTGAAATGACCGGGGTCCGGCACGGAGAGATAGGGCACGATGCCGAGGAAATTGCCGGCGTCGTAAACCAGGTTGCGCCTCGGCGGCAGAAGCTTGTCCAGCGCGACGCCGAGCGCGCGCGGATCGACTGTGCGGGTGGTATTGGCCGGCTGGAAGTCCCGGGCGATGTCGAAGTCACCGAGGAAGCGCCGCGTCTCTTCCGAGCGGAATGGTCGCTCGGCGTTGGACCCCGCCGGCAGCGCCTCGAGGAGCGCCTCCGCCGCCAGCCGCGCATCGCCCACCACGGCGACATCGGCCGCATGCCAGCGGCCGATGTTGCCGCGGCTTGCATCGACCTGGATCAGCGGCGCCTTCGGCAGGGAATGACCGAAGCTCATGGTGAGCAGGTTGAGGCTCGCGCCGAACACCAGGACGCAATCCGCCTCGGCCACCAAGCGGCGCGCCGCGGAATGCGAGAACGAACCGATGATCCCGAGATTGCACGGATGCCCGCGAAACAGGTCCTTGCCGCGGGCCGATGTCGCCAGCAGTGCGCCGGTCCGCTCGGCGAGCTGCTCCAGGGCTGCCCTGGCGCGGGCACGATACGCTCCCTGGCCCGCGAGGATCAGCGGCTTGCGACTCTGCCGCAGCAGGCCAATGGCCGCTTCGATCGCCTGCGAGCGTGGCGGTGTCGGTGGACGCAGGGCCCGTTTCGGCGCGGCTGCAAACGCCCCTTCCCCGAGATCCATTTCGGCGAGTTGGACGTCGACAGGAAGCAGTAACGCCGCCACCCCGCCCTGCAGCGCCGCAGCCGCGGCGTCCGCCAACGCACCGCGGGCGGCGACGGCGCTGGTCGCGACGAAGGTGCGGATGCCGGCGGCGCTCAACACACCCGTCGCGTTGAAGCCCTTGTAGTCGGGGCCGAGCGAATTGGCGGCCCCTGTCGGCACTGCCGCCTCGCCGTAGATGATCAGCACGCGCGAGCCGGTGCGGCTTGCATAGGTAGCGGCGTGCAGCCCGTTCGCCGTGGCCGGTCCCCTTCCGATCACCGCAATGCCGAGACCGTCGGTCGCATAGGCGAAACCTTCCGCCATGGCGATGGCGTTGTTCTCGTGCCGCGCGCCGTAGAAGCGGACGCCGGAACTGTCGAGCGCGGTGGCGAAGACCGCAGTGTCGTCGCTCATCAGGCCGAACACCTGCTCGACGCCGAGAGCCTTGATGTCCTCGACAAGTACTTGATAGGTCGGCGCGCGACGCCTCGTTGCACCGTCGAGGCCCTCGTGCTCGAGAATGGTCATGCCGTGCTCCTCAAACTGCCCGGCCGAGGGTAGCGCCGGAAATCGATGGAACATAGGTCCGGCCGCGGCTTGGCTTACCGCCGGGCGAAAAACGGGATCGTGCGAGGGGCGTCCAGATGGCGCGCCCGAATTTGATTTTCAGCCTTCGATCACCTATGTCTCTCGCGATCATGCTGCGGCCTGCAACCTTCAGCCGAGCGCTCTGTCGTTCAGGCAATCTGATCGCGGACATCTAGCCCCGAGCTCGGCGCCCGCCGTCACCTATCGGGCTCGGGGAACGTTCGCAGCGAGGTCGCGGAACAATCCGATCTTGGTCTGCTCGACACGCTGACGCGTGTCCAACACGGCGCCTTCCAAACCCGCAAGGCCAAGGGCCGAATTGCGACCGCCAGGATGGAGATTGTGCATGACATCGAGGACCGACGAAAAGCTCGGGCGTAAGCCGGGCGGGCCGAGTCAGGAGGGTTCCCACGACAACGTCGTACAGCTCGCCCCCAAGCTCAAGGCGAGGAAGGCGGCCCGTGCGCGCGCCAGCGACTCACCGCAGGCGGGCCAGAGGGCGAACCGGCCAAGCGACGGCGGCGATGACGGTGACCCCGGACCGAGCGCGGCCTGAGGCCATAGTGGCCCCGCCGCGCGGCCGTCTGATCCTGCTACTTCGCGGCGACGGTCGACGACAGTCGTCCCTCGGCAACGCCGGCAGGAGTTGCGCCGCGCGCGACGCCCGGCAGACGCCGCGTGGTCGCCGCGAGGTGCCGCGAGAGTCGCCGCGCGACGAACCTGGCGCCGACGGCGAAGCGCATCAGCGGACCGAAGCTGTTGGCGGCGATCGGGCCTACGAAATAGAGCCCCGGAACGCTCGACCGGAAATTGGCCGAAAGGATCGGCGTGTCGTTCACCGTGGCGATCGATGCCGCAAGCGCCGGATCGATGAATGCGAGCCGTCTCACGGCCGGTCGATAGCCGGTCGCGGCGATGACATGATCGGCCTCGAGCACCATCCGGTTACCGTCCGTCGTCGCAAATTCGAGCCTCACCTTGTCGTCCGCGGCGCTGGCATCGATCAGCGCATGTCCCGGCAGGAAGGGTACGCGGCCGAAGAAGCGATCGGCCATGAACCATCCTCCGGCAGGCCCGAGATGGGTTTTCACCCACCTCAGCCGTCTCGCCTCGGGCAGAAGATGAAAGATCGAGGGCAGATGGGTGAAGAACCAGGATCGCCAGGACGGGCCAATGCCCGACATGGGCTGGCGCATCCGGTCCGACAACGGCCGCGGCAGGCGCATCCTGCTGTGTATTTCGATCTCGTCTCGCCGCGCCAGCACGCGAACGCTCGCGCCTGCCTCGTGGGCGAGCACCGCGACATCGACCGCCGAGGACCCGGCGCCCAGAACGACGACGTCCTGGCCCTTGAAGCGGGCGAAGCCGGTATGGCCAGAGCTGTGCGAAACCAGCGTCTGCGGCAGGCCGGCGAGCGATTCGGGCATATGGGCGAAGTGGCTGATGCCGACCGCCATCACCACGCGCCGGGCGCTCAACGTCCCGCCGGTGTCGAGCCGCAAGGCAAAGCCCTCCGGCGTCTTCGTCAGCGCGGTGACCTTCGCGTCCTCGAGCGTCGGCACGACGCGTCGCTGGAAGGCGAGACCATATTCGCAGAACGTGCGGAGGGGAACCGGCAGCCCGAGGTCGGCATAGGGCACGCCCTTCTGCCGGCAGTAGCTGCCGAGCGAGAATTCGCCACCGCCATCGTACAGGCTGGATGCGAAGCCCTCCGACTTCAGCAGCATGTCGCGCGGCATCTGCGTCAGCCAGCTCTCCATCGGCTTGCCGAAGATCCGGAACGAAACGCCGCGATCGGCGAGGTGCGCGGCGATGGACAAGCCGTATGGACCGGCGCCTATGATGGCCACGTCCGTTCGGTCAGACATGAATGGCGTCCTTTCCGGGAAGTGCTTCTGCATAGGCGGAGGACGCAAAGGCGGAAGTGCTGCCTGAGAGATTGTTCGCGGTCGAAAGTGGCGCCACCTCCGTCCGACGGCCCAAATGACGTCGCGGATTGCGCAGGAATTGCCGAGCGATCTGCACCCAGCTGAGCGGCTCCGCGGCGACGGGTTCACGATAGGCCACGATGAACTCCGGCTCTTGCCAGGGCACGTCGTGATGGGCTGTGCGCAGGAAATCGCTGGCCGGATCGCGCCAGCTCTCCTGCGGAAAGAGAGCAACCGTTCCCGAGCCGATATTGGGCGTCGCACGACGATCGACGGCCGCCGGTAATGCGGTCGCCAATGCGCCGATCATATCGGAAGAGGCATTGAAGACGAGATGGCAGATCTGGGTCGGGCGCTGGTTCATCTCGAGGAGGTACGGACGGCCGGTGCCGGCTTCCAGCATGAAGTCGAAACCGACGAACCCGGAAAGACCAAGGCGATGCACGAGACGCGCAGTGGCGTCGGCCATTGCCGGCGAGTCGATCACCCGCACGACGGTGGCGGGGCCGGTGCAGGCGCTCGTCCGCAGGGCCTCGACGCTCAGGCCGGCGAGCACCCGCCCGCGGTGGCAGACGACCGCGCGATTGGCCGGGCGTCCTTCAATGTACTCTTGCACCGTTATGGCCGGCCGCGCCCGGCAGAGCTGTCGCAGGTGGCCGAGATCGAGTCTCCTGACGGCCTGCCTCAGCGCAAATACGCGGCCCACGGTCGTCCGGAATTCGAGGAAAGCTTGCTCGGCTTCAGCAGCGGTCGCCACGATGCGAACCCCCTGGCCGCCGTACATCTCGTCGCGCTTGATGACGAGAGGGAAGCGCGCCGTGGCGATGTGCGCACGCAGCTGGTGCAGGTCCCGCACGACCTGCGTCCTCGGCGCCGACAGTCCCTCCTCCCGGGCGAGAGAGACAAACCGGCTCTTCTGGTAGGCGAACACGAACGACGAGGGCGCACCCAGGGAGGCTTCGATAAGTGCGGCCATCTGGTCGGGCTTGCGGCCGCGGCCACGCACGGCGCGGTTGTGTAACGTCCGCAGCAATTCGATTGCGGGGTCGTCGCCCGGGATCAGCAGATCGGGGGAATATCTCTCCACGACACGGCGGATCGTCTCGAGCGCTTCGGCGCGCGTGCGGCCGAGCCGGTCCACGGTGACGGCGCACATCTTGAACAGGGCGTGGTCAGCCGGGGTGAGCGCCCTCACCTCGAACCCTCGGTCGGCCATTTCCAGGCACAGCCGGGTGGTCGCCGCCCAATGCACCGTGGCAATCACGACAATGCGCGGTCGCGACATGTCGGATGGCGGTGCTTGCCGACGCGGTCGTTCCTCTTCCCCGTGAGAGGCCGGATCAGACATGCCCTTCACGCCCCACACCCCCAATGCGCTCTGTGTTCACCCCAATCGGCGCGTTGGACGTTCACTAGATCACGGTGCGACCGATTTTCCCGTGTTCATGATGTGGCAAAATGACCAGCGACCACTCCTGGTCGCGCTTTATCGTCCCGGATCGATAGTATTGCGATTGACTATTAATTGCATATCATGGCCCGTCAGTTGATGCCTTTGGAAACGGCAGATCCATGGAATGCAATTCGAGCGTCGCACCAGAGCCTCCCGAGACCAGCACGCGCCCGAGCTGCGGCCGGCACGGCTGCGCCTGCTCGCTGCCGATCGGCGAACGCTTTGTTCTGTGGGCGCTGCGTCAGTGGAGCACGACCATTCCTTGCCTACGGAGAACTCGACCATCCATCGCGGCTTCAGGCAGGCAGGCCGGCCTGATCGACGTCCTGCCGGATTTCTCGATCGCCATGGATGCCCTCGTGTTTGGCGCGCGACGCCGCCTGCACATCCATCTTCCGCCCTGCTCGGAGGTCAGCCGCGACGAGGCGACGCTGGTCGCACTATGCGCTTTGGCTCAGGGCGACCACGATGCTCCATTCCGGGCTTCGCTCGACCTCCTGATGGTACCGACCGCCTCGCGCGTCGCGGCCGGGCGTCTCAAGACTTTTGTCGTCGCCCTGCGCCGGGCCGGATTGCGCCTCTTGCCGCCATCCGCGGAGGCGGGTGGCGCCTTCACTGATCGTGGTCGGCTACGGGCACGACGGCACCGACCGTCTGTCGGATCAGCGGCAGATCTTTTCTTGAACCGGCAAACCATTGCCTGAATTGTTGCGGCAACATCCTGCTCAGAGGGGCCGCCCAGATGACCACAGCCCAACTCGACGACCTCGTGAACCTGCTGCGCTCGAGGCCTGCCCCCGAAACCCCGGAGATCGGCCAGGCGCGCGCCCGCTTCGAGAAGCTGGCCGATTTCCTGGGCGGCGCGCCGGATGCCAAGTGCGAGAAAGTCAATGCGGACGGCGTGCCGGCTGAATGGGTCAAGGCGCCGGGCTGCGACCCGCGGCGCGCGGTGCTCTACCTGCATGGGGGCGGCTACGCCATCGGCTCGATCAATACCCACAGGCGGCTCGCCTACGATATTTCGGCTGCCTCCGGCACCGCGCTCCTCGTGATCGACTACCGGCTGGCGCCCGAACACCCTTACCCGGCAGCGGTGGAGGATGCGGCCGCGGCATGGCGCTGGTTGCTGCAGCAAGGCTTCGCCGCGAACAGGCTGGCGATCGCGGGTGACTCGGCCGGCGGCGGCCTCACCATCGCCAGCCTGGTCAATCTGCGCGATCGCAAGCTCGGCCTGCCGGCCTGCGCCGTCGCGATCTCGCCGTGGGTCGATCTCGAGGGGGTGGGCACCAGCATGACGGCGCGCGCGGCGCAGGATCCCATGGTGCGGAAGGACGGCCTCGTCTGGATGGCCGGCATGTACCTCGGCGGCAAGGATGCGAAGACGCCACTGGCGGCGCCGCTCCATGCCGACCTGAAGGGCCTGCCACCGATTCTCGTGCAGGCGGGCACGGCGGAAATCCTGCTGGATGACGCCACGCGCATCGGCGAAAGATTGAATGCCGCGGGCGTCGACGTACGTCTGTCGATCTGGCCGAACATGCCGCACGTCTTTCCGATCTTCGCCCCCGTGCTCTCCGAGGGCCGGGACGGCTGTCTCGAGATCGGCGCTTTCATCCGAAGCAGGACGACCTGAGCGATGAAGTTCGGCGTCACCGTCGTCCCGCGCGCCTCGGACTGGAGGCTGTTCGTCGAACTCGAGGCGATGGGCTACGACTGTGCGTGGGCCGCCGATTCGCAAATGCTCTATTCCGACGCCTATGCAGTGCTGGCGCTGGCGGCTGCCAACACATCGCGCATCCGCCTCGGCACCGGCGTGGCGGTCGCGCCCGTGCGGCTGGCGCCCGTGACCGCGCATTCGATCGCCACCATCAACCAGCTCGCGCCCGGCCGCGTCTTCCTCGGCATCGGCACCGGCCACACGGCGATGCGCGTCATGGGCAAGGATCCCATGAGAGCCGGGTCGTTCCGCGAATATCTGCGCGTGCTGCGGGCCCTGCTGCATGGCGGCGAGGTCGATTACGCGCTCGACGGCGAGGGACAGGAGCATAGTGACATCCGCTTCCTGCACCCCGCGCAGGGCTTCATCGACGTAGCCCATCCGGTGCCGATCTATGTCGCGGCGGACGGCCCGCTGGCGCTCAAGGCCGCCGGCGCCTACGGCGACGGACGGGTGTGTTCGCACAACCAGACCCGGGCCCGTCTGCAGAAGAGCCTCGAGGTGATGCGCGAGGGCGCCGACGCCGTCGGACGAACGCTGCCCGACGCCTTCCATACGGCCGCCCTCACCTACGCCTGTGTCCTGGAACCCGGCGAGAGCATGACCTCCGATCGCGTCATCGACGCCGTCGGCCCAATGGCAGCGGCAACCCTGCACTACTGGTGGGAGCTCTACCACAAGGATGGCGATACCAGCACCGTGGCCGGACGCTGCCGCGATCTGTGGGAGGCGTACCTCGCCTTCACCGAGAAGATGGAGATGCCGCTCGCCAAGCGTTACCAACAGGTCCATCTCGGCCATTGTGCCTTTCTGCCGGCCGAGGAACGCCGCTTCATCACCGAGGACCTGATTCGCGCTACCGGCGGGCTGGTCGGCACGCCGGACGAAATCATCGCCATGCTGCGCGAGCGCGAGGCCATGGGCCTTCAGGAGATCACGTTGCTGCCGGCGATGGCCGAGGCGCGCCGCAATCTCAGCGACTTTGCCGACAAGGTGATCGCGCGGTATTGAGGAACGGAGCGTGCGTCGAAATCAGCAAAGGTATGCATCCATGACCACGATCGATGCCTTCCGCGAGAGCGTGTCAGAGGCGGCACCGCCGCCGAACCTCGGCCCCGCTCTTCAGGCGCTATGGTGGGCGCATCGCGGCGACTGGGACCGCGCACACCATTGCGTCCAGCAGCACGAAGGAGATCGGGACTGCGACTGGGTGCATGCGCATTTGCATAGGCAGGAAGGCGACATGGCCAACGCCGGCGGCTGGTACCGACGTGCAGGCCGGGCACTGCCCGACCTCGCTCTGCAGGACGAGTGGAACCTCATCGCGACGGAAATATTGTCGCGAAGGTAGGGCGCCTCAAACGTCGGGCCATTCAGGACCGCAGTCCTTCGTCCGCGGCGGGCTCGGCGAAGCGAGCTCGCGATCGATGAATTCCATCCGATCCTTGCCCCAGAACATCTCCTCGCCGACGAAGAAGGTCGGCGCGCCGAAGACGCCGCGCTCCAGGGCCTTGTCGGTCTCCGACGCGAGCGCGCTCCGGATCTCGGGACTGTCGGCGAGCACTGCGAACCGTTCGGGGTCGACGCCGAGCTTCATGGCGACGGGCAGCAGACCGGTCAGTTCTCCAACCGACGCATCGTCCCTTTCCCAATAGGCGGCGAATATCTCCTCCATGAATTCCCATTCCTTGCCGAAGCGTCGCATGGTCAGCGCGCCGCGCAGCGCCGGACTGGTCTTCATGGGAAATCTGCTCGGCATGCGGAAGGGCAGGTCGTAGCGCCTGGCCCAGCGCATCAGATCGTCCTTGCGATTGCGAAGCTTCGCTTTCGGCTCCTCCATCAAGACGTATTTCTGCTTGCGAAAGACGTATCCGAGATTGAACGGCCGCGGCACGATCGTCGCGCCGTGCTTGATCGCCACCGGCTTGACCAGATGGAGGGCGAAGTAGCTGTTGGTGCTGCCGAGATCCCAGTGGAACTCGATGGTCTTGCTCATCGGCTGGTCCGCATCCGCCTCACGCAGCCTTTGCCCGATCGAGCTCGGTGGCGCCAGCCCGCAGGCGCGGGATCAGTTCGCGCCCGAAATCGACGGTATCGTCGAACGGATCGAAGCCCCGGATCAGGAACGAGTGAACGCCGACCCTGTAGTATTCCAGAAGGGCGCGGGCCACTTGCTCGGGCGTGCCGACCAGGCAGGAGGTGTTGCCGACCGCTCCCGTCGCTTCGGCAATCGGCATCCAGAGGCGCTCGTCATGCGTCTCGCCCTGCGCTGCGAAGTCGAGCAGGCGGCGCGCCGAGTGGTCGAGTGGCTTCTTGGCATTGCCGAAGCCGGTCGGATCGCCCGGCTTCTGGATCGACGCCAGAATTCGCCGCGCGCGGTCCCACGCTGCCCCTTCCGTGGTGCCGAGGATCGGGCGGAACGACATGTTGAAAGTCGGCGTGCGGCCATGAACGGCGGCCCGTGCCCGGAAGTCGGCGATGCGTTGCGCGGTCGCCGCGAGGGGTTCGCCGAACATCGCGAACACGTCGCAGTGCCGGGCGCCCATTGCCAGCGCGCCCTCCGACGAGCCGCCGAAGAAAAGCGACGGATGCGGCTTCTGCAACGGCTGCACGTCGGAACGCGCGCCCTCCACCCGATAGAACTCACCGGCGAAATCGAAGCGGCGTTCGCTCGTCCAGGCAAGCTTCATCACTTCGAGGTACTCGGCGGCACGGCGATAACGTTCTTCCTTCGGCGCGAAGTCGCCGTCACCACGCTGCTCGGCGTCGCTCGCACCGGAGATGACATGCAATGCAATTCGACCGTTCGTCAGATGATCGAACGTCGCGATCTTGCGCGCCGCCAGTGTCGGCGCCACGAAACCCGGCCGATGGGCGATGAGAAAACCGAGGCGATCGGTTTGCTGGGCGGCATACTGGGCGACGAGGAAACCCTCGGCCGAGGATGCCGTATAGCCGACCAGGGCGAGATCAAAGCCGGCCGCCTCGTGCGCCTGGGCGAAGGCCCGCAGGTAGGGCACGGAGATGCCACCCTTGATGACATGGACCGTCGCTTCGCCACTCGGCGGCGCGACGCCGATCATACCGATCACCCGCACAGACATGACGCTCTCCTTCGCTCGGCCGGAAGGAGAGCGTGGCACCTGTCGACGCCCGATTGAAGAGGCATCCGCGTACCCCGGCTGGCTTTTCGAGATGCGGGCGGATCGATCCGGTGCCGTCTACGCTCGTTTGCCCGCGGCTTCGCTCAACGCGAGGCGTGGCTTGTCTCTTGCAGCTTCTCGCGGATGGCCCCGACCTTGCTCGCTTCGACCGGCGCGGCGACGTTGCCCCAGTGGTTGCGAACGAAAGTGAGGACGTTCGCGATCTCCTCGTCGGTCAATTTCCAACCGTAGGCCGGCATCGAGGAGGGCGTCGGCCGGGCGTCCGTCGACACCGTCCGTCCACCCTCCAGCACAAGGCGAATCAAGGTCGTGGGATCGGTCGATTGAGCGCTCGCGCTGCCGGCAAGCGGCGAGAACATGCCGGGCACGCCCTTGCCGTTCATCTGATGACAAGCTGAACAGCTATCGGAATAGACCGCCGCCCCTGCTTTCATGGCCACTTGCGAGGGCGACTCGGGCTGCGCCGGCTCCTCCCCCTTCTGATCCTTGAGGTAGGCAGCAATCGCCCGCAAATCCTGATCGGGGAGCTTGGAAGTCGAATCGGCGACCACTTCGGCCATCATGCCCGTCGCCCCGCTTCGGTCGTTGCGTCCGGTCTTGAGGTACTCGACGATCTCGTCGCCGCTCCATGATCCGATGCCGGTGCGCCGGTCGTTCGTGATGTCGGGCGCGAACCAGCCCTGGATCACGCCGCCTTGCAGCGCATGGCCGGTCTTGTCGCCGCCGGCGAAATTCTTGGGCGTATGGCAGGCGCCGCAATGCGCCGGCCCCTGCACGAGGTAGGCGCCTCTGTTCCATTCGTCGCTCTTGTCGGGCGCGCGGTGGAAGTCGCCTTCATCGAAGTACAACTGGTTCCATCCGCTCATCAGGAAGCGGTAGCCGAGCGGCCAGGCGAGGTCCGGCGGCCGCGGCTGCGACTTCACCGGATCGATGGTGTTCAGATAGGCACGCATCGCCAGCACGTCGTCGCGCCTCAGCCTGGTGAAGTACGGATAGGGGAAGGCCGGATAGAGATGCGCGCCCGAGGGGGCGATGCCCCGATGGAGCGCCTTGTAGAAATCGTCGTCGCTCCAGGCACCGATGCCCGTTTTGCGGTCCGGCGTGATGTTGGCGGAGTAGATCGTGCCGAACGGCGTTTCTATCGGGCGGCCGCCGGCGAACGGCTTGCCGCCTTGTGCCGTATGGCAGGCGATGCAGTCGCCGGCGGTGACAAGATGTCGTCCACGCTCGATCCGGGCGAAGGAAGTGTCGGCGGCCGCGCTCTCGGCAGCGAGACCGAGAAGGCAGGCCAATCCGAAGCCCAAGGAGATGGATGTCGCGGCGATCTTCACCGGTGCCTCCGCCTAGGCCTGGACCATGGGGCCGGGGTTCTTGAGATACTTGCTCTTGATCGCATCGGTTGCCGCATAGGTCAGTGCACCGATCGTTCCCGTCGGGTTGTATCCGGCGTTCTGGGGGAAGACCGTCGAACCCATGACGAAGAGATTGGAGACGTCCCAGCTCTGCAGGTAGCGGTTGACGAAGCTCGTCCTGGGATCGCTGCCCATCGCAGCGCCTCCCGTATTGTGCGTCGTCTGGTAGGGCACGACGGAATAGTGGCCTTCGCGCTTCTTGGCGTGGATTTCGCGCGGCTTCATCGCCTTGGCGATCTCGGCCGCCCGATCGGTCAGGTAGTCGGACAGGCGATGCTCGTTCTCGCCGAAGTCGAAGGTGAGGCGCAGCAACGGCCGGCCATGGACATCGCGATAGGTCGGATCGAGATCGAGGTAGTTGGTGCGATAGCTCATGACCGCGCCGTGGGTCGATATCGTCGCCGTCCTCAGGTAGCTCTTCGCCACCGCCTCCTTCCATTTGCCGCCCCATTTGGGCGTTCCCTTCGGGACCGGATGCAGCTCGATCGGGCGGCCATGCGTATTCCAGCAGGCGAGATAGCCGCCGCCGATGAAGCCCAGGCCGCCATGATCGAAATTGTCGCCGTTGTACTCGTCGATGCCGACGCCGAGCGCGCCGGCACCGACGAACGGATTGATGATCTTGTCGTCGAAGAAAACGTCGACCGATGACACGACCTGGTAGGCATAGTTGCGGCCGATCACGCCCTCGCCGCTCTTCGGATCGTACGGCTTGCCGATGCCCGAGAGCAGCAGCAGATGCACGTTGTGCTGGGCGAAGGCGCACAGGAAGATCATCTCGGCGGGCTGCTCGAACTCGCGGCCTTCGGTATCGATGTAGGTGACGCTGGTGGCGCGCTTGCCGCTGCTGTCGCGGTTCACGCGCAGCACCTCGCATTGTGTTCGCAGCTCGAAGTTGTCGCGCCGCATCAGTACCGGAAGGATCGTCGTCTGGGGGCTTGATTTCGAGTAGTTGCCGCAACCGAACTTCTCGCAGAAGCCGCAATAGGTGCAGGGCGCGAGCGTGACGCCGAGCGGATTGGTGTAAGTCCTCGACATGTTGGCGGCAGGGCAGGGAAAAGGCTTGTGCCCGGTCTCCCTGGCCGCCGCCGCGAACAGCGTCGGCCCGTAGACCATCCGCAGCGGCGGATTGGGATAGTCCCTGGCGCGGGCCCCTTCGAAAGGATTGCCGCCGTCCTGGATGGTACCCTTGATGTTGCCGGCCCTGCCGCTGATGCCGCAAAGGTATTCGAACTTGTCGTAGAAGGGCTCCAGTTCGTCGTAAGTGACGCCCCAGTCCTGGATCGTCATGTGCTCGGGCAGGGTGCCATAGCGTGCCTCGTTGTGGCTGCGCGCGACGAAGTCGGTCGGCAGGAAGCGCCAGGTCTGGCCGTTCCAATGGATGCCCGCGCCGCCGACACCGGTAGCCGGCAGGAACGAGCCGAGATGGCGCATCGGCAAGGCCGTCTGGTCCATGCTGTTGCGGAAGGTGAGGGTCTGCCGGGCAGGTTCCTGGAACAGGCTCCTGCGCCACATGTAGCGCAGCTCGTCCTGGGCGAAGGTCACCGCAAAGTCTGTCGGCGTGTCCCGCCACGCCCCTCGTTCGAGGGCAACGACGTTCAGCCCCTCCGCGGTGAGCTCCTCGGCCACCATCGCGGCCGTCCAGCCGAAGCCGACCAGCACCACGTCCACCGACGGCAGCTTCTTCACCATAATCCGCCTCCTCGGTTCAGCTCTGGTCTTTCCATTCCGGGCGCCCGCGGACGCCGACCGGCGGCAGGTCGAGCTTCTCGCCGTGCCGTTCCACGTAAGGTCGATAGTCGTAGCGAGCGCCGGGGAAGCCGATCAGCTTCCAGCCCACCATGTCCCGGTTGCCGCCATAGATCGGATCGGAGAAGAAGCCCTCGATCGTGTTCTGCATCAGGACCGCGAAGAAAGTATCGCCGTCGGGGCCCTTTGCGCCCTCGATCTCGACCGCGTGCGGCCCGATGTCGGCAATCTTGAGCTTGCCCTTCTCGATCTCCTTGAGGACGCTGTCCTGTTGATCGGTCGACAGCTCGGCAAAGCCCTTGCCGCCAAGCTGCTGGCGGCAATGTTGATCGATGAATCTGATCGCCGCACGATAGAGCTCGGCTGGCGAAAGCCGGCTCTGGTAGCCTTGGCTCTTGGTCCCGTCATGCCACGGACCTTGCATGTACCAGCGCTCGGCACGGCCGTAGGGACCAGCCAACTGGCGATCCAGGAATACGGTCACGCCCGCTTCCTTCGCGCCGGCCCCCAGATGGTCGGCAGGGATCAGACGGGCCACGGCGGCATCGATGAAGGCAGCCTCGGCCGTCGTGAAGAACTTGAAATCGCCCCCGGGGATGGTCTGCGGAACGTCGGCAAGACCGGGGGCGATGCCCGGCGTCCAGGGAGCGCCGCCGCCATACACCCGGGCATCCGACCGCCCACTCAGCGATACCGACGCAAAGGCGGCGCCTGCAAGAAGGACGTCGCGGCGGCGCAGAGACCCGGACATGCGCTCCTCCCGGCGCCGTTCGCGGCGAACGACGGCGCTTGCACTGATTGCATTTTCAAATGAACGTTGCGTGGGAGGCAGACGTTGCGTGCCCGGTTCGAGTGACGGGATGACGCGGCCTCGATAACCATATCGCAACACGATACGACCGGCGCTCGTTCATGACGGAGGAGGTTGTCATGTTCACGCATACCACACTGTTTGCGCTTTGCTGTGTCCTTCTCGGCATGCCGCTGCTGGCGGACGCCCAGGAACTCCGGCCCGCTCCGGCCGTTCAGAAGTACTGCACCGTGCTTTCCAAGAACTATGATCGCTACGCCGCCAGTCACTCCCACAACCGCGTTCCGACGGTAGAGGGCAGCTATGCCAAGGCCGCCTGCAAGCAGCACCATCCGCTGAAGGGCATTCCGATCCTGCAGGCGAAGCTAGAGGACTCCAAGGTACCGCTGCCGCAACAACAGTAGCGGAACCGATGCCCGCGGCATCCGCGCGCGAGTCGCAACCGTAAGCCAATCAGACCGTTTCCGGTGCGACCCTGCGCGCGGAGCGTCGCCACCACATGCCGCAAATCTTCACCGCGTCGGCCGACACCCGCTTGCGCACCGGCATGTTGCTGGTCGCCCTCGTCTTCGCGGGCTGCCTCCTCTTCCTCGGCGGTTTCATGGACGCAACCTATGCGACGCTCGTCGGCTGGGTCCGTGACCAGCCGGTCCCCTTCAGCCACGCCCATCACGTCGGCGCTCTTGGCATCGATTGTCGCTACTGCCACACCTCGGTCGAAGTCAGCGCCGAGGCGGGATTGCCTCCCACCCATGTCTGCATGACGTGCCATTCGGAGATCTGGACCGGCGCGCCGATGCTGGCACCGGTCCGGCAAAGCCTGGCCACCGGCACGCCGATCGCATGGCGGCGCGTCGCCCGACTACCCGACTACGTCTACTTCAACCATTCGATCCATATCTCGCGCGGCGTGCCTTGCGTCACCTGTCACGGCCGGGTCGATCGGATGCCGCTGCTGGCGCGGGCCGAGCCCTTCCAGATGCGATGGTGTCTCGCCTGCCATCGTGATCCCGCATCCCATCTGCGCCCACGCGACCAGGTCACGCGCATGGACTGGAGTGAGTGGGACCGCCACCCCGAACGCCATGCGGATTTTGGCCGCCGCATGATGGCGCGTTACCACATCGAGCCGGCCAAGCTCATCGACTGCAGCACGTGCCACAGGTGATGGATATGGATCGCGAAGCGCGCACGCCGCCCCACATCGATCGCCGCTCGCTGCTGCGCGCCATGGCGGCGTCGCTGGCGCTGGCTTCGGCCGCCGGCCGGCGTGCCCGAGCCGACGAGCGCGCCCTTCCCTATGTCAATGCGCCGGAGTTCGTCGTGCCGGGAAAGCCCAAGTGGTACGCGACCGCGGTCGGCTTCTCAGGCTGCGCGCAGCCCGTCCTGGGCAAGACCTATGTCGGGCGGCCGGTGAAGCTCGAGGGTAATGCGGATCATCCCCTGACCGGCGGCGCGACGGACGTCTTCATGCAGGCCGCGCTGCTCGGCCTGTACGATCCCGCGAGGTCGCAAGCCCCGCAACTGCTCGGCCAGGCAGCGACGTGGGCCGCATTCGATGCCGCTGTCGCCGGGCGCCGCCTGACGCTGGAGGCCCGCCAGGGCGAGGGCTTGCGGTTGCTGACCGGCGCCGTCAGCTCGCCGACTCTCCTGCGCCAGATCTCCGACCTTCTTCGGCGCTGGCCGAAGGCGCGTTGGCACGTGAGCGAGCCGCTGAGCGACGCCAACCGTCAACAGGCGGCGCAGACGGTGTTCGGCCGGCGGCTCGATCAGCTTCTTCGCCTCGACGAGGCGAACGTCGTCGTCAGCCTCGACGACGACTTTCTGGGTGCGGGGCCGCGACAGGCGCCCTACGCCCATCGCTGGTCCAAGCGTCGGCTCGCCTGGCAGCAGGGACAGGGCGCTTCACAGCTTCATGTTGCCGAGTCGAGCCTGACCACGACGGGATCGATGGCCGACCATCGTCTGACTGTCTCTCCATCACGCATCGGCCTTCTCGTTGCAGCCATCGCCCAAGAGCTCGGCGTCGGACCGGCGCCTGCCGCTCCTCTCGCCCCCACGGAGAGGACCTGGACAAAGCAGGTCATGGAGGCACTCCGAGCCAGTCACGGCTCATCGGTTGTCACCGTGGGTGCAGCCCATGCCCCCGACGTCCATGCCGTTGCGCTCCTCATCAACGAGCGGCTGGGAGCCCACGGCAACACCCTGACCTTCATCGATCCGATCACGAGCGTCCCTGCTCCGGACGACGAAAATTCCGTCGCGGCGCTGGCCGGGGACATGAACGCCGGCCGCGTCTCGACGCTGGTAATGCTCGAGGTCAATCCGGCCTATGCCACGCCTGCAGGGCTCGCCTTCCGGCAGGCTCTGGAGAAGGTCGAGTTCACGCTGCATGCGGGCCTCTACGTGGACGAGACGGCGCGGCTCAGCCACTGGCACGTGCCACTGCAGCATGACCTCGAGAGCTGGACCGACGCCTGCTCGGTCGACGGGACGGTCTGTCTCACGCAGCCGCTGATCCGGCCGTTCTACGATGTGCGCTCGCTGCACGCCGTCCTCGACAGATGGGCCGGCGACACGCGGTCCGACCACGATCTCGTGCGTGCCACCTGGCGTCATGCGTGGGGAAGCGACTTCGACGACCGATGGCGCGATTCCCTGGTGCGTGGATTTGTAGCCGACAGCGCGCCCACACCTGTCCTGCCGACCATCGCGAACCGCAACGTCTCCATCAAGGCCCCGACCGCCGGCGCCCTCATGATCGATATCCGGCCCGATCCGACGATCTGGGACGGCCGCTTCGCCAACAATGCGTGGCTGCAGGAAACGCCCAAACCGATCAGCAAGGTGACATGGGGCAATGTCGTCGTCGTCAGTCCGAGGCTCGCGGCCGAACGCAGGATCTCGAGGGGAGACGAGCTACGACTCGAAGCGAACGGACGCAGCATCACCGGTGCCGCCTGGATCGCGCCCGGTCAGGACGACAAGACCCTTACCGTGACGCTCGGCTACGGTGCGGATCGGACGGGACCGCTGCCCCATGGGCTCGGCTATGACGCGTTTGCCCTGTGCAACGATGCCGGATCATGGGTCCTCGACGGCGCCAGGCTCGGAACTACCGGCAAGCACCTCGTCGTGGCGAGCACGCAGCTTCATCAGGAGATGGACGGTTTCGACTTCGTCCGCCGCGTCGATCGCGCCGACAGGCCCGTCAAGAAACACCCTGAGGCGGCAAGCTTCTATCCGGAGCGCAAATGGGACAGCCCCTCCTGGGGCATGTCGGTCGATCTCGATCTCTGCATCGGATGCAATGCCTGCATGGTCGCCTGCATGGCCGAGAACAACGTGCCGGTGGTGGGCAAAGAGCTCGTCGAGCAGGGCCGCCAGATGCACTGGCTGCGCGTCGACCACTACTTCGAGGGCGATGCGAACGAGCCCAGCTCCAGCTTCCAGCCCGTGCCGTGCATGCACTGCGAGCAGGCGCCGTGCGAGATGGGATGCCCGGTCAATGCCACAGTCCACAGTCACGACGGCCTCAACCTTCAGGTCTACAATCGCTGCGTCGGCACGCGGACCTGCGCCTCCTACTGTCCCTACAAGGTGCGCCGCTTCAACTGGTTCGAGAACACCGGCGACGATCCCGAGCAGCTCCGCGCCATGCGCAACCCTGACGTCACCGTGCGCAGCCGCGGCGTCATGGAGAAATGCACCTACTGCGTCCAGCGCATCAGCGCCGCGCGCATCGCGTCCCAGATCGCGGGCCATCCCATCCGCGACGGCGATGTCGTGACGGCCTGCCAGCAGGCCTGCCCGACCCAGGCGATCGTCTTCGGCGATGTCACGGATCGCGCAAGCGCAGTCAGCCGCCGCAAGGCGAGTCCCCGCGACTACAGCTTGCTCGAGGAAGCGAACACGCGGCCGCGCACCACCTATCTTGCGCGCGTCAGGGCCGACAGGCGTCCGTCATGACGGACGCCGCTCCGACGCCAGGCGGTTATGCCGCGATCACCGGCGAGATCGTCGACATCGCCCTCGACTATCCGGACCGGCGCGCCTGGTGGGCCTGCTTCGGTCTGGCGCTTCTCCTGCTTCTTTCGTTCTTCGTCTCCGTCACGGTGCTGTTCTGGTACGGCGTGGGTGTCTGGGGCAACAACATTCCCGTCGCCTGGGGCCTCGCCATCTCGAACTACATCTGGTTCCTGGGCATCGGCCATGCCGGGACGCTGATCTCGGCGATGTTGCTGCTGCTCGAGCAGCACTGGCGCAATTCGCTCAACCGCTTCGCCGAGGCGATGACGCTGTTCGCGGTGGTTTGCGCCGGCCTCTATCCGCTGGTCCATCTCGGCCGACCGTGGCTCTTCTACTGGATCGCGCCCTACCCCAACACCATGACGGTCTGGCCGCAGTTCAAGAGCCCACTCACCTGGGACTTCTTCGCCGTCCTGACCTACCTCACCGTCTCGATCCTGTTCTGGTACATCGGCATCGTTCCCGACGTCGCCTCGGCACGCGATCGCGCCAGGAAACGCCGGACCCAGGTCTTCTTCGGGCTCGCGGCCCTGGGATGGCGCGGCTCGGCCCATCATTGGGCGCGGTGGCGTCAGGCCTACCGCCTGACGGCCGCCATCGCCGTTCCCCTGGTCGTGTCGGTCCATTCGGAAGTCTCGCTGCTGTTCGCCGCCGGGCCGATACCGGGCTGGACCTCTACCGTCTTCCCTCCCTATTTCGTGCTCGGCGCAGCCTTCTCGGGCTTTGCCGTGGTATCGATGATCGCGATCGTGCTGCGCCACGCGCTGGGCCTGCAGAACCTCGTGACACCGCGCCATCTCGATCTCCTGGCCAAGCTCCTTCTCGCCACCGGCCTGATGACCGCCTACGGCTATTGGGCAGAGGTGTTCGACACGCTCTACGCCGGCGAGCACCAGGAGATGGGCACCCTGCTCGACCGGCTGGGCGGCGTCTATGCCTGGAGCTACTGGGGCGCCGTCGTCGCCAACTTCGTGCCGCTGCAACTCCTCTGGTTTCGCCGCGTCCGCGTACAGCCTCTCCTGCTTTTTCTGATAAGCCTCTCGGTGACGGTCGGCATGTGGTTCGAGCGCTACATGCTCCTGGTCACTACGCTCTATCGCGACTACCTCGTCTCGTCCTGGCGCGAATACCATCCGAGCTTCTGGGACTGGTCGCTGTTCGCCGGCATGCTCGGCGTCTTCCTGACGCTGTTCCTGCTGTTCGTGCGTTTCCTGCCGATCATCTCCTCGTTCGAGGTCAAGGAGGCCTTGTTCGAAGAGAAGGGAAAGAAGGAGCAGGCGCATGGCTGAGCCCGCTCCCGGCGCCGGCCTGTTCGGCATGCTGGCCGAGTTCGACCGCCCGGAGCGGCTGATCGAGGCCGTCGAGAAGGCGCGCCAGGCGGGTTTCCGGCGACTCGATGCCCACACACCCTTCCCGATCGAGGGGCTGGCCGAGCGGCTCGGCTTCGCCGATCAGCGCGTGCCCCTCTTCACGCTGCTGGGCGGCATCGTGGGCGCCGCCGTCGGCTACGGCATGCAGGTCTACACCAATCATGCGTTCCCGATCGACATCGGCAACCGGCCCCTGGTGGCTCCGCCCGCCTTCATGCTGATCACCTTCGAGCTCACGGTGCTGTTCGCGGTCCTGTTCGCGATCGGCAGCATGCTCGCGCTCAACCGCCTGCCGCGCCTGCATCACCCCCTGTTCGAT
Organism: Reyranella sp.; assembly: GCF_036558665.1. Taxonomy (GTDB): domain Bacteria; phylum Pseudomonadota; class Alphaproteobacteria; order Reyranellales; family Reyranellaceae; genus Reyranella. Next base: position 31,824 of record NZ_DATBFE010000035.1, on the reverse strand, counting down.
CTCGACGAGTTTCATTTGGCGAGCTCGAACAAATTCTTCCTGCTGGTCCTCGGCAACGACCCGCTGTTCGAGGAGGAGCGCACGCGCGCCTTTCTCGAAACACTGACGCCAACCCGGATATCGCCGGTCGAGCACACGGAGGTGCCCGAATGAATTCGGCGTTCGCGATCGTGGCCATGCTTCTGGCAGCGGTCTCGTCATGCGACCAGATGCGTCACCAGCCGCGCTACGACTCGGAGGAGCGCAGCACGCTCTTCGCCAACGGCATGTCGCTGCAAGCATCGCCGGACGGCACGATCGCGCGCGACGATCCCGCACAACGCCAGGCCTTGCGCGAGCGTCCGGCGATGACCGGCGAGCTTCTGGCGCGCGGCCGCGAGCGGTTCGGAATCTACTGCACGCCCTGTCATGATCTGTCGGGTCACGGGCAGGGCATCGTGCCGAGTCGCGGTTTTCCGCATCCGCCCAGCTTCCACATCGACCGCCTGCGCAACGCGCCTTCGTCCTACTTCGTCGACGTGATCACCAATGGTCATGGCGTGATGTACTCGTATGCCGACCGTGTGTCGCCGGCCGATCGTTGGGCGATCGCGGCCTACATTCGCGCCCTCCAGCTCAGCCAGGATGCACCGGCCTCCGCGCTGTCGGCGGCGGACCGCACGAAGCTCGAGGGGGGCGGGCGGTGAAAGGCAGGCAATTCTGCCTCGCCGCTGGAACGGCCGCCTGCGCGGTGGCTCTGCTGCTCGCCTTCGCGGACAGCCGGGCAGCACTTGCAGGGTGGCTCACCGGCTTCGCGTTCTGGAGTGGTTTGCCGATCGGCGCGTTGGGCCTGCTGATGATGATGCGGCTGATTCCCGGTCCCTGGCGGCAGGAGCTGTCATATCCCGCCGAATGCACGCTCGTCCTGCTTCCGTTCGCTGCCGTCGCCGCGCTGCCGATACTGCTCGGCCTCGGGGCGCTCTATCCGTGGGTGGCCGAGGCGAGCTCGGGCTATCGCGCCGTCTATCTCTCACCGGCTTTCTTCGTCCTGCGCACGGTCGCGTTCTTCGCATGTCTCACGGCCTTCGCCCTGCTGCTCGTCGTGCGGCCCGCCTGGTCGGGACCGGTGTCGGCGGGCGGCCTGATCGTCTATGTGCTGCTCGCCACCACGATCGCGGTCGACTGGCTGATGTCCCGCGATCCCGCGTTCCATTCCTCCGGTTTCGGGCTCTACACGCTCACGAATCAGATGATCATCGCGCTCTCGGTCCTTCTCGTCGTGCGCCTCACGAGTGGTCATCCTCCCGATCGGCCCGGCGTGCTGGGCGGTCTCCTCCTCTGCGCGCTGCTGTTCTGGGCCTACTTCGCGTTCATGCAGTACTTCATCATCTGGTCGAACAACCTGCCGCCCAGCGTGGCGTGGTATCGGCAGCGGGGCGACGGCGTCTGGTCGGCGGCCGAATATGCGATCGCCATCCTGCAGCTCGCGCCGGCCTTCCTTCTCTTCTTCCCGCCCATTCGCAACGGCATCCGTTGGCTCCTGGCCCTGTCGGTCGCCGTGCTGGCCGGCAAAATGCTCGAGATGGTATGGCTGGTCATGCCGACCGTGCAGGACCACGAAGCGGTCGGCGCCATCGCCGCGCTTGCCTCCCTGCTGGGGCTGGGCCTGCTGACGAAGGTCGTCTTCGGTGTCGCGCCCCTCGTGCTGGTCCGACTGGAGCGGCGCGAGGCGAGGCTGCCGTCGTGACGCCGCCGGCCACATCGGCCAGTCATGAGCGGCGTGATCTCTCGGCTGGCCGCATCGGCGCGCTGGTGCTCGCGCTGTTCGCGGGAATTGTCCTCTCCTGCGGCGTGGTGGCCGGCCTGTTCACGCTTTTCCCGCATCTGCCCATCGCGGGTCCCTGGTGGTCGGCGACACGTCAGCAAGCGCTGCCGCCGGGACCGCATCTGGAAGTGCTCGAGGGCAGCGATCGCCCCGCCATCGAAGCAGCCGCGCGACGGCGGCTGGAAGGCTACGCCTGGCTCGACCAGAAGCACGATCGCGCCCGCATCCCGATCGAGCGCGCCATGCAGCTCCTGGTCGAGCGCGGATGGCCCGACCCGGGCGACGGGAAGAAGGGATCCTCGCAATGAGAGCGGTGCTGGCCCTCATCCTCGTCCTGACGGCTTGCGGCAGCGCCTTCGCGTTCGATCCCTTCCGCACGGCCGGCATCGATCGTCGAGCGGGTGCGAGGATTCCGCTCGACCTCGTCTTTCAGGACGAGGATGGCAAGCCAACGACGCTGCGCCAGACCGCCAACGGCAAGCCGATCGTGCTCGCGCCGGTCGTCCATCGCTGTCCCAATATCTGTGGTTTGACGCTGGCCGGGCTCGCCCGGGCGGTCACCGGCCAGAAGTTCACGCCGGGCGAGGATTTCACCGTCGTCGCTTTCGGCATCGATCCGCGGGAAGGTCCGGCCGATGCCCGGGGGTCGCTCGACAAGCTACGGCAGTCGTTCCCGGCCTTGCGCCATGGCCTCCATGGCTTCACCGGCACCGAAGGCGACATCAAGCTTGTCACCGACCGGCTGGGTTACCGGTACGCCTGGGACAATGACCTGCAGCAATATGCCCATATTGCCGCAGTCGCGGTACTGACGCCGGACGGACGCCTGTCGCGATGGCTTTACGGAATCTCGCCTGACTCCACCGATCTCCGGCTCGCCCTGACCGAGGCGGGCAAAGGGGAAATTGGCTCGTGGGGCGATCAGCTCCTGCTGCTTTGCTACCACTACGATCCGCAGACCGGGCGGTATGGGTCATTGATCTGGATGGCGCTGCGGATCGGCGGCGCGATCACGGTCATCGCGGCCGGTGCGCTCATCGGCCTGGCGATCCTGGGCGAGCGTCGGCGGATGCAGCGCGGCGCGTCATGAGCCACTTCCCGCTCTGGCCTGCTCAGGCCTCCGGCTATGCGACCGAGGTCGATCACCTCACGATCGCGATCTTCGTGCTCGTGATGCTCCTGTCGGCGCCGGTCTTCATCCTGATGCTGGTGTTCGCAGTCAAATATCGCCGCGGTCGCGCCGCCAACCGCGCGCACCGGATCGACCACAACATGGCGCTGGAGCTCTCCTGGGCGATCGTTCCCTTTCTGCTCCTGCTGATCTTCTACGTCTGGGCGACGCGGCTCTATTTCGACATCCATCGCGCGCCGCCGGATGCACTGGAGATCCAGGTTGTCGCCAAGCAATGGATGTGGAAGTTCCAGCATCCGCGCGGCCAGCGCGAGATCAACGACCTCCATATTCCTGTCGGCAAGCCGGTCCGGCTGACGATGGCGTCACAGGACGTCATTCACAGCCTTTTCATCCCCGCTCTTCGCCTGAAACAGGACGTCGTGCCCGGCCGCTACACCAGTCTCTGGTTCAAGGCGGACAAGGAGGGCAGCTACCCTCTGCGCTGCTCGCAGTTCTGCGGTGCCGATCATTCGCTCATGGGCGGTCACGTTTTCGTCCTGAGCCAGGCCGCCTACGCCCGCTGGCTCGACCAGGCCGGCGTCGATCAGTCGCTCGCGGCGCAGGGCGAGGCACTGTTCCGCAGCCGCGGCTGCAGCGGCTGCCACGGGCCCGCGTCCACGGTGAAGGCGCCGGCCCTCAACGGATTGTTCGGCAAGGAGGTGCCGCTCGAGAGCGGCCAGACGGTGATCGCCGATGAACAGTACATCCGCGACAGCATCCTGTTGCCGCAATCGCAGATCGCGGCCGGCTATCCGCACATCATGCCCACCTTCCAGAACGTGCTGAGCGAGGCCGACGTTCTGAAGCTGGTGGCCTACATCAAGTCCCTTGGCGCCGAACCGCGGGAGGCTCCCCGATGAGCATTCGCACCCTCAAAGCCGGCCCCGACCGCGACAACCTCGACGATCGCGGGCTGTCGGAGACGCCGGCCCAGCGCACGAGCTACCTGCGCGCCGGCAACAGCCTGCGGTCCTGGTTCTTTACCACCGACCACAAGCGCATCGCGCTCCTCTATCTGGTGTCGGTGACGATCTTCTTCTTCGTCGGCGGCACGGCGGCGGCGCTCGTCCGCATCGACCTCCTGGAGCCGAATGGCCTCATCCTGTCCAACGAAGGCTACAATCGGGCCTTCACGCTGCACGGCGTGATCATGGTGTGGTTCTTTCTGATTCCATCGATCCCCAACACGTTCGGCAACTTCCTGATCCCGATCATGATCGGCGCCCGCGACATGGCGTTTCCCCGGCTCAATCTCGCGAGCTGGTACATCTACATCCTGGGCGGCCTGTTCACGGTCTACGTCCTGATCTCGGGCGGCGTCGATACCGGATGGACCTTCTACACGCCGCTCTCCTCCATGTTCGCCAACGGCAAGGTCGTGCTGGCCGCGACCGCGGTCTTCATCGTCGGCTTCTCCTCGATCCTGACCGGGCTCAACTTCATCGTCACCGTGCACAAGCTGCGCTGCCCCGGCATGACCTGGGGCCGGCTGCCGCTCTTCGTCTGGTCGCACTACGCGACCGCGCTGATCCTCGTCCTGGCGACGCCGGTGCTTGCGATCACGCTGGCCTTGATCGCCGCCGAGCGGCTGTTCGGCGTCGGCATCTTCAATCCGGCGCTGGGCGGCGATCCGCTGCTCTACCAGCATCTCTTCTGGTTCTACAGCCATCCCGCCGTCTACATCATGATCCTGCCGGCGCTCGGCGTCGTCAGCGAGCTGGTCGCCGCCGCCGCACGCAAGCCCGTTTTCGGCTACAACTTCGTCGCCGGCTGCTCGATCGCGATCGCGGCGATCGGTTTCCTGGTCTGGGGACACCACATGTTCGTGTCGGGCCAGTCCATATATGCAAGCGCGGTCTTCTCCTTCCTCAGTCTCGCGGTCGCGGTGCCGTCCGGCATCAAGGTCTACAACTGGACGGCGACGCTCTACAAAGGCCACATTGCAATCGATCCGCCGTTCCTCTTCGCCGCCTCGTTCATCGGCCTGTTCGTCGTCGGCGGACTGACCGGCCTGATCCTCGCCATGCTGGCCGTCGACGTGCACGTCCACGACACCTACTTCGTCGTCGCCCACTTCCACTACATCATGGTCGGCGGCACGGTCGCGGCCTATTTCGGCGCCCTGCACTACTGGTGGCCGAAGATCACCGGCCGGCTTTATCCGCTGATCTGGGGCCGGCTCACCGCGCTGATGATTTTCCTGGGCTTCAACCTCACCTTCTTCCCGCAATTCATCCTGGGCTATCTCGGCATGCCACGGCGCTATCACCACTATCCGCCGGAATTCCACGTGCTCAACGTCTTCTCCTCGACCGGCGCCAGCATCCTCGCCGTCACCTACCTGCTGCCTTTCCTCTATCTCTTCTGGTCGTTTCGTTACGGCGACGCGGCCGGCCCCAACCCATGGGGCGCGACCGGCCTGGAATGGACCATCCCCTCGCCGCCGCCCAAGCACAATTTCGAATCGGTTCCAACTGTAGATGGCCCACCCTACGACTATCCGATCGAGAGGGAAGGCCGGCATGACTGAGCAGGCTTACGTGAGCGGCCCTTACGTCGACGCCGAGCAGCAACGCGCCGCAGGTCTGATGGGCATGTACGTGTTCCTCGGCAGCGAGATCATGCTGTTCGGCGGATTGTTCGCCGCCGCCCTTGTGATCCGCGTCCTCTATCCGCACGAGGTCGTCGAGGCATCGAAGGCCCTGCACATCTGGATCGGCGCCATCAACACCGCCGTCCTGCTGACCTCCAGCCTCGCGGTGGCTGTGGCCGTGCACGCGGCGCGCCAGGGGCAGCGGCGGACGGTCGTGATGCTGTTTGCCATTGCAGCCGTCCTCGGCGTTGCCTTTCTTGCCATCAAGGCCTTCGAGTACAGCCGTGAATATGCGGACGGCGTGCTGCCCGGCTTCAGCGATCCGGCACGCTTCACCGGAAACGTGGAGCACTTGTTCATGAACCTCTATCTGATCGCCACGGCCTTGCACGCCCTGCACGTGACCGTGGGGGTCGCCCTCCTCTCGGGTGTGGCGACCTTTGTCGGCACCGAGAGGCTCCTGTTGCCACGCCGCTCGATCGTCGTCGAGAACACCGGCCTCTACTGGCATCTCGTCGATGCGATCTGGGTGTTCCTCTATCCCGTCCTCTATCTCGCGAGGTGACGTCGATGAGTGCGGTCCAGTGGCGTCTGGCCGGGGTCTGGGGGGCGCTCGTGGCGCTTCTGTCGCTTACGGTCGGCGCCAGCTTCCTGCTGACCGGCGCCGCCAGTATCGTCGTCAGCCTGGGTATCGCCTTCGCCAAGGCGGCGCTGATCTTCTGGTTCTTCATGCAGCTGCGCGGCGAGCATGGCCTCATCCGCGTGTTCGCTGTCGGCGCCAGCGTCTGGCTGCTGATCCTGTTCGGGCTTGCCTCGATCGACTACGCAACGCGCTAGTACGCCGCATCTTTGATGGTGACGAGAAGCAACGCCGGTCGCATCGCCCACGTTGCTCTTCCAGGCGCGGGGCTTGCCGCCGATGGAGTGCGCGATGGCCAGGAAGCAGGACCTTGAATTCAAGCCGCACACCGGTCCGGCCGGCGGCTGGGGATCGGTCGGATCCCTGCTCCGCAGCTTCCGCCGCGAGCACAATTTCGTCAGTGGCAGCGCCGTTCTCCTGAAGCAGAACAAGCCGGACGGCTTCGCCTGCGTGAGTTGCGCCTGGGCAAAGCCTGCCGACCCGCACGTCTTCGAGTTCTGCGAGAACGGTGCCAAGGCGACGACTTGGGAGATCACGCCGAAGCGGGTGACGCCGGAATTCTTCGCCGGGCACACCGTGGCTGAACTCTCGACCTGGAGCGACCACGACCTCGAGGAGGCCGGCCGGTTGACGGAGCCGATGAAATGGGACCCGGCGACCGACAAATACGTGCCGGTGGCCTGGGAGACCGCCTTTCGCGAGATCGGAGCCGAGATCCGTGCCCTGAAGCCCGACGAGGTCGTGTTCTATTCCTCGGGCCGCGCCTCCCTCGAGGCCTCCTACCTCTATGCGCTGTTCGCACGGATGCTGGGGACCAACAACCTGCCCGACAGCTCGAACATGTGCCATGAGAGCACATCGGTGGCGCTGCCCAAGAGCATCGGCGTGCCGGTCGGGACGGTCACGCTGGATGATTTCGCCAAGACCGACCTGATCATCTTCTTCGGCCAGAACGTCGCGACCTCCAGTCCTCGCATGCTGCACGACCTGCAGGATGCGAGCCGGCGCGGCGTGCCGATCATCACCTTCAATCCGCTGCGCGAACGCGGATTGGAACGCTTCACCAATCCGCAGGCGCCACTCGAGATGCTCACCGGCTCCTCCACTCGCATCAGCTCGCAGTACCTGCAGCTCATGCCGGGAGGCGATCTCGCTGCCATTGCCGGCGTCTGCAAGGCCGTGATCGAGGCCGACGCGCTCGATCATGCCTTCGTCGCCGAGCACACCCACGGCTTCGACGCCTTCGCCGACTGGATCCGCCAGCTTTCCTGGGACCTGATCGAAGCAAAGTCGGGCCTGAGCCGTCAGTCGCTGGAGGCGGTCGCGACCGCCTATGCTGCGTCGCAGCGATGCCTGGGCATCTACGGCATGGGAGTCACCCAGCACCGCAACGGCGTCGAAAACGTGCAGATGATCGTCAATCTGTTGCTGCTGCGCGGCAACATCGGCAAACCCGGCGCCGGCGTCTGTCCGGTGCGTGGTCACTCGAACGTGCAAGGCCAGCGTACGGTGGGCATCACGGAGAAGCCCGAGCTCGTGCCCAACGACAAGCTGCGAGAACTCTACGGCTTCGAACCGCCGCAGAGGAAGGGATTGAACACGGTCGAAGCGTGCGAAGGCATCCTGAGCGGCGCCGTGCGCGCCTTCGTGAGCCTGGGAGGCAATTTCGTCCGCGCGGTGCCCGACCATGGACGCATCGAACCGGCTTGGCGGCGGCAGCGCCTCACGGTCCAGATCCTGACCAAACTCAATCGCACCTGCCTCATCCACGGCCAGGTCTCGTACATCCTGCCCTGCCTCGGCCGCATCGAGATCGACCGGCAGGCGACTGGCGCCCAGGCGGTGTCAACGGAGGACAGCACGGCCTGCATCCATGGCAGCAAGGGCCAGGCCCACCCGGCCGGTCCACATCTTCTGTCGGAAGTTCGGATCGTCGCCGAGCTGGCGAAAGCCTCGCTCGCCATCGCCAACTCGCGCGTCGACTGGGACCGCTGGGTCGGCGATTACAGCCTCATCCGCGATGCCATCGAGCGCACCTACCCCAAGCGGTTCCACGACTTCAACCAGCGCATGTTCAAGCCGGGCGGCTTCCATCGGCCGCTCGCCGCCCGCGAGCGCAAATGGAACACCGAGACCGGCAAGGCTAACTTCATCGCGCCGGAGGGATTGTCGGCGGATCCGGATGTCGAGTCGGATGATCCCCGGGTCCTGCGAATGTTCACCCTGCGCAGCAACGGGCAGTTCAACACGACGGTGTACAGCCACGACGACCGCTTCCGCGGCATCTACGGCACGCGCCATGTCATCCTGATGCACCGCGACGACATGCGCCGCCTCGAGCTCGAGGAGGGCGATATCGTCACGGCGAGCTGCGCGGCCGAGCGCGATGGGGAGGAGCCGCGTCGGGTAGGGGGTCTCCGTGTCACCCCCTACAACGTGCCGCCCGGAGCCTGCGCCGGCTACTACCCCGAGTGCAATCCCCTGGTTCCCCTCTGGCATCATGCCAAGGGCAGCAAGGTGCCCGCCGTCAAGTCCGTTCCGGTCCGCCTTGTGAAGGAAGCGTAGGCCAGATATCGGTCGGGGATAGCGTCCTCAGGAGGACGGCGTGCCAGATTGCAAGGAAGCGAGGACCAGGTCGACCACCTCCTCGCTCTTGTAGGGCTTGTTGAGGAACGCGCGGTCGCGATAGCGCGGCGGCATGAGCGCGCTCGATTGGCCGGAGATGAAGACGAAGGGGATGCGCTGCGCGGCAAGAGCGTCGGCGAGCGGAAACGCCGTCTCGTTGTTGCGCAACGTCACGTCGAGCAACGCCGTCTCGATCCTGCGATCCGCCATCTGATCGTAGGCGCTCTGCACGGACGCCACCGGTCCGACCACCGTCGCGCCCGCCTCCTCGAGAATCGCGGCGAGCTCGAAAGCGATCTCCGAATTGTCCTCGACCACGAGGACGGTTCGGCCATCGAGCGGCCTGGAATCGGAAGAGCTCGTCGCCTCAGGCATCGCGAGCCTCCTGCGCCGCCGGACCGCCGCGCCTCATGATCGCCCCGCCGCGGCGCGCTGGATCGCCGACGCGATCAGACCACGCGCCTCCTCGACATCGCCCCAGCCCTGGAGTTTGACCCATTTGCCGGGCTCCAGGTCCTTGTAGTGGACGAAGAAATGCTCGATCTGCCGGCGCGTGATCTCGGGCAGGTCCTTGTAGCTCTCCACGTGGACGTAACGCTGGGTGATCCTGGAAGTGGGCACGGCAATGATCTTCTCGTCGCCGCCGCCATCATCCTCCATCCGGAGCACGCCGAGCGGTCGAACGTTCATGACCGCGCCCGGGATGATGGGACGCGTATTGGCGATCAGCACGTCGATCGGGTCGCCGTCGTCCGACAGGGTATGCGGCACGAACCCGTAGTTCCCGGGATAGCGCATGGGCGTGTAGAGAAAGCGATCGACCACGAGCGTGCCGGCCGCCTTGTCCATCTCGTACTTGATCGGTTCGCCGCCGATCGGCACCTCGATGAGGACGTTCACGTCGTCCGGAGGATGGCGGCCGATGGCGACGGCATCGAGATTCATGCACGGATCCTGATCACACCTGAGGAGGAGTCAGGATGCCTTTTCGGGCCTCAAAAGGAAACCGGCCGCACGATGCTGTTTTCGCTTCCGGGAACCGGCGGCCTCATGCCGCCGCCGGTCGACATGGCGAAGGATGCACGTTCACTCAGTGAGGTCGACGTCCTTGGTGTCGTGCAGGAAGAAGAAGCCGATCACCAGGGTCATCACCGCCACAACGATCGGGTACCAAAGTCCGAAGTAGATGTCGCCCTTCCAGGCGACCAGCGCCGTCGCCAACAGGGGCAGCATGCCGCCGAACCAGCCATTGCCGATGTGATACGGCAGCGACATGGAGGTGTAGCGGATCTTGGTCGGGAACAACTCGACCAGAAAGGCCGCGATCGGACCATAGACCATGGTCACGTAGATCAGGAAAATCACCAGGATCAGCTCGGCCATGAACCAGTTGACCTTCGCCGGATTGGCGCCCCCCGACGGATAGCCCGCCTCCTTGAGCGCCGCGTCAAGTCTTGCCTGGCCGGTCTTCGAGTCGAAGCCTTCGAGCTTCTTGTCGCCGATCTGAATGACGATCGGCTTCCCCCCCTCGGCATCGATCGACTCGAATGACAGGCCGGCCTTGGTCAACGCATCCTTGGCGCGGTCGCACTCCGAGAAGGTTGACCATGGGCCCACGAACACGTGGATGTTGCAGGTCGCGGGATCGACCGTGACCGAGAGCTTGGTCCTGGCCTGGAAGGCTTCAAGCTCGGGATTGACATAGTGCGTGAGCGCGGCAAACAGCGGGAAGTAGGTGATCGCCGCAATCAGGCAGCCGGCCAGGATGATGCGCAGGCGGCCGATGCGATCGCTCAGCCAGCCGAAGAAGATGAACATCGGCGTGCCGATCAACAGCGAGAGGCCCACCAGTGCATAGGCCGAGAGATAGTTGAGCTTCAGCGTGATGGTGAGGAAGAAGAGAGCGTAGAACTGGCCCGTGTACCAGACCACCCCCTGCCCCGCGGTCGCGCCGAGGAGCGCCAGCAGGACATAGCGATTGTTGGGGTAACGGAAGAAGCTGTCGGTGAGCGGCGAGGACGAACCCTTGCCCTCTTCCTTCATCTGCCGGAACAGCGGCGATTCGTTCAGCTTCAGCCGGATATAGACCGAAAAGATCAGCAGGATCAGCGAGACCAGGAAGGGCACGCGCCACCCCCAGTCGGCGAAAGTCTTGGCGTCCATCTGGGTGCGGCAGAGCGCGATGATGCCGAGCGACAGGAAGAAGCCCAACGTCGCCGTGGTCTGGATCCAGCTCGTGGCGTAGCCGCGCCCGTTCCTGGGCGCATGTTCGGCGACATAGGTGGCAGCGCCACCATACTCGCCGCCGAGCGCCAGGCCCTGGATCAGGCGCAGGATCAGCATGAGAGAGGGCGCCAGCCAGCCCACGGCCGAGAAAGTGGGCAACAGGCCGACCGCAAAGGTCGAGCCGCCCATGCACAAGATGGTGATGAGGAAGGTGTACTTCCGGCCGACCAGGTCGCCCAGTCGGCCAAACACCAGCGCGCCGAAGGGCCGGACCAGAAAGCCTGCGGCATAGGCCACGAAGGCCGAGAGTAGCGCCGCCGTGGCGTTGCCGGGCGGAAAGAACAGCGCCGCGAAAAACGGTGCGAGAGTGGCGTAGAGATAGAAATCGTACCACTCGAACACCGTGCCGAGGGACGACGCGAAGATGACCCGCCGCTCCTCCTGCCGGGAAACGATGCGGCCTTCGCCGAGGGCTGCTGCGACTGCCATATTGGAGCTCCTGTCGTTGAACCTACGCGACGCGTGCGCGACCCGAGTTCAGCGGGACAGGCAATTGAGAAAGGAAAGGTCGGCCATTGGCGCCTCGCCTGTCGTCCCCGCTCCGGATGTCCTTGCAGACATCCCAGTCTTGTGGCGTCCATTTTACATCAGCTATGCGAATAGAACAAATGACAAGACGATGCGTGATCTGTCCTGAAGCGGTGAGTTGACCGGCCGGCCGCCCTTGTCTCACTCTGGATGCAAACGGAGCGAAACAAGCCTTGGAATGAGCGACTCGCCGTCCGCGCCGCGCAGCTTCCTGATCGCCGACGATCATCCGATGGTCCGCGACGCCTTGAGCACGGTGCTGTCGCAAAGCTTCCCGGGCGCCGCCATCGGCCTTGCCGGCAGTCTCGCCGAGGCACAAGCCGCCCTCGAGCGCCAGCCCGACACCGATGCATTGCTTCTCGACCTCGACATGCCCGGCATGGATGGGCTGACCGGACTGGCGCTGCTGCGTTCGGACTGGCCGACGGTGCCGATCATCGTGGTCTCGGCAGCGCGCGATTCCACCGTCGCCCGGCGGACGCACGATCTCGGCGCCGCCGCCTATGTCGAAAAATCGGCCTCCCTGGAGGAGATCGCGGACACCGTCCGCGCCGTGCTCGACGGCGAGATCATCGCGCCGCCGGAGGCCGGCGCCGCAGCCGGCGACAGCTTTGCCCAGCGTGCCGGGCAGCTGACACCGCAGCAATGGCGGGTGCTCGCGCTGATGGTGCAAGGCGACCAGAACAAGCAGATCGCCTACAAGCTCGGCGTCGGCGAGGCGACGGTGAAGGCGCATGTCACCGTGATCCTGCGCAAGCTCGGCGTGCGCTCGCGAACCCAGGCAGTGATCGAGGCGCGCGGCCTCGCCCTGCCGCCCGGCTAGGCCGTCAGGCCAAGCGACCGCTCGCGCATCCTGAGCAGCGCGCGAAGGGCGGCGGGCTTCACCGGCTTGTGCAGCAGCTCGACCTGCTGCGCGCGAGCACGCAGCCGCAGCAGCGGCTCGCGGTCGGCAGTGACCAGAGCGGCCGGCACCGTGCGCCCCCAATGCCGACGCAGTGTCTCGACCACGGCGAGGCCATCCGGTCGGCCCTCGCCGCGGTCGTCGAGATGAAGATCGGCGAGCACGAGATCAGGCAATCGGCCCGCCGCGGCGACGCACTCGAGCGCCTCGGCCTCGCTGGCCGCCGTCGCGACCTTGCAGCCCCAGCCGCCGAGCAGCGTCGCCATCGCATCGCGCACCCGCACCTCGTTGTCGATACAAAGCACGAAGCTCTCGGCTTCCAGCGCCGGCGTGGGCGGCACCGCGGGCGCTGCAGCAGGCATCGCTTCGATCGAGGGAGCGCGCGGCACCAGGACCGAGAAGGTCGAGCCGCGGCCGGGCGCCGAGGCGATCCGCACCGGCAGGTCGAGCATACGCGCCACGCGCTCGACGATGGCGAGACCAAGTCCCAGGCCGCGCTCCTCGCGCGCCAGCTCGACCTCGGGCTGCAGGCGTACGAACTCCTCGAAAATCGTGCTCTGCTTGTCGGCGGCGATGCCGGGCCCGTTATCCTTCACCTCGATGCGCAGGCCCGCGCCCTCGCGACGGCAACCCAGCAGCACGTGCTGCGGCCTGCCCTCGGCGCGGCCGTAGCGCAACGCGTTGGAGAGCAGGTTCTGCAGGATGCGCCGCAGAAAGGCGGGATCCGTGGTCACGAAGGCGCGCGTGGGCACCACGACCAGCTGGATGTCGCGTCGCGCGGCGACGGGTGCGAAGGCGGTGGCAAGGGAATCGAACATCGGCTGCAGGGCGAAGTTGCGCTTCTCCGGCCTGAAGGCGCCGGCATCGAGCTTCGAGATGTCGAGCAGCGCGTCGAGCAGCGACTCCACCGCCCCCAGGCTCGCGTCGATCTTGCCGCTGAGATCGTTGCCCGGATCGCGGTCCATCATCGCCGCCGTGAAGAGCCGGGCTGCATGCAATGGCTGCAGCAAGTCGTGGCTCGCGGCAGCAATGAAGCGCGTCTTGCCGAGGTTGGCCGCCTCGGCCTCGGCGCGACTCGCCTCGAGCTCGGCGGTACGCTCGACCACGCGCTGCTCCAGCGTCTCGGCCGCCTGGCGCAGCCGCCCGTCGCTCTCCCGCAGCGCTTCCGCGATGCGCACGCGCGCCGTCACGTCGTTGCAGGTGGCCACGAAGCCGCCGCCGGGCAGTGGATCGACCCTGAACTCGACGACACGCCCCTCACGCGTCGTGATCTCGTGCGTCTGCGGCGCTGGCGGCTTCCGCAGCAGTGCCACGATCTCGGGCGTGGCGCCGAACCACAGAGGCGAGGCACCGACGGCGACCGCTTCGCCATCGAGCGACAGCAGTGTCGTGAAGCGGTCGTTGAAGATCTCGAGATTGCCGTTGTGGTCGAAGGCGGCGATGCCCATGCCGACATGATCGAGCGTGTTGCGCAGGATCTCGTAATTGTAGCGAATCGCCTCCGATGCCTCGTCGATCAGGGCGCGCGCGCTGCGCGGCATCAGCCGGCCGCGACGCCCGAAGGCGGCGACGACCACGCGCGCCGATGCGGCGCCCAGCGTGCCCGACAGCACGCGCTCCGTGCGCTGCAACGCGGCCTCGATCGAGAGCGGTTCGCGCCCCAGCGCGCGCTCGGCGCGCTCGAACCCGACGAAACGCGTCAGCAGCTCGCGCAATGAATCGAGCCGTTGCGCATCGACCGGCGTCTGCGGGTCGACTTCCGCGGGCTCCGCGCCGACCACGAACGCACGCGCCTGCCCGGCATCGGCGCCCCGCGCGCGCACCAGCAGCGACACGCCGGCGAGCAGAAGCGTGTTGACGAAAATGCCGGCCACGAAGCCCTGGCCCACCGGATCGAGCGCATCGAGCGGCGCCGGCAACCAGTCCCTGAGCGGCATCTCCTGCGGACCGCCCGCCTCCTGGTGCAGCGTCGGCAGCAGGAGCGCGTACAGCCAGACAACGAAGCCGCCGGCCAGTCCCGCCAGCACGCCCCAGCGATGGGCACGGCGCCAGTAGAGGCCGAGCACCAGACCGGGCGCGAAATTGGCGACGGCGCAGAAGCTGATGAGCCCGATCGAGGCCAGCGGCAGGATGCCCGAGACGATGCGCTCGTAGGCGTAGGCCGCCATCAGGATCAGCACCACGGCGGCACGACGCACGAACACGACCAGCGGCCCCATCTCGCCACGCCGCACCACCTGATGGCGCAGCAGGTAAGGCATCAGGAGCTCGTTGCCAATCATGCCCGACAGCGCCATGCAGGCGACGACCACCATCGAGGTCGCGGCGGAAAGGCCGCCCAGGAAGACGAATGCCGACAGCCAGTCCGCGCCATGCTCGAGCGGAAGCCGCAGCACGTAGAGGTCGGAATTGAACTGCGACCCGAGCAGTAGCAGGCCGGCCGCCGCGATCGGGACGACGAAGAGATTGATCAGCACGAGGTAGCTGGGAAACAGCCAGCGCGCCGTCGGCAGGCTCGCGGCATGGCCGTGCTCGACGACCGCGACATGGAACTGGCGCGGCAGGCAGAGGAACGCCATGGCCGAAAGCAGCGAGGTCACGATCCATGTAAGCGGCGAGCCTTCCTGCAGTACGCGGCCGGCCAGCGCTGGCTCGGTAGCCAGCTTCGCCCAGAGGTCGGACGGTCCATCGAAGAGCACGAACAGCACGAAGGGACCGACCGCGAACAACGCAAGGAGCTTCACCACCGACTCGAAGGCGATCGCCATCATCATGCCGCGATGCTGCTCGGAGGCCGATACGTGGCGTACGCCGAACAGAATGGTGAACACCGCCATCAGCGCGGCCACAATCAACGCCGTATCGGTGTGGATGGCACTGGCCTGCATGCCCGGCCGCGTTGTCGGGTCGACAACGGCGCTGAAGGACGACGACACCGCCTGGAGCTGCAGCGCGATATAGGGCAGCACGCCGACCGTCGCGACCAGGGTTGCCGTCACGCCCACCGCACGGCTCTTGCCGTAGCGCGAGGCAAGGAAATCGGCGATCGATGTGACGTTGTGCTGCTTGGCGAGCCGCACGATCTTGCGTAACAGCGGGAAGCCCACCGTCATGACCAGCACCGGGCCGGTGTAGATCAGCAAGTAGTCGAAGCCCGCCCTGGTCGCCCGGCCCACCGCGCCGTAGAAAGTCCACGAAGTGCAGTAGATGGCGAATGAGAGGCCGTAAACGGCCGGCGCCACGGTACTGCTGGCCGACCAGGCGCGCTGATGCCGGTCGCCGAAATAGGCCACGGCGAACAGCAGGCCGAGATAGGCCAGCGACAGGGCAAGAACCACCGGTTCGGCGAGCATCGCCCGCATTGAACCAAGCCCCTCGGGTCGCTACAAGGCTCGCCTTCCCGTTCCCACCTTAGTCCGGAGCTTCAAGGAGCCCGCAATGGCTGCGTACCAGTACATCTACGTCATGAAGGGCCTGAACAAGACCTATCCGGGCGGCAAGCAGGTACTGAAGGACATATGGCTCTCCTTCTTTCCGGGAGCCAAGATCGGCGTGCTGGGCCTGAACGGCGCCGGCAAGTCGACCCTGCTCAGGGTCATGGCGGGCCAGGACGACAATTTCACCGGCGAAGCCTGGGCCGCCGAAGGGGCGAAGGTGGGCATGCTCGAGCAGGAACCCCGACTCGACCCCACGAAGGACGTGCTCGGCAACGTCATGGAGGGCGCCGGCGACATGGCCAGGATGCTGGCACGCTTCGAGGAGGTGTCAGCCGCCTTCTCGGACCCCGAAGCCGACATGGAAAAGCTGATCGCCGAGCAGGCCGAGCTGCAGGAGAAGATCGACGCCGGCAACGGCTGGGACCTGCAGCGCACGGTCGAGATCGCGATGGATGCGCTGCGCTGTCCGCCGCCCGACGCCGATGTGGACAAGCTGTCGGGCGGCGAGCGCCGGCGTGTCGCGCTGTGTCGGCTGCTGCTCAGCCGGCCCGACATGCTGCTGCTCGACGAGCCGACCAACCATCTGGATGCCGAGTCGGTGGCCTGGCTCGAGCGTCACCTCAAGGAATTCCCCGGCACGGTCGTGGCGGTGACGCACGACCGCTATTTCCTCGACAACGTCGCGGGGTGGATCCTCGAACTCGATCGCGGAGCGGGCATCCCGTGGGAAGGCAACTACACTTCGTGGCTGAAACAGAAGGAGCGGCGGCTCGCTCAGGAGGAGAAGGCCGCCGACACCCGCCGCCGCACCCTCCAGCGTGAGCTGGAATGGATGGGCCAGACGCCGCAGGCGCGGCGTTCCAAGAGCAAGGCGCGTATCGCGGCCTACAATCAGATGGTCGAGGAGGAGCAGAAGGCCACGCTCGATACGGCGCAGATCGTGATCCCGCCCGGCCCGCGGCTGGGCGACCACGTGATCGAGGCCGACAAGATCTCCAAGGGCTTCGGTGACCGGCTGCTGATCGACAATCTTTCGTTCAAGCTGCCGCCGGGCGGCATCGTCGGCGTGATCGGTCCCAACGGCGCCGGCAAGACCACGCTGTTCAAGATGATCACCGGCCAGGAGACCGCCGATTCGGGCACCTTCGCGGTCGGTCCGACGGTCAAGCTCGGCTATGTCGACCAGAGCCGCGAGACCCTCGACCCCGACAAGACCGTGTGGCAGGAGCTCTCGGGCGGCCTCGACGTCATCAAGCTCGGCAACCGCGAGGTCTCGAGCCGCGCCTATTGCGGCTCCTTCAACTTCAAAGGCGCCGACCAGCAGAAGAAGGTGGGCCAGCTCTCGGGCGGCGAGCGCAACCGTGTCAACCTCGCCAAGATGCTGAAGAGCGGCGCCAATGTCCTGTTGCTCGACGAGCCGACGAACGACCTCGACGTCGACACGCTTCGCGCGCTCGAGGAGGCGCTCGTCGATTTCGCGGGCTGCGCCGTCATCATCAGCCACGACCGCTGGTTCCTCGACCGCATCGCCACGCACATGCTGGCCTTCGAGGGCGACAGCCACGTCGAATGGTTCGAAGGCAACTACCAGGACTACGAGGCCGACCGCCATCGTCGCCTCGGCACCGACGCCGATCAGCCACATCGCATCAAGTACAAGCCGCTGGTCCGGAAGTAGCATCGTCTTCCCCCCCGAACAGGAGAAGACTGACGTTCGGGCGTAGATCAGTATGGACTCGGAAATCACGATGAGAGGTCTTTCACGCCGCCGCTCTCTTCTTGCCCTGACCAGTTGCCTTGTCGCCCCGGCGATCCTTCCTCCGCGCGGACATGCCCAGAGCACACTTCCCGACAGACCGTTGCGCATCCTGGTCGGCTTCGCGGCGGGTGGCGGAGCCGAGCTCATGGCTCGCGTCATCGCGCCGGCTTTGGAACGCCGGGTCGGCCGGCGGGTCACGGTTCAGAACAAGCCCAGCGGCACTGACATAGCGGCCGGAAATCTGTTCAAGGATGATCTGCAGCAGGGATTGGTCGTCGCCTTCCTGCCGTCGACGACTCTGTCCCTGAAGCTCCCGAGCTCGCCCTTTCCCTTCGATTCCGCGAGCGGGCTCGTGCCGCTGACAACCGCAGGTGCGTTCCAGGTCGCTTTCGCCGTGTCGCCCATGACGGGCGCCGCGAGCTTTGCCGAATACATCGCGTGGGTGAAAGCGGGCTCGCCGGGCCGTGCCCGTCTGGCCACGACGTCCACCGATGCCTACCTCAGGATCTATGGCAGGATGATCGGGCGCGATATTGGCGTGCCCTTCGAGATCGTCCCTGATCGGGGCGCGTCAGGGTTGGCCAAGAGCCTGATGGCGGGGGTTGTACCCGCAGGTCTCGGCAGCGTGGCGACGCTGCTGCAGCAGAAGCGGGCTCGCCAGGTGACGATCGTCATGACCTCCGGCCACAAGCGGGTCCGGGTGCTACGTGATGTGCCGACGGTTGTCGAACTCGGCTATTCGAACCTCGAATTGCAGGAATGGTATGGCTTCTTCGCCTCTTCCAGCTCGCCGCGGCCCGCCGTCGCGGAGTGGGATCGACAACTCAGGGCCGTGCTCGCCCAGGACGAGGTCGTCGCCGACCTGTCGCAACTCGGTCTCGAAGTCGAAGCCTCGACGGCCGCCGAAACTGCCGCGCGATTCGAACAGCACCAGCAGGTCTGGCAACAGCGCATGGCTTCCTTCGGAATGAAGTCCGACAATTAGGAACGATCAGAAGCGCTCCGGGGCCTTGCCTGGTCCCGAGGCGCATTGCCGGATCCGGAATCCTTGGCGATCGGCTTGGCCCGACGCCGACGCCGTTCTTCGCCGAGCGCGAGGAGTCGCTCGCGGTCGGCCGGATCGACGCGGCCATATCGGGCACGCCAGTCGTTGTCTTTCCAGTGGAACGGCGCTCTCACCGTCGTCCTCGGGCCCGGAGCGGACTCGAACACGCCGAGCGCCAGACGGATGATCGCCTTCTGCATGTCTCCCCGCCAAGGAGGACCGCAGGGATTGCCGAGCGGAAAGTCGGTGAACAGGAAGCGCGGCACGCCGCAATGCTCGACCACGTCGAGCGCGGAACCGACGATTACGGTCGGGATGCCGTTGGCTTCCAGGTAACGGGCGACCAGACTCACGGTCTGGTGGCAGACGGGTCAAAGCGGACACAGAATGGCGGCGTCCGCCCCGTCATCGCGCAAGCGCTCCAGCACCTGTGGTGCGTCCACTACGGTCGTCTTGCGCTGGCTGTACTCGGTCGGCACGCCATGGAAGCGGGCGGCCAAGCCGGCGAACATGCCTTCGGCCGCCAGTTCCGACGCTGCCTCGATCGGCAGAAAGCTCTCTCGGTCGTCGGTGTGCGTCGATTCCTTGTCCCAGGCCAGATTGGCCGTGAAGAGCGATTGCGGCGGTGGTGAGACCGGTCCCGACCAGACCTGCTTCGTCCCTTTGAAATCGGCGGGGCTGGCCGTCGTTATCAGGGCGATCCGCGCGGCCAAAATCGGCTTGGCGAGACGAGCGAAAGGCACCTCGTCATGCCTCGCCCAGACATAGTCCGTCGCATAGCCGAGGGCGCGATAATACTGCCGGGTGCGATCGATGTAGCGGACCGGCTGGTCACCTCGTGTCATCGTTCTTCTCTACCACGCCGCCCGCTCTCCTGCCCGCTAGGATTCTCAACTCGTCGGCTGCCTCAGCGGCGCGGCACCCATGGCCTTCGCAGTGAACCGTTCGCGCAGCCCCTGGAAGACGACATAAAGCATCGGGATCACGAAGATGCCGAAGAGGGCTGCCGCGATCATGCCGCCGAAGACCGGCGTGCCGACAGCGCGGCGACTGGCGGCGCCCGCCCCTTCGGCGACGACCAGCGGCAACAGGCCAAGGATGAAGGCGAAGCTCGTCATCGCCACCGGGCGGAAGCGCAGCCGCGCGCCTTCGACTGCAGCGTCGAGCACGGTCCTGCCCTGCAATCGCTGCTCGACCGCAAACTCCACGATCAGGATGCCGTTCTTGGCGGAGAGCGCCACCAACACCACGAGGCCGATCTGGGCATAGCTCGCCAGAGATTGGGTGACCGTCGGCGAGGAAAAGCAAGAATTTCTTGGGCACCTGCAAATCAAACGTCGAATCGCGATGCTCAGCCTCCAATCACATTCCACGGCTGTTATTTCATGGCATGCCTCTTGCTCCTTCACTGCCAGCCCGGAGTCACGAAGCGAGAGGTGATGCGATGGACTATGTAAGACCGGCTGCGGTCGCGCAGGCGATGATCGATGCGGCCGGGATCAAGCTTGCGCTCGCGCCACGCGACCTCTTCGTTCGCGGTGTCCTGTCGGGTGCGCTCCTCGGCATCTCGACCAGCCTCGCCTTGACGGCCGCCCTTGCAACCGGTCAGGGCTTCGTTGGCGCGATCGTCTTCCCGTTCGGCATCGCCACGATCGTGTTGCTTGGTCTGGAACTGGTGACGGGCAGCTTCGGACTTGTGCCGCTGTCGTGGTTCGAAGGTCGTGCCAGCCTGCGCGCAGTTGGCGCCAATATCGTCTGGGTGTTCCTCGGCAACCTGGTCGGCAGCGTCGTCTATGGCCTCCTCCTCGCCGTCGTGCTGACCAACATGTTTACGACGGCGCCTGCAGGCTTGGCCCAGCGCATCGTGCAGATCGCCGAAGCCAAGACGACGGGCTATGCCGCACTGGGTGGTGCGGGACTGGTGGTCGTCTTCGTCAAAGCCATGCTCTGCAACTGGATGGTCTGCCTGTCGGCAGTACTGGCCATGACCAGCACCTCGGCAATCGGCAAGATCGTCGCCTGCTGGCTGCCGATCTTCGTCTTCTTCGCGCAGGGCTTCGAGCATGCCGTCGTCAACATGTTCGTCATCCCCACGGGCATGATGATGGGGGCCAGGGTAACGCTTGCCGACTGGTGGCTGTGGAACCAGATCCCGGTGACGCTCGGCAACATCGTCGGCGGGTTTTTCTTTACCGGGCTTGCCATCTATCTCACCTATCGCCCCAAGTCGGCGGCGATCGGCGACGCGCTTGCCGCGCCCCTCGCGGCCGAGTGATCCGATGAGCGCGCCCGACTTCCTGCCCGAACAGAAGCGCTATCTCGAAGGGTTCGCGTCCGGTCTGCAGGCCGCGCGCGCCAGGGGACATGTGTCCGTGCCCGCCGGCGCGCCCGCGTCCGGCGGTCCCGATGCCGCGCATCTCGCAGCAATGGCGCGCTTCGAGGCGGGCGGCAGGAAATTGGCCGATCCGGAGAAGTGGAAGCGCGAGGAGCATCCGTTCGACGGCTATGCGCGGCTGAAGGACCAGGCATCGCGGAACGAATATCCCAAGCCGCCGGACAATTTCCGCTGGCGCTTCCATGGATTGTTCTATCTCGCGCCCAACCAGCCTTTCTACATGGCGCGGCTGCGCATGCCGAACGGCGTCCTGAACTGGCGTCAGCTTGCGGGCCTCGCCGACATCGCCGACACTTGGGGGGCAGGCCATGCGCACGTGACGACGCGCGCCAACATCCAGATTCGCGGCATCGAGGCCAGGAACACCACCAATGTCCTGGAGGCTGTGCAGGATCTCGGCCTCACGTCGCGCGGTTCGGGCGCCGACAATATCCGCAACGTGACCGGCGACGCCACCGCGGGCATCGCATCGCACGAGTTGCTCGATACGCGGCCCGACACGCGGCGCTGGCACTTCCATGTGCTGAACGATCGCTCGCTGAGCGGCCTGCCGCGCAAGTTCAATGTCGCCTTCGACGGCGGCGGGCCAATCCCGACGCTGGAAGAGACCAACGACATCGGCTTCAGCGCCGTGCAGGTGGGCGAAGGCGCGCCCGTCATGCCGGGCGTGTGGTACCGGCTGGGCCTGGGCGGCATCACCGGCCACAAAAATCTCGTGCGGCCGACCGGCGTCGTCGTGGCGCCGCAGGATTCGACAACGGTGGCCGACGCCATCGTTCGGGTCTTCATCGATCACGGGGACCGCACCAACCGCGCGAGGGCGCGTATGAAGTATCTGATCGATGCCTGGGGATTGGAGAAATTCCTTGCCGCCGTCGAGGAAAGGCTCGGACGCCGGCTCGACCCCGTCGAAGAGCGGCACATCTCGCCGCGGCCACCGCAGGATCGCCTGGCCCACATCGGCTTGCATGCGCAAAAACAGGCGGGACTCCTCTACGCCGGCATCGCCCTGCCGGTAGGCCGGCTCGAACCCGCCCAGATGCGCACCATCGCCGACGCCGCACGCGAGCTGGGCGATGGCGATATCCGCCTCACCGTATGGCAGAACCTGCTGGTCTCGGGCATCGCCGAAGCCGATCGCCCCGTTTTCGAGCAACGCATCGCCGCAGCGGGTCTGTCGCTCGCCGTCTCGCCGCTGCGCGCCGGGCTGGTCGCCTGCACGGGCTCCTCGGGCTGCAAGCTCGCCAACGCCCGTACCAAGGAGATGGCCATCGCCATCGCCGAGCATTGCGATCCGCGCCTCGAGCTCGACACGCCGATAAACATACATCTGACGGGTTGCCCGAACTCCTGCGCCCAGCACTACATTGGCGATATCGGACTGGTGGGCGCGCGCGTCGCCTCGGGTGAGGACGATACGGTCGACGGCTACCATATCGTGATCGGCGGCAGCTATGGCGGCGACGCCGCGATTGGCCGCGAGTTTGCCCGCGAGATCAAGGCCGAGGACACGCCACGCTTCATCGAACGCCTGCTCGCCGCCTATCTCGCCCACCGCACCGATGACGGCGAGACCTTCCGGCAGTTCGCGGCGCGCCATGACGTCGAAGGCCTGCGCCGCCTGGCCGGTGCGTGATCCTGTGTCGGTGACGGAAACACCCCTGCCACCCGGCGCGCCGGCGGACGTCGTCGAGTACATTCCGCAGGGCGCGCCCTTCAGCGACGAGCAGCGCGCGTGGCTGAACGGCTTCTTTGCCGGCCTGCTGTCACGGCTTCCCGCCGATCAGGCGCTGCCGCCCCTGCCGGCGGCGGCCGATCCTGCCTTCCGCGATCCGATGACGGACGGCGATGACGATGGCGCGCCCTGGCACGATCCCTCGCTCGCACTCGCCGATCGCATGGAAATGGCCAAGGACAGGCCGCTGCGTCGCCGGATGATGGCGGCTATGGCGCAGCAGGATTGCGGTCAGTGCGGCTATACGTGCGAAACCTACGCCAACGAGATCGCACAGCATGCCGAGGAGCGCCTGAACCTCTGCGTGCCGGGCGGCAAGGAAACGGCGCGCATGCTGAAGAAGCTCATCGAGGAGATGGGCGGCGGCGCAACCGATCCCGACGAGGAAATGGCCAGGGCCGCGGCGAAGGCGGCGGCGCGACTCGAGCCCGGGGCGCCGGTCGAGCGCGGCTATTCGCGCGAGATGCCGGTCGAGGCCCGGTTCCTCTCGCGCACGCTCCTGAACAAGGGTGCGTCGGAAAAATCGACCTGGCACGTCGAGATCGACCTCGGCGGCTCGGGCCTCGACTACGCGGTCGGCGACAGCCTCGGCGTCTATCCCGTCAACGATGCCGCGCTCGTGTCGGCGGTGATCGGCGCGATCAATGCGCCGCCCGACTTCCCCGTCGCCGGCAGCACCCTCGCCGACGTCCTTGCCCACGACATGTCACTGGGTGCAGCGCCCGACATGCTGTTCGAGCTGATATCCTACATCGTTGGCGGCGAGCGCAGGGCGAAGGCCAAAGCGCTCGCGCAGGGCGCGGATCCCGATGGCGACGCCGCGACTCTCGACGTGCTGGCGGCGGTCCGGAAGTTTCCCGGCATCCGGCCCGATCCCGAAGCTTTCGTCGAGTGCCTCGACGCGCTGCAGCCGCGGCTCTATTCGATCTCCTCGTCGCCGAAGCTCGACCCCCACCGGCTCACGCTCACCGTCGACCGGGTGCGCTACGAAATCGACGGACGCATGCGGCTCGGCGTCGCCTCGACCTTCCTGTCAGGTCGCATCGCGCCCGGCGCGCCGCTCAAGATCTATATCCAGCGCGCGCACGACTTCGCCCTTCCCGCCGATCCGGCGATCCCCATCATCATGGTCGGGCCCGGCACCGGCGTCGCGCCGTTCCGCGCCTTCCTGCAGGAGCGCACGATCACCCGGGCGCCAGGCGACGCGTGGCTGTTCTTCGGCCATCAGCGAAGCGCCTGCGACTTCTTCTACGAGCGCGAACTCGCGGCCCTGCGCGAGTGCCAGAGCTTGACCAGGCTTTCGCTCGCCTGGTCGCGTGACCGGGAGACGCCCAAGACCTACGTGCAAGACCGGATGCTCGCGGAAGCCGACGAACTCTGGGCATGGCTGCAGCGCGGCGCGCATTTCTATGTCTGCGGCGACGCCAAGCGCATGGCGGCCGACGTCGAGAAGGCGGTGATTGCCGTCGCCGTCGACCGCGGCAAGATGACCGAGACGCAGGCCAAGGACTTCGTCGCCGATCTCAAGAAGACGGGACGATATCAAGCGGACGTGTACTGACGCGCCCTGCAGGATGCCTCTGGCTTCAACTGCACGGTCAATACGACTGCGCACGGGCACTTGACACAAATTTGGCCGCGCCGGGAAACCATTGATACAGTTGAAAGCTGTACACTGTGCGGTGCGTGATCGGGAGGGGTCCCGGTTGCGCCCCCGACGCGGCAACCGGACTTGCCGGCCGCGCCGTACGCCGGGGCATCTGTGTGTGGGACATCGTCACGTCGACAAGAGCGGACCGCAAGGTCACGCGCCGGTCGAGCGGTCTGCTTGCCTCGGGAAGGGTTGGCGGACAGCCGGCCGATCGCAGGCGTGGCGCTACTTGGGGATTGTCATGCTGGATCCAATTGCCGGATGGCGCGTCGCGGAATCCGAGGACGACGCCTACGACTTCAGCAGGGCCGCGCGTAGCAAGGCGAGAGAACGCGCAGTCTTGATGTTCGTGACCTTGATCGCGCTGACGTGCACGACGTTGACGGGCGCGGTCGCGGCCGTATTCCTGTGGTGATATGCCGATCAACGCGCGTTCGACGCCGATGAGATCGAGGCGTCGAGGTCGTGCAACGTGGCAGGATCAGATTCGCTGATCCATCTCCAGCGCGGGCTCGGGCACGTCGACGCAGCCGATGATGCGCGCCGGCACGCCGGCCGCCGTGCAGCCCGCAGGCACCGGCTCCAACACCACGCTGCCGGCCGCGATCTTGGCGCACTTGCCGATCTCGATGTTGCCCAGCACCTTGGCTCCGGCGCCGAGTAGCACACCGCGCCGGACCTTGGGATGACGGTCGCCGCGTTCCTTGCCGGTGCCCCCCAGCGTCACGCCGTGCAGCATTGAGACGCCATCCTCGACGACCGCCGTCTCGCCGATCACGATGCCGGTGCCGTGGTCGAGGAAGATGCCCTTGCCGATTTCCGCGCCGGGATGGATGTCGAGCGCGAACAGCGAGCTCGCACGACTCTGCAGATAGTGGGCGAGCGAATGCCGCCCGTGCTTCCATAGCCAGTGGCCTACGCGATAGGTCTGCAGCGCGTGATAGCCCTTGAACCAGAGCAGCGGGTCGAGATGCGAGGTGCAGGCGGGATCGCGTTCAGCGACGGCGACAATGTCGGCGCGCGCGGCAAGCCCGATGCCGGGATCGGCGTTCAGCGCCTCGTCAAAGGTCTGGCGGATCAGCGCCGCCGGCACCTCCGTCGTGCCCACCAGACGCGCAAGATGGTAGCTGAGCGCGCCCTCGAACCGGGACTGGCTCAGGATCGTGGCATGAAGCGTCCCGGCCAATACCGGCTCGTCGCTGGCCGCCATCTGCGCGGCCTCGCGAATCCTGGCCCAGACCGGATCGACCGAGCGGGGCTCGGCCGCATTCTTGACAACTGCGCTATCCATTGGCGCTCTCCTTCGGTCCCCTGACGCTCACGCGGCAGGACCGATCGAAAGGCCTCCCGCCTGCTACTCTAGGGCCGAACCGCTACGGCAGCAATTCAGTGCTTGGCCCGGGCTTCCAGTTCGTCGATCAGCGGTTCGACTTTGCCGCCGTGATTCTGAATGTAGGAATTGAAATCCGATCGTCTAGTCATGACCATGCTGACGCCCTCGATCTTGACGTCAACAATGCGCGGCCCCTGGCCTTCGTTGCGCACTTCCCACTGGATCGCGATCGGCTCGCCGTTGCTCTGGTTGAGCTTGCTGTCGACCACCGAGGTGCCATTGGCCCGCGTCGTCACCCGGCCGACGGTGAGCGTCTGGCCGCCATACTGGCCGAAACGCTCGGCGTAGGCGTGCGCCTCGGCGCTCGCCGCTGCCTTGAGGAAGCGCTCGCGCTGTTCCGGCGTCGCCTTGTTCCAGTGCGTGCCGAGCGCCGAACGTCCCATATAGTCGAGGTCGAAATCGGTCTCGAGCACCTGCCTGATGCCGGCTTCGCGTGCGGCACCCGTCTTGGCTTTGATGAGCTCGATCACCTCGGCCGCCGTCTTTTGTATGAGCTGGGCGGCGGGACTCTGATCGGCCGAGGCCTGCCCGCTGGCCGCAGTGACGAGGCCGGACACGGCCACGGCCATGGTGCCCGCACCGACGGCGAGGCGCAGGATGGTTCGACGAGGGGCGAACGATGGCACCGCTCTCTCCTTGCGAAAAATGGACGACCTTGGACTTGGGAACGAAGTCCTAGCGCACCAGCGCGAGATTGTCGCGCCGCTCCAGCTCGGCTCGGGAGTCGGTCTTTTCCCGCTTCTGGCGGATCAACTCGGCACGCCGCTGGGTGTAGGCACTGCGCAGCGCGGCGTAGTAATCGACGCTGTTTCTCTCCAGATCGTCGAGTGCCGTCATGGTCCGGGTCCGCGTATCGATAACCGTCGTGCCATAGCGGGTGCCGGCATAGATCCAATAGGCGGTGCTGCCGCTCAGGCTGTAGATCGCGATACCGAACGGATCGATCGAGGCGTCCGCCACCAGCCCGACCGCGTCGCGCGCATTGGACGGCCCGATCAGAGGCAGCATGATGTAGAAGCCGCCATTCTCCGGCTCGACGCCGGCGTAGTAGCCGATCGTCTGGCCGGCGTCGTTGTCGCTCTTCTTCAGCCCGAACGAGCTTGCGACGTCGAAGAGGCCGGCGACACCGATCGTCGAGTTCACCAGGAACCGTGCCATCGATGTGGCCGCTTGATGGGCGTTGCCCTGGACCACGTCGTTGATGGCGGTGACGGGCTCGCCGAGATTCTCGACCACGTTGTGCACGCCGCGCTGGGCGGGCTTGGGCATCCAGTCGCGATAGAGCACAGCGACCGGCCGGATGGCGATGACGTCGACCGCCTGGTTGATGGAGAAGATGAACCGGTTGGGAACCTCCAGCGGATCCCAGACTTCGGTCGCGCCGGTATCATGGGTCGCGCAGCCGGCCAGCAGCGCCACCGCCGCGACTGCCGAGTAGCGGACACACGCCGCCATCGTCCTCGCAAAACCTTTGCCCATGAAAGCCAATCCAGCCCATCCCCCGCCGACCCCCCGCCACAGGGGCTGGACGCTAAAAAGACGGCCTGTTCAGCCGCCACTTCCGGAAAGTGTCGCATACGCCCGGGGTAGTTTGAAGAGCGCAGGAAAAACGGCCGGTAAAATGTGGCCGCGCAGCCACAATCGTCGCGCTTCGTATTGGCTTGTATAAATAAAGATATGCTTATATTCTTTGGTCTATGGATCACCTTCTTACCCTGCTGCGGGCTGCGGCGGAAGATACCCGGCTGCGCATCCTCGCCTTGGCGGCCCGCGAAGACCTGACCGTCAGCGACTACGTTCACGTGCTGGGACAGAGCCAGCCGCGGGTCTCCCGGCACCTGAAGCTACTGGTCGAAGGCGGCCTGCTCGAGCGTTTCCGCGAGGCGCAGTTCACGCGCTTTCGGCTGGTGACGGGGGGCGACGACGCGGCATTGGTGCGCGAATTCGTGCGCCGGCTCGACCCCCGCCATCCGCGTCTCGCAGCCGACCGCGCCCGCCTCGATGCCCTGCAGCAGCGTCGGCAAACTGCGGCGGTGCGCTTCTTCCGCGACAATGCCCAGCGCTGGGACGAATTGAGGGCGTTGCATGTCGCCGATCGGGAGATCGAGCGCGCGCTGGCCCACCATTTCCCGGCGGGGGCACGGCGGCTGCTCGATATCGGCACCGGCACGGGCCGATTGCTCGAAGTGCTGGCCCCCAAGGTCGAGCGGGCCGTCGGTGTCGACCAGAGTCGCGAGATGCTGGCGCTCGCCCGCGCCAATCTTGCCCGCGCCGGCATCGACAATGCCGACATACGCCAGGCCGACATGTACGCGCTCCCCTTCGACGCCGAGAGCTTCGACGTCGTCACCATCCACCATGTACTGCATTATGCCGATGACCCGGCAGCGGCGCTCGCCGAGGCGGCGCGCGTTGTGCGCCCGGGCGGCGTGGTGCTGGTGGTCGACTTCTCACCGCACGATCTCGTCGAGTTGAAGCGCGAGCACGCGCACGTCCATCTCGGCTTTGCCGACAACCAGGTGCAGGGCTGGCTGAGGAGCGCGGGCCTCAGTCCGCTCGAGCCGATTCATTTTCCCGGCCGGCGGCTGATGACGGGCATCTGGCGCGGCGAGCGGGAGCTGCCGCAACGCGCCGCGCCGCGCTCCGCGACCGTATCGCCCATCACCGAGCAGGAGGGAGTTTCCCGATGAGCCCCGACACCGGCCCGCTCAACGCCGAGCCAATGAGCACGGCCCCGCTCGGCCTCGGTGAGGGCCACTTCCCCGCCCGTGCTCCACAACGGCTCAGGGTCTCGTTCGAGTTCTTTCCCCCGAGGACCGACGCGATGGAGAAGACCTTGTGGGAAGCGGTGACGCGTCTCACGCCCCTCGGTCCCACCTTCTTCTCCGTGACCTACGGCGCCGGCGGGTCCACCCGGCAGCGCACCCACGACACCGTCGTGCGGCTGAAAGCCGAAACCGGCATCGATCCGGCGGCCCATCTCACCTGCGTCGCGGCCACGCGTGGCGAGATCGACGAAGTGGCGCAGGCCTATTGGGATGCCGGCATTCGCCATGTCGTGGCGCTGCGCGGCGACCCGCCTTCGGGCATGGGCGGCAAGTACAGTGCTCATCCCGGCGGCTATGCCAACGCGGCCGATCTGGTGGCCGGTCTCAGGAAGATTGCGCCCTTCCAGATCAGCGTCGCGGCCTATCCCGAGAAGCATCCCGATTCGCCCGACGCGACGGCGGACCTCGACAATCTGAAGCGCAAGGTCGACGCCGGCGCCGATCGCTGCATCACCCAGTTTTTCTTCGAGGTCGACGACTTTCTGGGCTTTCGCGACCGCGCCGCGGCAGCCGGCGTCCATGTGCCGATCGTGCCCGGCATCATGCCGGTCTCGAACTTCCAGGCGGTCAACCGCATCGCCGGTCTCTGCGGATCCAAGGTGCCGGGCTGGCTCGCGAGCCTGTTCGACGGGCTCGACGACGATATCGAGACGCGGCGCATGATCGCCGCGACCGTGGCTGGCGACCTCTGCCGCCGCCTGCAGAGCGAGGGCGTCGAGCAGTTTCACTTCTACACGCTGAACCGCGCGGACCTGACGTTCGCGATTTGCCATTTGCTGGGCGTCCGCCCGCGCAGGAGTCCCTCATGAGCCGCACCGAGAGAGCAGATCGGCTGCGCGCCATCGCACAGGAACGGATCCTGGTGAAGGACGGGCCCTACGGCTCGATGATCCAGACTTACAAGCTCGATGAGGCCGGCTTTCGCGGCGGCCGCGATTTCGAACACGATCAGAAAGGCAACAACGATCTTCTCAATCTCACGCGGCCTGACGTCGTGAGCGCGATCTGCGGCGCCTATCTCGAAGCGGGCGCCGATATCGTGGCCACCAACACCTTCAACGCCAATGCGATCAGCCTCAGCGACTACGGGATCGCGGGCATGGCGCGCGAGATCAATCTCGCCGCCGCGAAGCTTACGCGGGCCTGCGCCGAGGCCGTGACGGAACGCGACCCCGCCAAGCCGCGCTTCGTTGCGGGTGCGCTCGGGCCCACCAACAAGACGCTCTCGGTCTCGCCCAACGTCAACGATCCCGGTTATCGCGCCGTCACCTTCGACGAGGTGAAGGGCATCTATCGTGAGCAGGTCGACGGGCTTCTGGATGGCGGGGTCGACTTCATCCTGATAGAGACGGTGTTCGATACGCTGAATGCCAAGGCCGCGATCGTCGCCGTCGACGAGGCCGGCGAGGCGCGCGACGAGGAGATCCCGGTCATGGTGTCGATGACCTTGACCGACCTCGCAGGCCGCAATCTCTCGGGCCAGACGGTCGAGGCCTTCTGGCATTCCGTGCGCCACGCCAGGCCTCTCACCATGGGACTGAATTGCAGTTTCGGCGCGACCGAACTGCATCCCTACGTGAACGCGCTCAATCCGCAGGTCGACGGTCTGGTCTGCGTCTACCCCAATGCCGGTCTTCCGAACGAACTCGGCGCCTACGATGAACCGCCCGAAATGACCGCCAAGCTCGTGAAGGGCTGGGCCGAAAATGGCTGGCTGAACGTGGTCGGCGGCTGCTGCGGCACGACGCCCGCCCACATCAAGGCCGTCGCCGAGGCGGTACAGGGCGTGACGCCGCGCCGGTGGCAGGCCCTGCCTCCGGCGCTCCGTCTTTCCGGCATGGAAGCAGCGAGTTTCTTTTGAGTTTGAGATGACCGAGAACGCCAAGCCCGAAACACGGGCCACCTTCATCAATATCGGCGAGCGCACCAACGTCACGGGATCGGCCAAATTCAAGAAGCTGATCCTGGCGGACGACTACGCTGCGGCCATCGAGGTCGCGCGCCAGCAGGTCGAATCGGGCGCGCAGATCATCGACGTCAACATGGACGAGGGCCTGCTCGACGCCGAGAAGGCGATGGACACGTTCCTGAAGCTGATCGCGTCCGAGCCCGACATCGCCAAGGTGCCGATCATGATCGACAGCTCCAAATGGAGCGTGATCGAAGCCGGCCTGAAGTGCGTCGCCGGCAAGCCGATCGTGAACTCGATCTCGATGAAGGAAGGGGTCGAGCCTTTCATCGAGCATGCCCGCAAGGTGCGCCGCTACGGCGCGGCCGTAGTGGTGATGGCGTTCGACGAGAAAGGCCAGGCCGACACCAAGGAGCGCAAGGTCGAGATCTCCGCGCGCGCCTATGACATTCTGGTGAACAAGGTCGGTTTTCCGGCCGAGGACATCATCTTCGATCCCAACATCTTCGCGGTAGCGACCGGCATCGAGGAGCACAACAACTACGGTGTCGATTTCATCGAGGCCACGCGCGAGATCAAGGCGCGCTGCCCGGGCGTCAAGATCTCCGGCGGCGTGTCCAACCTGTCCTTCGCCTTCCGCGGCAACGAGCCGGTGCGCAAGGCCATGCACTCGGTGTTCCTTTACCACGCCATCCAGGCCGGCATGGACATGGGCATCGTCAACGCCGGGCAGCTCGAGGTCTACGACCAGATCCCGCAGGAGCTGCGCGACGCCTGCGAGGACGTGATCCTGAACCGCCGGCCGGAAGCGACCGAGCGGCTGCTCGAGCTGGCGCCCAAGTACAAGGGCACCGGCGAGGCGGTCGAGACGCAGGACGCCGAATGGCGCAGCTGGCCGGTCGAGAAGCGGCTCGAGCATGCGCTGGTCAAGGGCGTCGACCAGTTCGTCATCGAGGACACCGAGGAGGCGCGCCAACAGATCCCGCGCGAGCTGCGCGACGCCTGCGAGGACGTGATCCAGAATCGCCGGGCGGACGCGACCGAGCGGCTGCTCGAGCTGGCGCCCAGGTACAAGGGCACCGGCGAGGCGGCCGAGACGCAGGATGCCGAATGGCGCAGCT
>NZ_DATBFE010000034.1:0-24035 GCF_036558665.1 Reyranella sp. | reverse complement strand
GCAATCGTGCCTGTCCTCATCGTTCCCTCCCAGTCTCGTTCGATGTTTCTCCCCTGGCTGGTCCGCGTGACCGCGAACTGCCTCGACGGGCACGGTGTCGCGGCGTGACGGCGCCCGGCACGTCATCGTCCGTCACGGCGCCCGCCAGCTCGGTCGCGATGCGCCGCAGGAGGCGGATCAGCATCGCCTTGTGCTCCAATCCGACGATACGGTCGAGGTTGCGGTCGTGGGTCGACGCGTGCCGGCCGAGTTCGCCGAGGATGTCCGCGCCTGCCGATGTCAGGCTGAGCGCGTATGTGCGCCGGTTGCTGGGCAGGCGTTGCCGCACGATCAGGCCGCGCCGCTCCAGCGCGTTCAGGGCCGGCGTCAGGCTCGACTTGTCGCGACCGTCGGCGCGGCTGAGCGCCGTCTGGCTGATGCCCGGGTTATGCCGGATCAGGGTCAGCAGCGCGAATGTGCCGGCGCTGAGGTCGGTCTGTCCGACCCGGTGCGCGAAAGCCTGGAAAGACGCCGTCTGCGCGCGGCGCAAGTGAAAGCCGATCAGCCCGGCAAGCGGCCCAAGGTGGACGGCGTCGCGGTCGCTCGGCGATGCCGCCTCGGGCCGGACACCTGCTGCGTGCCCGGCCACGCGACGCGCAGCACCGTTCGTCCTGTTCATCCTGCATCCCCGGACAATACGAAAGCCGCGAATACTGGGCCGAAAAACAGTTTTGTGTCCAACAATAATGCGCACGGGATTCGCTGACTCCGGCCGAGAATGATCGCCTAGCCGGCCGGCGGCCGGGCACCCCTGCGCTCGACGATCAGGCGGTAGACGTCGGGCCGGCGATGCCGTTCGAAATCGAACGTGGTCGAGGTATAGCTCTTGCCCGCATCGAGATCGCAGCGATGCACGATCAGTTCGTCGCGGTCGCTGCCGGCGCGCGCGACGACCTTGCCCGACGGCGACACGATCTGGCTGTCCGCCAGGCTCGGCACGCCTTCCTCGGTGCCGCCCTTGGCGACGCCGATCACCCAGGTGCCGTTCTGGTACGCGCCGGCCTGCATCGAGAGCTGGTTGTGGAACCACGAATGCTCGTCGTGGTCGGGCGACGGCGCGTTGTGCAGCGGCGTGTTGTAGCCCAGCATCACCATCTCGACGTTCTGCAGGCCCATCACGCGATAGGTTTCGGGCCAGCGCCGGTCGTTGCAGACGCACATGCCCATGTTGCCGCCGAACGCCTTGACTACCGGGAAACCGAGATTGCCGACCTCGAAATAGCGCTTCTCGAGATGCTGGAACGGCCGTTGCGGTTCGTGCTCGGCGTGGCCGGGCAAGTGCACCTTGCGGTACTTGCTTGCGATGCGGCCGTCGGGCCCGACCAGAATCGCCGTATTGAAGCGCCTGACACGGCCGCCCTCGTTGACGAGCTCGGCATAGCCCACCGAGAAACCGAGCCCGAGGCGCTTCGCCTCGGTGAAAAGCGGCGCCGTCTCGTTCGACGGCATTTCCTTCTCGAAGAAGGAATCGATCTCGGCCTGGTCCGTCATCCACCAGCGCGGGAAGAAAGTCGTGAGCGTGAGTTCGGGGAACACCACGAGGTCGCACCCCATGCGCCTGGCCTCGCGCAAGTGGACGATCATGCGCTCGACGACATCGCGACGTGTGTGGCTGCGCTGGACCGGTCCCATCTGCGCGGCCCCGACTGTCAGGAACCTGCTCATCATCACCTTCCAGCCACGATTATCGCCGCGGAGGGTACATGCTCCAAGACCTACGGTCCCGCTCGTTTCACGTCGTTGGTGAACTCCACCGAGCAGAAGGTGCCGCCCTGGAAGAGATCACCCACCGGTTCGGGCCCGATCTTCGCCTGTTCGGCCTCGGCATGTGCGCGGAACTTCTCGGCCTTTCCGGTCGGCCGGTAGCCGAGCTTGTGCGCGCGGGAATTGTCCCACCAGGTCGCCGCATTGTCCGAGGCACCGTAGAGGACCTCGAAACGGATCCTGGGATGCTCCAGCCCGATCCGGATCAACTGCACGAGGTCCTCGGGTGAGATCCAGATCGAGAGCCGCCGCACGTCGACCGGCCGCGGACCGACATTGCCAATCCTGAGACAGGTGACGGCAATGCCGTGCTTGTCCGCATAGAGCGCCCCTACGGCCTCCCCGAAGGCCTTGCTGACGCCATAGCGGCTGTCCGGCCGCACCGTGACATCGGTGCCGATTCTTCTGCGGCGCGGATAGAAGCCGACGGCGTGGTTGGAGGAGGCGAAGACGATCCGCTTCACGCCGGCCTGCCGGGCCGCTTCGAAGAGATTGTAGCAGCCGACGATATTGGCCTGCAGGATCGTATCCCACGGTCCTTCGCCGGAATAGCCGCCGAAATGGAGGATGCCGTGTGCCCCTCTCACCACCTGGGCGACGTCATCGGGCCTGGTGAGATCGGCAGCAACGAACGTCTCGTTTGGCAGCAAATCCTTGGGCTTCAACCGATCGCTGAGCACGAGGCCCGGATAGATCCTGGCCAACAGCGGTCGGATCATCGTGCCAATCCCGCCGGCCGCGCCGGTGAAGACGATGCGACGCGAGCTCTCCGGAGCGTCGGGCATATGTTCCTCCCTATGGTCGTATCCTCGCCTTCTAGCGCGCCGGTCGGACGGCAGCGATACCAATGACTGCATGTCTGGGACCAACCGCGGCGGTGGTGCCAGCGATCGGAGCGCATGCGTTGGCGCTGCGGTGGCCGTACAACCGGATATAATGACTACATGGGGATGACCGATTCCGTCGGTATCGAGCGGAGGCCGCGTTGGGGGCTCGCAGCGAAGCTTCTGGCTGTCCTGATCTTGCTGGGTGCGATCGCGGTCCTCGTCACGGGCGTCCTCGGCTACGTGCGTGCCCGCGATGCGCTCGAAGAAACGATCTACAATCAGCTCACGGCGGCAAGGCGCACCAAAGCCCGACAAGTCGAGAACTACTTTCGCACGATCAGCAACGAGCTGCAGGTCCTCGCCGCCTCGAAAATGGTGGTCGAAGCCACGCGCGACTTTCACTTGGCCTTCGAGGAACTTGAACACAAGAATGGGCCGGAGGATTTGCGGCCGAAGGTCGAGGATTGGTACGCCAAGCACTACCTGCCCGACGTCCGGCGAGTCCTTGGTCAGGATGTCCCGTTGGCCGATTATTTGCCGGTCGGATCGGCGGCAACCTATCTGCAATACCACTACATTGTCGCCAATGCGTATCCGGCGGCGCAGCGCAAGTTGCTCGACGATGCCGAGGACGGCAGCCGTTACAGCGCGCTCCATGCCCTCTACCATCCGTTGCTACGAAAGGCGGGAGCTGGCCTGGGCTTCTTCGACCTTATGCTGGCCGACGCAAAGTCGGGCCGACTGATCTATGCAATGGCCAAAGAGGTCGATTTCGCCACGTCGTTGCGGATCGGCCCCTATCGCAACAGCAATGTCGCCACCGCCGTCGCTCAGTGTGCTGCCGTACCCGATCCTTCGGTCACGTGCCTGGTGGATTTCGCGACCTATCTGCCCTCGAACGGCCAGGCGATCGCGTTCATGGCCGCTCCCGTGATCGACCAGGGCGCCGTGATCGGTGTGCTGATCGCCCAGTTGTCGATCGAGGAAATCGACCGGGTCGTAACCGGTGACCGGCACTGGCGCGAGGAGGGGTTTGGCACCACCGGCGAGGCCTATATCGTCGGCCCCAGCTTCCTCGTGCGCTCCGGTGCGCGGCTCTTCTACGAAAACCGCGACGCCTATTTCTCAGAGGAAGCCGCGGCGGGAGCGCCGGCCCAGGAACTGGATGCGATCCGCCGCTACGGCTCACCTGTCCTTCACCAGCGGATCGACAATCAGGCCACCCGCGCCGCACTCGCCGGCCTGGAAGGCGCCGGACAGATCATCGGCGTTCGCGGCAAGCCGTCGCTCGATTCGTGGGGCCCGCTCTCCATCCCGGGCGTAAAATGGGCGCTCGTTGCGAAGATCGAACGGGACGAGGCGTTTGCCCCGATCTACCGGCTCCAGCGCGATCTTGCGATCGTCGGCGTGCTCGCGCTTCTGGTGGTGCTCGGGATCGGCGCCTGGCTTTCACATTCCCTCTTGGCGCCCTTGCGCCAGTTGACGGCTGGCGCAAGGCGCTTTGCCGCGGGCGATCATGGCGCAAAGGTCGAAGTGCGTACGCGGGACGAGATCGGGCAGCTTTGCACCGCGTTCAACGGCATGGTCGACGACATTACCGCCAAGAACGCAGCGATCGAGAGCAAGAACCGGGAGAATGAACAGCTCCTGCTCAACGTGCTGCCGGCGCCCATTGCCAACCGGCTGCGCGGCGGCGAGCACAGCATCGCCGATGGGTTCGCCGAAGTCAGTGTCGCCTTCGCCGACCTCGTGGGTTTCACGGCGCTCACGTCCGAGATGCCGCCGCAACATGTCGTGACGCTGCTCAACGGCCTCTTCTCACGCTTCGATACCGCCGCGCAGGAACTCGGCATCGAGAAGATCAAGACGGTCGGTGACGCCTACATGGCGGTGTGCGGCTTGCCCGATCCCGTCGACAATCATGCCGAGCGCATGGTGCGAATGGCGATTCGCATGATCCATATCACCCGCGAGCACGCGCTCGAGAACCGGGTGTCGATGAAGCTGCGGGTCGGCATCAACAGCGGCCCGGTCGTGGCCGGCGTCATCGGCAAGAGCAAGTACATCTACGACCTTTGGGGAGACACCGTGAATCTCGCCAGCCGCATGGAAGCCGGCGGCATTCCCGATTCGATCCAGGTGACTCGCGCCGTCTATGAACGGCTCAAGGATCAGTTCACGTTCGAGCCCCGTGGCGCCATCGAGGTCAAGGGCAGGGGCAATGTCGAAACGTGGGTGCTGCGGCTTTGAGGGGCCTCAACCGCTCTCCGCCAGCTCCAGCACCAGATTGAAAAGCACCTCGGCGCCGGCCACGAGATCGGCAGGTTCGGTATGTTCCCTGACGTTGTGGGAGAGGCCCGCGACGGAAGGCACGAAGATCATCGCCGTCGGACACAGCCGCTGCATCATCTGCGCATCGTGGCCGGCGCCCGAAGGCATGCGGCGCGTGCTGAGGGAAAGTCCACGGGCATGGTGCTCGACGCGGTCGACCAGGCCGGCATCGAAGGCCACCGGCTCGAAGCGCGCCAGGCTCCTGCTTTCGACCGCGAGGCGCTCTTCCCTTGCGACCTCGCGGACGTGTGCGGCCAGGCGCGTCTCGGCCTCCTTGAGAAGCGCGTCGTCGGTGTTGCGCAAGTCCACGGTGAAGACCGCGAGATTGGGCACGACATTGATCAGGTTCGGCCGCAGCGACAGCGTCCCCACTGTCGCCACCTGATGGCCGCCCATCTCCCGGGCGAGCCGGCGGACGAAAACAGTGACTGAGGCTGCGAGGTAGCCGGCGTCGCGACGCAGCCGCATCGGCGTGGTGCCGGCGTGATTGGAGACGCCGCCAACGGTGTACTCGGTCCAGGAAATGCCTTGCACGCTCTCGACTACGCCAATTCGGATTTTTTCCTCGTCGAGGATCGGTCCCTGTTCGATATGCAACTCGAGGAAGGCGTGCGGGCGGATCGCGCCGGGTCGCACCGTCCCGAGATAGCCGATTCGGCGCAGTTCGTCGCCGACCGCAATGCCCTCGCTGTCGGCTGCGGCATAGGCCTCGTTGAGGCCAAGCCCGCCCGCGTAGACCAGGCTCCCCATCATGTCGGGCTGGAAGCGCGCGCCCTCCTCGTTGGTGAAGAAGGCGACGGCAATGGGCCGGCGTGTCGTCATCTTCGCCGCATTCAGCGCGCGCACGACCTCGAGACCGGCGAGCACTCCATAGTTGCCGTCATAGCGGCCGCCGGTGCGCACGGTGTCGATATGGCTGCCAGTCATCACTGGCGGCAGGTCCTCGCGACCGGCACGCACGCCGATCACGTTGCCGATTGCATCGACGCCTACCTTGAGCCCCAGGGCCCGCATCCAGCCGACGACCAGGTCACGACCAGCCTTGTCCTCGTCGCTGAGCGCGAGGCGAGCACATCCGCCGCCCTCGGTCGCGCCGACTTGCGCAAGTTCGTCCAGCGCTTTCAGGAGGCGTACGCCGTCGATGGTAGGAGCCATTTTTCCTCAATTAAACCAATATGTTAGTCGATTGCTGCGGCAGGGGCAAAAGATCACGCCGCCTTGATTCGGATTGCCTTGCCAGAGCTTGCACTCCGGATCACTTAATAGGCCGATGTCGCGCTTCGTGGCTCTTCTCGTTTTCCTGGTGCTGGCGGTGCCGGTCGCGGCGCAACCCGTCGTGACGACAGACAATGTCCGCGCCGAACTCGTCTCCGAGGTCTCACAGGTGAAGCCCGGCGAGCCGTTCTGGGTCGGCCTGCGCGAGACCATCCGGCCGCATTGGCACACCTATTGGAAAAATCCCGGCGATGCCGGCCAACCCACCGAGATATCCTGGAGGCTGCCCGCCGGCGTGACTGCGGCGCCCATCGTCTGGCCGGCGCCGACCAAGATCGATGTGAGCGGCGTCGTCAACTATGGCCTCGAAGGCGACGTTCTCCTGTTGGTGAAGATCACGCCGCCGGCCAACTTCTCTGGCCGCGCGCTCACGCTCGGCGCCGACGCCAATTGGCTGGTCTGCAGCGATGTCTGCATTCCCGAGGAAGGCAAGCTCAGCCTGACGCTTCCGGTCGGAAGCGCCGCCATACCCGCCGATACGGCCACCCGCGCGCTGTTCGACACGGCGCGGCGCCGCGTTCCGACAGAGAGCCCCTGGCCGGCCCGCTTCGCGCTGACAAAGTCGGGTGACCCGACACTGGTGATCGACGCGAGGGGCCTTAGACCCGAGACCATACGCGACGTCTATTTCTTTCCCGCCGAGTGGGGCGCCGTCGCCAACATGGCGAAGCAGACGGCGGGCGTGACGTCCAACGGGATCCGCATTCCCTTGAAGAAGGGCGATGCCAAGGCTGCCGCGCCGCGGCAGATCGCCGGTACGCTGGAGCTCAGGGAACAGACCGGCGATGGGCTGCAGCGTCAGGCCTTCGATATCGTGGCTCCCTTCGATCCGGCCCTTGCGGCCGGCCCGGCTCCACTTGCTGCCGCGGAGGATGGCGAAGCGCTCTCGCTCTGGAAGGCGCTCGCCTTCGCCCTGTTGGGCGGCCTGATTTTGAACCTGATGCCCTGCGTCTTTCCCGTGCTGGCGATGAAGGCGGCTTCATTCGTGCGTCTGGCCGGCCATTCGCGCGGTGAACTCCGACGCGATGGCGCCGCCTACATGGCAGGGGTGCTGGTTTCGTTCGGGCTGATGGCCGCCGCCCTGCTGGCAATCCGGGCCAGCGTCGGCGAGGTGAACTGGGGCTTTCAGTTCCAGTCGCCGATCTTCTCGTTGCTGATCGCCTATCTGTTCTTTGTCGTCGGACTCAATCTTTCGGGCGTATTCGAGATCGGCGGCCGCTTTGCCGGGCTCGGCCAAGGGCTCGCCGGCCGCGCGGGAATCACCGGCGCCTTCTTCACGGGTGTACTGGCGGTCGTGGTGGCCACCCCCTGCACGGCGCCCTTCATGGCCGCCGCGCTGGGCTTTGCCCTGAGCCAACCCGCGCCGCAAACCATCGCCGTCCTGCTGGCGATGGGGCTCGGCCTCGCGCTTCCCTACATGGTGCTCGCCTTCACGCCGGCGTTGCAACGGGGGATGCCGCAGCCGGGACCCTGGATGGACCGGTTGCGCCAGTTCCTTGCCTTTCCGATGTATGCGTCTGCCGTCTGGATGATTTGGGTGCTGACGCAGCAGGCTGGCGCCGACGGCGTGCTCTATGCTTTGGGCGGGATGGTCCTGATCGCCTTCGCGATCTGGTTGTTGCGCCTTGGGGCGCCCGCCTCTCCAGCCATCTGGCTGCGCCGCGGGGTTGCAGCAGCCGCGGTGCTGCTGGCCTTCGCGGCCGCATTGAAGCTCGAGGACCAGCCAGCCACTGCCGCCTCGGCGTCGGGTGGTCCATCGGCCGGCGTCAGTTTCGACGGCTGGACGCCCTATTCGCGGGTCCGCCTCGATGAAGCCGTGGCCGCCCGCAAGCCGGTATTCGTCGATTTCACCGCCGCCTGGTGTATCACCTGTCTGGTCAACGAGCGCGTCGCGCTGGAGACCGCAGCGACGCGGCATGCCTTCGAGCAGACCGGCACGCTGAAACTCAAGGGCGACTGGACCAATCGCGATCCCGAGATCACCGCCATGCTCAAGGCACTCGGCCGGGCCGGGGTGCCGCTCTATTTGTACTGGGCCCCGGGGGCGGAACGGCCGAAGATCCTGCCACAGATTCTGACCGAGGCGTCGGTCATCGAGACGCTTACGTCGAGCCAGCAAACCAGGCCATAGGAGGCGATCATGTCGGGCATCGTGGTTCAACGCCGTTCGTTGCTGTTGGGAACAGCCGTCCTTGCCCTCACGCCGGCGGTGGCCGGCGCGACTTCCGATCTCGGCAAGGCCGCACCGCTTTTCACCGCTCCCGACAGCAACGGCAAGACCTGGTCGCTTGCCGAGCTGCGCGGCAGGATCGTGGTGCTGGAGACGACGAACCACGAATGTCCGTATGTCGGCAAGCACTACCGATCGGGCAACATGCAGGCCCAGCAGCGCGAGGCCGCGGCCCAGGGGGTGACCTGGCTTACGGTGGCCGCCTCGGCGCCAGGCAAGCAAGGCTATGTCACCGCCGCACAGGCGAACGATCTCACCAAGACGCGCGATGCGGCCCCCGCTGCCGTGCTGCTCGACCCCGAGAGCAAGATCGCGCACGCCTATGGCGCCACGGTCACGCCCCATATGTACATCATCGATGCATCAGGCATGCTGGTCTACAAGGGCGGCATCGACTCGATCGCGACGACCGACGTCGACGACATTCCCCGCGCCAAGCAATATGTCCGGGCGGCCCTTGGCGAGGTGCTGGCTGGCAAGCCGGTTACGGATGCATCGACACGGCCTTACGGCTGCACCCTGAAGTACGCCAACAGCGCCTGAGGCGGCCGCCTTAGAAGGGGATCGCCGGGATTACCGAGCCTCGGACCAAACCAGCGACGATCGCGGTGCGATAGAGCGACGACAAGACCTTGTCGTATTCGCGCAGGGGTGCGTTGGCGACGAAGATCACGTCCTTCGGCTGCATGCCGAATTGCTGCGCAACGAACGCCGATACAGGCTGCATGAAGTCGAGGCGAAAGATGCGCGCACGCGCCTGCGGATTGTCCTGGATATCCCCCAGCCTGAACACGTAGAGACCGGTCTTGTTCGAGCGCAGGTCGAACAGGCCGTGCACTTCGCCGAGGGCGTCCGCCAGGGTCATGTTCGGCTTGGTCACCGGCACGTTGCCGGCCTGGGCGACGGCGCCGAGCACAGTGATCACCTGCGCATTCGGACGAACCACGATCTCGTCACCCTTTTCGACCGCGATGTCACCGCCGGCCAAGAGTTCCGAAAGTTGCTTGTCGAGGATCACCTGGCCGCGCCGGCGCACGAGCACCTGGAGCTGCGAAGGGCCACTGACCGGCCTCGTGGGCTCGTCATACAGCGCGGTCGGACTTGGGCCGGAGGAAGCGGACGAACTCGACGCCGAATCCTCGTCCTCCTCCTTCGGCGGCGGCGGTGGAGGCTCAGGCTGGAACGCGCCGCCGGCCCGGTTGATGGCATCGACGACGGTGCGCAAGCCCTCGATCAGCGACACCCGGCCCGGATGCTTCACGTTCCCCGAGACCATTATGGTGTTGGTCCGGTCGGCGACGAACTCGGCGATCACCTGCGGTTCCTTCGCCTTGCCCGCCAGGCGACCCTCGATGTCGCGCTCGATCTGGCGCAGGCGCAGACCCGCGACCTTGACTGTCCCGACATAGGGCACCTCGATCGTGCCCGCCGGGGTGACGATCTGATTGCCGAGATCGGCAGCGCCCGGATTTTCGATGGTCGGGAAGGTGCCGCCCGCATAGCGTTCGAAGATGCGCACCCGCAGCACATCGCCCGGCGAGGCCGTGAGGGCAGTCCCCGCCGACAGGCCTTCGGTGGCCGACGGGCGGGTTACGGCTGTCGGCCGGTAGGCGACAACGGTCGCAGGCGTCAAATCGATGACGTCGAAGGGGAAGGCCTCGGTGCTGCCGGCCTTGGCGCCATTCATCCACGGACCGTCGCCGGGAACGACCTGACAGCCGGCAACGGCGGCGCCGACGCCGAGGACAGCCAGCCAGGTTCGGATCGTCAATCTGGAGCTCCGTAAGGAACGGCAGCACTCAACCATCACGCCATGCGGGCGCTTGCCCGCCATTCATTGCCATCGGAACCACCTCTTAGCGCCGCCGTGTGAAACCGACGAGTCCTTTGTGTCCCGACCGAGGCGGGGAAGTCAGCCGTCGGCGACGCGCCGGCCGCTTTGCGAGTCGAACAGATGTACCCGATCAGGATCGATCGAGAACCGGCGTTTTTCACCCGGCTGGGCGCGGACATGGCCATCCTGCCTGACCGTCACCAACTCGCGCGTGGCGCCGAACCGGCCATGCAGCAGAGTGTCCGCGCCAAGCGGCTCGGCGAGCTCGATCTCGAATTCCAGCGGGCCGTCGGCGGCAGCCTCCAGGTGCTCGGGCCGCACACCTACAGCCACTGGCGTGCCCACCGGCACCGACGGCGGCCTCGGCAGCCGCAGGGCCGCTCGCGCGTTGCCAGCCCCCGCCAGGTCAACGGTGCGGCCGCCCTCGCCCACCTTGGCGGCGAGGAAGTTCATCGCCGGCGACCCGATGAACCCCGCCACGAACATGGAGGCCGGACGGTCGTAGACCTCCATGGGCGTGCCGATCTGATCGGCGACACCTGCATTCATGACGATCAGGCGGTCGGCGAGCGTCATCGCCTCTACCTGGTCGTGGGTGACATAGATGGACGTGACGCCAAGCTCGCGCTGCAGGCGCTTGATCTCGAGCCGCATCTGCACGCGCAGCTTGGCATCGAGATTGGACAGCGGTTCGTCGAACAGGAACACCGCCGGCTCACGCACGATGGCGCGTCCCATGGCGACACGCTGGCGCTGCCCGCCGGAAAGCTGTCGCGGCCGACGATCGAGGAGCTTGTCCAGCTCCAGTGTCCTCGCCGCCTTGCGCACGCGGGTATCGATATCGTCCTTGGAAAGCTTCCGGATCTTCAGCCCATAGGCCATGTTCTCGTACACGCTCATATGCGGATAGAGCGCGTAGTTCTGGAACACCATCGCGATGTCGCGATCCTTGGGCTCGAGCTCGTTGACGGTCCGTTCGCCGATCGCGACCTCGCCGCCGGTTATCCGCTCCAGGCCGGCAACCATGCGCAGCAGGGTGGACTTGCCGCAGCCCGACGGTCCGACGATGACGATGAACTCGCCGTCGGCGATCTCCATGTCGATGCCGTGGATGACCTCGAGCTTGTCGTAGCTTTTCCTGATGCCGCGCAGATGGACTTGCGCCACGGTTATTTCTCCGTTTCGACGAGGCCGCGCACAAACTGGCGCTGCATGACGGCCACGACCAGGACCGGCGGCAGCATGGCGAGCATCGCCATCGCCATCAGGAGGTTCCAGGCTGGTACCGTATCGACCACGCTGGCCTGGCGCGAGACCGTCATGACCACGGTATAGAAGCCCTGCTTGGTCGTGATCAGCAGCGGCCAGAGATACTGGTTCCATCCATAGATGAACTGGATCACGAACAGAGCGGCAATCGAGGTCCGGCTCATCGGCAGCAGGATGTCCCAGAAGAAGCGCATCGGCGAGGCGCCGTCGACGCGCGCTGCTTCGGTCAGCTCGTCGGGAACACTGAGGAAGAACTGGCGGAACAGGA
Source organism: Reyranella sp. (assembly GCF_036558665.1). GTDB lineage: Bacteria > Pseudomonadota > Alphaproteobacteria > Reyranellales > Reyranellaceae > Reyranella. The sequence continues at coordinate 12,198 of NZ_DATBFE010000034.1, read as the reverse complement.
AGGTCGCGGTCGCCGAGGCGATCAGCGGAATGATCAGGCCGGAATAGGAGTCGAGCATGCCGAGATTGGCGATGACGCCATAGGTCGGCACGATGCGCACTTCCACTGGCAGCATCAGGGTGATGAAGATCGCCCAGAAGAACGTTCTGCGCAGCGGGAAGCGAAAATAGACAAAAGCGAAAGCCGAGATGATGGAAATGACAATCTTGCCGATCGCGACCCCCAGCGCCATCACCATGCTGTTCGTGAGCGTAACGGAGAGCGGCACGCTGCCGGGCCGGTTGTAGCCCGCGGCCAGCACTGTCTTGTAGTTCTCGATCAGGTGCGAACCCGGCCAGAGCGGCACCGGCGAGCGAAGCATGGTGGCCTGGTCGTGGGTCGAGGCGACGAAGGTCATCCAGATCGGGAAAGCGATGACGATCACGCCCACGATCAGCACCAGATGGCTCAAGGCGATGAGCCAGGGGCGGTTCTCGACCATCAGTAGTGCACCCGCCGCTCGATGAAGCGGAATTGGATGAAGGTGAGCAGAATCATCAGCAGCATCAGAATTACCGACTGCGCCGAGGAGCCGCCGAGATCTTGTCCGCGGAAGCCGTCGTTGTAGACCTTGTACACGAGGATGTTGGTGGCTTGGCCCGGTCCGCCCTGGGTCAGCGATGCAACGATACCGAACGTGCCGATGAGCGCGTAGAGTGTGTTGATAACCAGCAGGAAAAACCCGGTAGGCGCAAGCAACGGAAAGACGATGTCCCAAAACCGCCGCCCCGGGCCCGCGCCATCGATGGCGGCGGCCTCGATCAGCGATTTCGGGATCGACTGCAGGCCGGCCAGGAAGAACAGGAAGTTGTAGCTGACCTGGGTCCAGACGGCCGCGAACACGATCAACAGCAAGGCCTGGTTGCCGTTGACGACGTAGTTGAACTCGATGCCGACGCCATGCAGCAGCCAGTTGACGATACCGACCGAGGGATTGAACAGGAAACCCCACAACACGCCCGCCACCGCCGGCGCCACGGCGTAGGGCCAGACGAGGATCGCCTTGTAGACCGAGGAACCGCGGATCACGCGGTCCGCCATCACCGCGAGCAAAAGCGAGACCGCAAGACCGATGGCCGCCACCAGCGCACTGAACACGATCGTGAGGCGCACCGAGTCGAAATAGGCCGGATCCGCGAACAGGCTCTTGAAATTGTTGAACCAGACGAACTTGGAGTGGCCGCCGAACGCATCCTCGACCAGCACCGACAGCCAGATCATCTGGCCGGACGGCCAGAAGAAGAAAACCAGGGTAATGATCATCTGCGGCGCCACCAGAAGGTAGGGCAGCCACCGCTCGTTGAAGACGACGCGCTTTTCCATGCGGTCAGCGGCTAAAGCCCTTCAGGCTCCCCCTTCCCGGAAGGGAAGGGAAGAGAGGAGCCTGAAGAAACCTTCTGGTCCTACTCGTTGGCGGCTTCAAACTTGCGCAGCAGTTCGTTACCACGCTTCACCGCCTCGTCGAGCGCCGCTTTCGCATCCTTCTTGCCCGACCACACCGCCTCAAGCTCCTGATCCTCGACGTCGCGGATCTGCACGAAGTTGCCGAGACGCAGACCCTTGGAGTTTTCCGTCGGCGGGTTCAGCGTGAGTTCCTTGACCGCGATATCACGGCCGGGATGTGTCTTGTAGAAGCCCGAGTCCTCGGTGAGCTTCGCGGCGGCCAAGGTGATCGGCACGTAGCCGGTGTCCTGATGCCATTTGGCTGCAACCGCCGGACTAGAGACGTAGCTCAGGAACTTGGCGACCCCCTTGTATTCGGCCTTCGGGCGGCCCCGCAGAGTCCATAGCGTGGCACCGCCGATAATCGAATTCTGTGGCTTTGCGATGACGTCTGGCGAATAGGGCATCATCGCGATGCCGACGTTTTCCGGCTTGAGCGCGGCAAAGAGCGTCGAGGCCGTTCCCGACGAAGCGAGCTCCATGCCGCAATCGCCCGCCGTCATCAGGCCCGTTGGCTTCCCTTCGCGGCCGCCATAGACGAAGCGCTTGTCCTTGGTCCAGTCGGCCAGCATGTTGATCAGCTTGATGCGCGGCTGGTCGTTGAACACGAGCTGGGTGTCCAGCCCGCCGAAGCCGTTCTGCTTGGTCGCGAACGGCAGGTTGTGCCAGGCACCGTAGTTCTCGAGCAAAATCCAGGTCTGCCATTCTGCGGTGAGGCCGCATTTGGCGCCCGAATCGACCAGCTTCTTGGCGTATTCCCCGACCTCCGGCCAGGTCTTGGGCGGCTTCTCGGGATCGAGGCCGGCCTTCTTGAACAGTTCCTTGTTCCAATAGAAGACTGGCGTCGACGAATTGAACGGCATCGAAAGGAGCTTGCCGTCGGTCGTCGAATAGTAGCCGTAGACCGGACCGATGAAGGCCTTGGGATCGAACGGCTCGTTCTCATCGGCCATGAGCTGATAGACCGGATAGACTGCGCCCTTGGCCGCCATCATCGTGGCGGTACCGACCTCGAAGACCTGGACGATGTCCGGAGCCTGCTTGGCGCGGAAGGCAGCGATCACGGCGGTCAGGGTGTCGGAGTAGGAACCCTTGTAGACCGGAACGACCTTGTAGTCCTTTTGCGACTTGTTGAACTCGTCCGTCATGGCGTTGACGGCCTCGCCGAGCTTGCCGCCCATGGCGTGCCACCACTGGATTTCGGTCTGCGCCGCGGCGCCGTGCGCACTCGCCAGAACGGCGGCGGCGGCAACGGACGACAGCAGGGTGCGTGACATGACTTTGATACCTCCCAAGGAACCCTCCCAAACAAGCCCCGATTCTGTATCCGCGGGACTGGAGACTGCGATGTGTCGGTTTTGTTTCAGTCTCGTGACAGTCCACCAAGACTGCAATGCGAACGCAACACCTAAATGAGCGCGGCGACAATTACGTCGGGCGCGTCCGTGATGACGCATTGAACGCCCATGCCGGCGAGTGCCTTCGCGACGTCGCCGTCGTTGATCGTATAGACGCTGAGAAGGTAGCCCGCCTTTCGGATTTCGACCGCCCGGAGCGCCGTCAGCTTCTTGCCGTTGGTGTTGACGCCGACTGCCGCCACGGCAGCGGCCCGCTTGCCCCAGTCGTCCTCCAGTGCATCGATCAGGACGGCGCGGGCGAATTCGGGAGCCGCATCGCGCGCGGCACGCAGCGAGGCATCCTTGAAGCTCGACAGCAACGGTGCCGGGAGAGCGGCGGGCCAGCGTCGGCGCAACGTCTCGACGGCGACCCGCGCGGTCTCGGCCTCGCGGCCCTCGCAGGGCTTGATCTCGACATTGCAGCCCAGCCCCAGCTCGCGGAAACAGTCGATCGCCGCCTCGAAGGTCGGCACCGCTTTCGGCAGGTCGGCTGCCCTGGTCTCCGCGACCAACCGGTCGACGCCCATCGTGCGCTCGAGCGAGGGGTCGTGCATCACGATCGGCACGCCGTCGGCCGTGAGCTTGACGTCGATTTCCACCCATGTGGCCCCGCGATACCTGGCCTCGCGAAAGGATTCGAGGGTGTTTTCCGGAGCATAGGCGGCAGCGCCGCGATGGCCGATCACCTTGGGCAGTTGCAGCATACGCCGATCCGACGCTAATTCAGGCGAGCCTGATAGACGAATACGGCCCCTCATGTCGACCTTTCCCGATCAGTTTCGCCTCGACGGCCGCACCGCGCTGGTCACCGGCTCCGGCCGTGGCCTTGGGTGGGAAATGGCACGCGGCCTTGCTGAAGCCGGGGCCCGCCTGCTGCTGCACGGCCGCTCGGTCGAGCGGCTGGCACCTCGGCTCGCCGAGCTGCGCCAAGCGGGCTTCGCGGCGGAGGCCCTCGCCTTCGACATGGCCGATCGTGCGGCCATGCGCGAGGCGGTCGCCAAGGCCGGGCCGATCGACATCCTGGTACACAATGTCGGTGAGCGCGACCGCCGGCCCTTCGCGGAGATTCCCACGGAGGACTTCGCCCGGCTGGTCGATGTCGATCTCTCGGCCGCTCATGCCCTTGTCAGGGCCGTCGTGCCGGCCATGCTCGAACGCGGCTGGGGCCGGCTGATCCTGGTCGCCTCGATCGTGGCCGACCTCGCCGTGCCCGGCGCGGTTTCGTATGTCGCCGCCAAGGGAGGGCTGACCGCGCTGGCTCGCGCGCTCGCGGCCGAGTTGGGGGCCAGCGGCGTCACCGCCAACGCCCTTTCGCCCGGCTTCTTCGCCACCGAGACCAACGCACAACTCGTCGCCTCGCCACAGGGTGAGAAGCAGCGCGACCGTTGCCCGGCCAAACGCTGGGCCGATCCGAAGGAAATCGCCGGCGCCGCGATTTTCCTCGCCTCGCCGGCGGCATCCTACGTCAATGGGCATACGCTCATCGTGGACGGCGGTGTTTCCGCGACGTATCTGGCCTGATGCACGGCTTCGAATCGACGCGCGACGCGCTGAGCCAGGGCCTCGTTGCCGTCATCCTGATCGCGGTGTTCGTGGGCCTCGCCGCCGACCGGGTGCACCGTGTGCTGATCCCGATCGGCGCCGTGGCGGTTGTCTGGCTGATCTCCTATTTCACGCCCTTCAGGCTGATCTCGTTCGAAGCAGCGATGGAGGCCGTCGATCTCAACGTCATCCTGTTGCTGTTCTCGATGATGGCGCTGGTGGGTGTGCTCAAGACGACAAACGTTTTTCCCTGGGCCGTCGACCGGCTGCTCGAACGCTCGCGCGGCAACCCGAGCCGGGCGGCGCGGCTCATCATCTGGTTCACCGGCATTCTCTCGGCGCTCCTCGACAACGTCACGACGGTGATCTTCGCCTATCCCATGGCGGCCGAGATGGCGCGCCGGCTCGGGATCAACGGCTCAGCCTTCTTCCTGCCCATGGTGATGGCGGCCAATGTCGGCGGCACGGCGACCCTGATCGGCGATCCGCCCAATGTGCTGATCGGCGCCGACCCGCGCAGCGGGCTCGCCTTCATGGACTTCATCTACAACCTGACGGCGCCGTGCACCGCCATGATGGTGGCGCTGGTCTGGTTCAGCCGGCGCTACTACGGTCGCGACATCGGCCCCGCCGCCGACCGCGACCACGAAGGTGCGGCGACGCCGACCGGCGCGCAACTCACCAACGTCGCCCTCCTGCGCACGACCTGCTGGGTCACGGCGGCGATCTTTGCCGGCTTCATGACCCATTCGCTCACCGGCATGCCGGTCTCGGTACCGGCGCTGATCGGCATCGCCGTGATCCTGTTTGCCCAGGACTATTATTATCTGCGCGAGCACAAGCCGACGCCGGAGGAGCGCCAGCACGGCGTGCTGGCGATCCTGGAGAAGGATATCGAATGGCCGACGCTGGCCTTCTTCCTCTTCCTGTTCGTGCTGGTAGGGGCGGCCGTCGCGACCGGCCTGATCGGGTCGCTGGCCCAGGGCCTGGGATGGGCGATCGAGGCGATCGCCGGCGGCTTGGGGCTTTCCCCGGAAGCGACGCTCCTGGTCGCGGCCCTGATCGTGCTCTGGGTGTCGGGCTTCCTGTCGGCGGTGATCGACAACATCCCCTACACCGCCGTCACGATTCCGCTGATCGCGACGCTTCTGCACCGCCTCGATGCGGGCCCACAAGGACAGGTGCTGTGGTGGGCGCTGGCGCTCGGCGCCTGCCTCGGCGGCAACGGCACGCTGATCGGCGCCTCCGCCAATGTCACCGTGACGGGCCTGGCCGAGAAGGACGGCAAGCGCATCTCGTTCAACGAGTTCACAGCCTTCGGCGCCCGGGTGACGGCGATCACGCTCCTGATGTCCTCGGTCTACCTCGCCCTCTGGATCTATGCCGGGTCGGTGATCGTGAATATCGTGGCCGCTGTCGCGCTCGCCGTGCTGCTGGCCCTGCCGCTCTTCCTGCGGAAGAGCGCGGCGAGAAAGGTCTGACTGGCGTTACAGGTGCTTCAGGACGTTCTCTGCAGCCGAGACCTCGAAGGCCCCCGGTTTCTCGACGAACAGGTCCTTGATCACGCCGTTGTCGACGATCATGGCATAGCGCTGGCTGCGCGTGCCGAGCCCGTTCCGGGAGGCGTCCAAAGTGAGCCCCATGGCGTGCGTGAACTCGGCATTGCCGTCCGACAGCATCAGGATCTTGTCGCCGACTTTCTGGTCCTTGCCCCAGGCACCCATCACGAAGGGATCGTTCACCGCAATGCACGCCACCGTATCCACGCCTTTCGCCTTGATCGCATCCACGTTGGCCAGAAAACCTGGCACATGCTTGGCGCTTCAGGTGGGGGTGAAGGCACCCGGCAGCGCGAAGGCCACGACTTTCTTGCCAGGCGCGAACAGCTCTGTCGTGGAGATTGGCTTGGGCCCTTCCGGCCCCATCAGGCGCAGCGTCGCGCCGGGCACCTTGTCGCCGACTCTTGCCATATCAGCACTCCCTTCGTTGGCGGTTGCGGACTCTAGGAAAGCCTTCGGTCCTTGTCTATTCGCCCGATCCAGCCGACCATCGATGAGAGCAGACTGAAAGGCCTGAGCAAGGGAGCGATCCGTGGAATTCGATGCCATCCTCTTTCCGCCGCGCCGCGCGGCGATGGTTGAAGGCGGATTCTGGCGGGATCGGACGATCAACGACGACCTCGATGCCTGCCTGAGGCAATGGCCGGACAAGGAAGCCCTCACCGCGATCTCGCTCGAGAGGGCCGAGACCCGGCGGCTGACCTACCGCGAGCTCGGAATACTCGCCGACCGCCTTGCCGTCGGCCTCGCCACGCTGGGGGTGGAACGCAACGACGTGGTTTCCGCCCAGTTGCCCAACTGGTGGGAATTCACGGTCATCTATCTCGCCTGCGCACGGATCGGCGCCGTGTTCAATCCGCTGATGCCGATTTTCCGCGAGCGCGAGCTCGCCTTCATGCTGAAGCATGGCCAGAGCAGTGTCGTGATCGTCCCCAAGCGTTTTCGCGGCCACGACTATGAGGACATGATCGGGGCCTTGCGGCCGGCCCTGCCCGAACTTGACCACGTCCTCGTCATCGGCGGCAAGGGCGCCGCCGATTTCAGCGCCTTGCTGCAGGACAAAGGGGGCGAAACGCCCGATGCCGGCGCCATCCTGAGGCGCAATCGCCCGGCGCCCGACGACATTACCGAAATCATCTACACGTCAGGCACGACCGGCGAGCCGAAAGGCGTGATGCATTCCTCGAACTCGCTGACGGCGAATATCCTCCCCTATGCCGAACGCCTCCGTCTCGGCGCCGAGGATGTCGTCCTGATGGCCTCGCCGATGGCACATCAGACCGGCTTCCTGTACGGCCTCTTCATGCCGATCACGCTGGGCGCCCGCGCCGTGCTGCAGGACATCTGGGATCCACGAAAGGCCGTCGAGACGATCCGCAACGAACGTGCGACCTTCACGATGGCCTCGACACCCTTCCTGACCGATCTCGCCAACGTGGTCGGCGAGACCGGCCTTGCCGTGCCGACGCTGAAAACTTTCCTGTGCGCGGGTGCGCCGATTCCGGGACCGCTGGTCGAACGAGCGCGCAAGACACTGGGCACCAAGATCGTGTCGGCCTGGGGCATGACCGAGAATGGCGCCGCCACCCTCGTCGAGCCGGACGATGACGACGAGCGCGCCTTCAATACCTGCGGATTTCCCCTGCCCGGCGTCGAGCTTCGTGTCGTCGACGTGGACGGCAGGCCATTGCCCAATGGCGCGAGCGGCCGACTGCTGATTCGCGCCTGCTCGAACTTCGGCGGCTACCTCCATCGCCCGCACCTCAACGGCACGGACGCCGACGACTGGTTCGACACCGGCGACCTCGCCGAAATCGACGATCGCGGCTATATCAAGATCAGCGGCCGGTCGAAGGACGTGATCATCCGCGGCGGCGAGAATATCCCGGTCGTCGAGATCGAGGCGCTGCTCTACAAGCATCCCGCCGTCGCGCAGGTTGCCATCGTCGCCTATCCCGACGAGCGCCTCGGCGAGCGTGCCTGCGCCGTGATCGTGACCAGGTCCGGCCAGTCGATCGACTTCAAGGAGATGGTCGATTTCCTGAAATCGCAGAAGGTGGCGCTGCAATACATCCCCGAGCGGCTACTTCTCCTCGACCAGATGCCCACCACGCCGTCCGGAAAGATCCAGAAGTTCAAGCTGCGCGACGTCGTGAGGGAGAACCTGCGTTCCGCACAGGCAGCGGCCGGCGGTTGAGCTTGTCGGTTAGCAAGACGGCAGGCAGACTGTGAGTCCGGCTGGCATAGGAATCGGGGGTGCCATGTTCGACCGAGATCAGTTCATTGCCGATCTTCGAGCGGCGCTCGCCGAGCGGTCACGCAAGGCAATGGCGGACATCGTGGCTCGCGCCGTTTCCGATCCGGCGTCTATCGTGCGGGAGCTAGGCGAACCCGACAAAGCTGGGGTCCAGATCCTCCATCAGACCCCTGAATTGACAGTGCTGACGCTGGCGTGGGCGCCGAAACATTTTACGCCACCTCACGATCATCGGATGACGGCAGTGATCGGCATGTATAGCGGGCGCGAGGACAATATGTTCTGGCGCCGTCTTCCCGACGTGCAAAAATTCCAGATCGAGCCGGCGGGCGGCGAGGCGCTGGGCACCGGGAAGGTCACCCTGCTCGGCCGCGATATTGTCCATTCCGTCGTCAACCCGCTCGACAAGATCAGCGCCGCCATCCACGTCTATGATGGTAATCTGTTCGCCGCCCGACGCAGCATGTGGGACGCTGAGACTCTGGTGGAGAAACCCTACGACCTCGACACGGTCACCAAGGGCATGCCCGTGCTGAAGCGCGGGCAAGAAGCGAGCGAGCCGACAAGGTAATCGAGTGAAACTCGAAGCGAGGCGGGATGGGTGGAGACGGCATAAGCTATTTGATGGCGGCAAAGCGCAATGGCATCAGAACACCACTATCAGCCCCTTACGAACTCGAAATCCTAGCTCAGCAAGACGTCCTCGAAGAAGCAGCGCCGTGCAGAGCAGCCGGCCGCCGCGCCGGAGAATGTTCTTGGGGGATAATGCAGGCCAATGACTGTGGCCCATCTCGGACGAAGCAGTAGATGCCACTGATGTCTGGAATCAGCGGGCAACCTTATGCGTTCGCGGGCCGACCGGAACGGCCATTATTGCTGCAGTGCGCCGCAGGTTGAATATTCGTGAAGCCACGTTGGCGACGAACGCCGCGCACAAGCGAGGTGACAAGCGAGTTCGATAGTAGGCAGAAGTTAGGCACCCGTCTTTGGACGCCTAACACATTAAATCAAGTCACCCGGAAGTTCTTGAACTGCCAGGGGTCGGACTTGTCGATCGCCTCGGGGAACAGCCGGCCGCGCTCCTCGAGCGGCGTCCAATCGCTGTACTTGCCGACCACGGGTCCGAGATAGGGCAGGCAGATCTCGAGGTTGCGCGCGAAATCCATCTCGTCGGCCTCGACGATGCCGCGGTCGGGATTCTCGAGCGCCCAGACGATGCCGGAGAGCACCGGCGCGCAGACCTGGATCGAGGTGGCGTTGTTGTAGGGCGCGAGGCGTCGGGTCTCGTGGATGTCGAGTTGCGAGCCGTACCAGTAGGCGCCCCTCTTGTGGCCCATCAGCAGCACGCCGAGCTCGTCGCGGCCGGATTCGATCTCGTCCACGATCAGGCGCTGGCGCTTCTGCTGGCGCAGGTTCTTCCCGGCGGTCTCGTGCATGGACATGATGGCCTGGTCACAGGGGTGATAGGCGTAGTGGACAGTCGGCCGGTAGACGACCTTCGGGCCGTCCCGCAGCGTGAAGTAGTCGGCGATCGAGATCGATTCGTTATGGGTGATGATGAAGCCGTGGAACGGCCCCTCGAGCGGGGTCCAGGTGCGCACGCGGGTGAGCAGCCCCGGCCGGTTGAGGTAGATCGCGGCGTCGCAGCCGAACGCGTGCCGCCGCCCGTCGGGCGGCAGCCCTTTCTCGTGCGTGCCCCAGCCCATCTCGGCCGGCTGCTCGCCTTCGGAGACGAAGCCGTCGATCGACCAGGTGTTGACGAACTCGCCCACTTCCTTCGGGTGCGGCGAGACCTGGGTGTCGCGCTCGGCGACATGCATCACCTTGATGCCGAGCCGGCGCGCAAGCTGGCCCCAACCCTCGCGCGTGGTCGGCACCGCGGCCTTCACGCCGGTATCCTTGGCGATGTTGACGAGCGCCTGCTTCACGAAGTGTGAGACCAGGCCCGGGTTGGCGCCATGGGCGATCACCGCCGTCGGCCCGCCCTCGTACCTAGGCTTCAGCTTCAGCATGGTCTCGCGCAGCGCGTAGTTGGAGCGCAGCGAGACCGACAGGTTGGGATCGGTGTAGCCGCCCGGCCACGGCTCGATGCAGGTGTCGATATAGAGCGCGCCCTTCTCCTGGCAGAACTCGACCAGGGCCGTCGAGGCGACCTCGACCGACAGGTTGACCACGAAGTCGCCCTTGCCCACCCGCTTGTCGAGGGTCTGGCGCAGGTTCTCCTGGGTCAGGCGCTTCCGGATGAAGGTGACGCCGAACTTCTTCAGCTCCGTCAGGCCGCCGCGGTCCTCGGCGGAGATCACGGTGATCTGCTCCGGCTTGATGTCGATGTGGCGGAAGATCAGCGGCAGAACGCCCTGGCCGATCGAGCCGAAGCCGATCATGACCATGCGGCCGGCGAACGCGGCGTGCTTCCTGAAGGCTTTCTTCTTGGACTTCTTGGCCATCATGCCCCCTGTCCAGGTGTCGTGAGTGGGTCGATAAACGGCGACGGGGCCTTTCTCAAGGCCCCGTGTTTCGTCTCCGTAAAGGAAGAGAGGCTAGATGCAGATCGCCTTGAGCGGCTGGAAGCCGTTGAAGGCGACCGACGAGTAGGTCGTCGTATAGGCGCCGGTCGACAGGATCTCGACCTTGTCGCCCGGCTTCAGCGACAGCGGCAGCTTGTACTCGGTCTTCTCATACAAGATGTCGGCCGAATCGCAGGTCGGGCCGGCCAGCACGACCGGGCCGACGCGCGTGCCGTCGCGTCCGGTGCGCAGCCGGTACTTGATGCTTTCGTCCATCGTCTCAGCCAGGCCCGAGAACTTGCCAATGTCGAGGTATACCCAGCGCTTGCGGTCGTTGGCGGCCTTGCGGCTGACCAGCACGACCTCGGACTGGATCACGCCGGCGTCGCCCACCATGGAGCGGCCCGGCTCGATGATCACCTCCGGCATGCGGTTGCCGAAGTGGCGCACGAGCGCACGGGTCACCGCCTCGCAGTAGGCCTCGATGCCGTTGACCTCGGCCCGGTAGCGCGCCGGGAAGCCGCCGCCCAGGTTGACCATCTTTAGGTCGACGCCCTGCTCGGCCAGCGCAAAGAACATCTGCGAGACCTGGCCGAGGGCGCGATCCCACTGCTCGAGGTCGGTCTGCTGGCTGCCGACATGGAACGAGACGCCGTAGGCCTCCATTCCCCAATCATGGGCCTTGCGCAGCAGGTCCTTGGCCATCTCCGGGGCGCAGCCGAACTTCTTGCTGAGCGGCCATTCGGCGCCGCCACAATCGACCAGCACGCGGCAGAACACCTTGGCGCCCGGCGCGACGCGCACGAGCTTCTGCAGCTCCGCCTCGCTGTCGAAAGCGAACAGGCGCACGCCCTGCTGATAGGCCCAAGCGATGTCCTTTTCCTTCTTGATCGTGTTGCCGAACGAGATGCGGTCGACCGACACGCCGGCAGCCTGCACCAGCTCGATCTCGCCGCGCGACGCGGTGTCGAACTTCGAGCCGAGCCCGGCCAGGCGGCCGAGGATCTTGTCGGCCGGGTTGGCTTTCACGGCGTAGAAGATGTGCGCGGCCGGAAGAAGCTCCCGCATGCGGCGGTAGTTGTGCTCGACGACATCGAGGTCGACCACCAGGCAGGGAGTCTCGGGCTGCTGCTCTCGGAGATAACGCGAAATACGCTCGGTCATTGCTGGGGGGTTCCCCGTCAAACTTGTCGGATTGTTCGAAAAGGCGAGTAGCCTGACGGCGGTGCCTCGGGTTTGGATCCCGAGCGGCAGCGCGCGTCAGCCGATACTCGACGGAGACTGTTTCGAAGGATCGGCCCGGCCAATGACCGGGCTAACGACACGGATGCGGGGAGCACGCCCCGCGCGGCAAGCAAACATATCAGAAGCTCCCTTCCGGACCCGGCGCGAGGCCGGCACTGCCAAAAAGGACGCTTTCCGTCGTTGCGTAACCACTATGGGCCAGCGGCACG
>NZ_DATBFE010000033.1:0-3251 GCF_036558665.1 Reyranella sp. | reverse complement strand
CGGCGAGCGCGAGTTGCGCCACGATCAGCTCGGCGATCGCGGCCGGCTTCACCCATGAGGCGTGATCGGCCTTGGGCATGTCGGCGCGGTTGCCGGGCGTGTCGATGGTCGAGGGGCAGAGCGCGATCACCGAGATGCCCTCGCCCTTCAGTTCCTCGGCGAGCGCCACCGTGAAGGCGGCAACGGCGGCCTTCGACGCGGTGTAGGCCGTCATGCCGGCGCCCTGGCGCGGATTGAGGGCGGGCCGCGCCGAGATGTTGACGATGCGTCCGCCGCGGCCCGACTTGCGGAAGTTCGCCACCGCCTGGCGGCAGCTCAGCGCGCACGAGACGAGGTTCATCGAAAGCTGCTGCTGCAGCACCTTCAGTGGACTGTCGGCGATCGGCGCCCAGGCGAAGCCGCCGGCGATGTTCACCACGGCGAAGAGCGGCGGCAGCTTGGCATAGAACGCCTCGACCGACGCCTCGTCGGCGAGATCGACCCTGGTCGCGACCGAGACCTTGCCCGCCGGGAAGCGGCCGGCCGGCACCGCGTCCTCGATCGCCGGCACGTGGCACCGGGCGCCGGCCTCGACCAGCGCCTGCACCACCGCCGCTCCCAGCGCGCCGTTGCCGCCGGTGACGACCACATGAGCATCCTGCAACCTCGCCATCGCCACGCCCCTCTCGCCTTTCCGGAGCGGCAAGAAACCCGAAGCAAGGCTGTCTTGTCCAGCCTTGCGCCCGCTCTCAATAGAGCTTCACCTTCCAGTTCAGCGTGAGGCGGATCTCGTCGGTCCGGGTGGTGACGTTGTTCTGGAAGGTGTTGGCGAGCCCGTAACGCGCGCTGAGCCAGAGGCCCGACAGCGGCTTCCAGTCCGGGCGCCATTCCAGCCGGAAGTCCCATTCGTCCTCGACCAGCGGCGCGCCGGCGGCGGGCGCGCTGGTCCAGCCGTTGAAGTACTGGATGCCCGCCGCGATGCCGTCGAGGCCGATGGGCGTGAAGTCGTAGGAAAGGCCGAACATCAGCGCGTTCTCGCCGGCGCGCTGGAACGAGAGGACGAGGCTGTCGGTATAGAACGGGTTGGCGCTCCACGGGCTCTGCATGGCGAAGCCCGGATCGACGACGCTGTAGGCGGCGGTCAGGATCGCCGTCCGGTAGCCGAGCTGCAGGCGGGTGGCAAACTGGTCGGTGGCGAAAGCGCTGCCGGTCAGGAGATTGGCGCCGGTGCTGCGCTGGTCGGCGTATTGCGCCGCCAGCGCGCCGTCGAGGCCGAAGGGCAGGTCGACGCCGTACTTCGCCTCGCCATAGGCGATGTTGATGATGTCCTGGGCGTAGTATTCGATCGCGCCCAGCGACGCCGCGCCCCAGGTGAGCACCGCGCCGGCCACGCCGACGCCGCGATCGACGTCGGCGCCGGCGGCGCGCGCCATCGAGACGAAGACGTCGGAATCGCGCTGCTTGATCGCCGCGATGTAGCCGCCCCCGTAGCGCACCGCCGGGCCGCTCGCGGGATTGCCCAGCGAGCCCTGCAGCGCGTAGCCGTAGAAGGTGTTGGGCGTCATGCGGTTGTCCTGCGGGCCGAGGAACGGCGTGTCGTAGAGATAGCGGCCGGCGATGAAGTCGAGGCTGTCGGAAAGATGCAGCTTGCCGTAGAGCTGGCCGACGACGGCATAGCCCTGCTGGTCGGGCTTGAGCAGGCCGGTGTTGCCGAAGTCGGGCGGCGCGTAGATCGGCAGCGAGCCGTAGAACACGGCGCCGCCCGAGATCAGGCCGAACAGCCGGCCGGTCTCGATCGCCGCCCAGCCGCCGGTCGCCCAGGCCTCGCTGACGGTGGCGCCGGTCGGCGCGTTCTTGACGTTGTCGCGGTAGTAGCTGCGCAGGTTGAGCTCGACGCGGGCGTCGCGAAAGAAGGCGGGCGCGTCCTGCATCTCCCGGTGCACGTCGGGAAACAGCGCCAGCGCCGGCGGCGGCGCCGGGTTGAAGCTGCGCTCGATCGTGGTCAGGCTCTGCTTCGTCGTCGACGGGATCGGCACCGCCTGCTGGAAGCCCTGCGCCGCGGCCTCGCCTGCGACGCCTGCCGCCACCACCGCGGCCAGCAGCGCCGCGGCCGCGCGCCGGCGACGGCACCGATCGGCCCGGCCCTTCTCCGCTCCATCACGATCGTGCCGCATCTCGGACGCCCGACCTCCTTCGCGGCACGCTCGCTCCGTCGCGGTGGCGTGGCGGAAGAGAGAGCGAGTCGAGCCCATCGGGCCGTCCGGCAATCCTCTCCGCCTCCAAGGCCGGCTGCCACCGGGAGCGCCTTCCCTCCGCGGCCGATATTCGCGCATGGCAAAGACGAAGGAAAGATCCCCTGGCCCAAGCGCACGGGAGACCGCGCGATCGCGCGCGCCACCAGGAGGTGTTCGCTGACCGCACGACGCACCAACTCGACGGACAACCCTGCGCAGGGCTAAGGTTCGCCATCAGATATCGATGAGCGAGATATCGATGAGCATCGCACTGGAAATGACTACGCCGCTCGCGGATCGAGCGCGGCTCCGGCTGTCGCTCGTTGTCGCGGCTGTCGTTTGCGCGGTCGTGAGCGCGAGAACCTTGCCCGTGAAAATGGACGCGATTTCGGAATTTCCGCTCCCGATTTGTGCCGCTGATGCCTCGTCCGGCTCATCGCTCAACAAAGTGGAGGTGATCAGTTCGCACGCGTTACCGGATATACCCGGCAAGAGAGTAACAGTTGTCCGAGTGACCTACGGACCGGGGGGCTTTACTCCGCCGCACCGTCATGCCGGTACGGTCACGGCCTACATCACCAAAGGCCAGATCAGGTCGCAACTCAAAGGTGGCCCGGTGGAGATATTCGATGTCGGCCAGTCGTTCTTTGAACCGCCGGGCGCGATACATCTCGTATCGGCCAACGCGAGCACCACCGACGGGGCCGAATTGATTGCCATCTTTGTCGCTGACGAAGGTGCACAATTGACGACCCTTATCGAGCCTTAGGCGATGGAGACAGTCGGAGGTCACCACCTTTCATGTTTCGCCTCGTGAGCAGCGCCGTTTGTGGGCGCCGCGCGCCTGCGCCATAGTTTCCGACGTCGGTTGGAACAGGCGGAGGAGCAGGCATGCGCCCGGTGTTCGATGCCCGGTCGGTCCATCATCTGAAGTTTCGCGGCGCCGTCGATGCCGATGGTCATCTGCTCGAGGATGCCGGCCTGTGGGACCGCTACATCGAGGCGAAGTATCGCGACCGCGCGCTGCGCATGAAACGC
>NZ_DATBFE010000032.1:0-7855 GCF_036558665.1 Reyranella sp. | reverse complement strand
GAATCTGAACGGAACCTTGTAGTCCTCGTCGGCGACCGGTGTTCCGGTGTCCGCCCCGACATCGAAGTTCTCGTCCCACGCCAGGATCAACGGTATCGTGTGGTCCATATTCTGGCTCGCGACCTGCTTGCCGTCCACCTTGAGCACACCGGTGCCGCCGCGACCGATGCCACTCATGTTGTTGAAGGCGAGTGTCCCGATGCCGAGGCCGTCGTACTTGAAGTCGAACTCGAGCGAGTGCTTGCCGGGAGCGAGCGCTTCGGGCCCCTCCCAGCGCACGCGCTTGAGGTCGACCAGGTTCCACAGGAACACCGGCTTGCCCTTCAGGACGTAGAAGCCGTAGCCCGCGAAACGGCCACCCTGCGTCACGATCATGCCCTCGGCGCCGCCCTCGGGGATCGTCACCTCGGCCTTGAAGTTGTACGAGGCGTTTAGAATGCTGGGCGCGTCGCCATTGGGCGTGCCGGTCAACTCACCCCTATAGGTGAACACGTTGCGGCCGGCGGTGATGCTGGGCCGCGGCGTGACCAGGCGGGTCGCGACCGTCGCATCGAGCGGCAGGACCTGATACTTGGCCGCCTCCTGCCAGAACAACGCGTCGAGTTCCTTGACCTTGTCGGGATATTTCGCGGCAAGGTTCTCCGTCTGTGTCCAGTCCTTGGTGACGTCGTAGAGTTCATAGGGATAACTCGCAGGGTCCTGCTTGACCGGGCTCGCGACGTCCCACGGCGGACGCATGACCTTGGTGCTGAGGATCCAGCCGTCGTTATAGAGGGCGTGATCGCCCATCATCTCGAAGTATTGCGTCTTGTGCCGCGAGGACGCGTTCGCATTGGCCTTGTCGAAGGTATAGACCATGCTGGTGCCTTCCATCGGGCTCTGCGCAATGCCGTCGACGACCTTCGGTTCCCTGATGTGCGTGGCCTCGAGAATCGTGGGCGCGATGTCGATGATGTGATGGAACTGGGTGCGGATGCCACCCTTGTCCTTGATCACGGCCGGCCACGAGATCGCCGTGCCCTGGCGCACGCCGCCGAAGTGCGAGGCGATCTGCTTGGTCCAGGAGAACGGTGTGTCGAACGCCCACGACCACGGCACGGCCATGTGGTTGTAGGTCCGGTCGGAACCCCAGACGTCGTAGAAGTACCTGAGCTGGACGTCGACCGGGACCTCGACGCCGTTGAACATCGCGACCTCGTTCGGCGTGCCGACCAAGGTTCCCTCGGCGCTCGAACCGTTGTCGCCGCTGATGTAGATGATCAACGTGTTGTCGAGCTTGCCCATGTCCTGGACCGCCTGGATGACGCGGCCGATCTCGTGGTCGGCATACATCAGGTAGGCGGCGTAGACGTCGGCCTGGCGAATGAACATCTTCTTCTCGTCGGCCGAAAGCGCATCCCAGTTCTTCAGGAGATCGCTGGGCCACGGGGTCAGCCTGGCATCCTGCGGAATGACACCGAGCCGCTTCTGGTTGGCGAAGATCTGGTCGCGCAGCGCGTTCCAGCCCTTGTCGAACAAGTGCATGTCCTCCGCCTTCTTGATCCATTCCGGCGTCGGGTGGTGGGGTGCGTGCGTGGCGCCGGGGACGTAGTAGACGAAGAAGGGCTGGTCGGGCGTCAGCGTGTTGACCCGGTTCATGTAGCCGATCGCCTCATCCGCCATCGCAGTGATCAGGTTGTAGTTGGGGTTGTTCTCGAAGGGATAGATATAGGTCGTGTTACGGGCGAGGTTGTCAGGCTGCCACTGGTTGGTGTCGCCGCCCATGAACCCGTAGAAATACTCGAAGCCCATGCCGATCGGCCATTGGTCGAACGGACCGTCCGAGCTCGCCTGGAACGAGGGCGTGTTGTGGTTCTTGCCGAACCAGGCTGTGCGATAGCCGTTGTCCCGCAGGATCGTGCCGATCGTGGCCTTGTCCTTGGTGATGATGCTGTTGTAGCCGGGATAGCCAGTGGCCTGCTCGGCCACGACGCCGAAGCCCACCGAATGGTGATTGCGCCCGGTGATCAACGCGGCGCGCGTCGGCGAGCAGAGCGCCGTCGAGTTGAAGTTGGTGTACCGCAGGCCCTCGTTGGCGATGCGGTCGAGTGCCGGTGTCGGGATCACCCCGCCGAAGGTGCCGGGCGCGCCAAAGCCCACGTCGTCGGTCATGATCAGCAACACATTCGGTGCACCCTTGGGCGGCGCGACACGCGCAGGCCAGTAGGGCCTCGATTGCGGCGCGCTGCGTTCGATCTTGCCCTCGAATTTCTGCGGCGGCGCAGGAATCTGCGCGCCGTCGATGGTGGTTGTGGCGCCCGGCGATCCGGGCGTGCCGGTGATCTGCTGGGCATGAGCGATCGTCGTCCCAGCCAGAAGAATGGCGGCGAACACTACCGGTGCAAGGAATCCAGACGAATGGAACGTCGCCATGACAGGACCTCCGTGAGGCTGGAACAAGCCGGACAGCTCGGCCGAGTTGTCGACTCAATCCAGGTCAAAGGGCACGCGGAACGCCTACGCAACCACCCAACCGGACTTATTGACCTCCCAGCACAGGGAGCGAGTGCCCGCGTGTCACCGGTGGCGGGTTCCATTTGCCCGTCAATGCCTCGGATCGCGGGCTGTACAGCCGCATCGTGAGGTTGAAGGGAGCCTTTGGTGCCGGCAGCCAGTTGGCCTCGCGTTCCTTGCCCGGGCTCTCGTTCTGGAAATAGATGTCGAGAGAGCCGTCGGGATTGGACTTGAACGGCATCCAGCTGCTGACGGCAAACCGGTTGAGCGGGTTCGCCACCTGGAAGCCCTCGGCGTCGTAGAGCGTGATCGACCAGAAGGCGTCGACCGGCGGCGTCGCGCCCTTGTCGAAGTGAAGCACGTACCTGTTCGCGCCGTCGAGCGGCTTGCCCGACTCGTCAGCCAGATTGAGTGGATAGATCGCGTCCTCGGGCAGGTTCGCGCCGAGGCCGAGCTGGGCGACGATGGCGCGTTTGAGATAGTAGTTGCCGTAGACGCCCATCGTATCGGTGTTCATCGACCAGCCGTTCACGACTCGGGCAAGCGTTGCCACCTTCCAGGTCATCAGAGCTTGCGCATCCTCGGGTGCCGTCGACAGGGCCTGGCGTACGGCGGGATCCAGCTTGTCGAAGTCGAAGCTCTTGCCCGGCTCGATGCCGATCTTCTTCAGCTGCGCCACGATCGGCTGGTCGGTGACGTGGGGCGGATGCAGCTTCAGCAGTTCGGCGGCGTAGGCGAAATACTTGGCGGCCGGCATGGTGTCGACCTGCACCTTGGGGGGAGTCTTCATGTCGACCGACGGATCGATCTTCACCTCGACCGGCTTCGGCGGCTTGCCCCACTCCGAGAGCGGCGTGGCCTTGTAGCCTGCCTGGATCTTGTGGACGGCGTCGTAGTCCGCCGGTCCGTCGGTCTTGGTGCGGCCGATGATCCAGACGATCGGCGTCGGAGCGGCGATGCGCGTCATTCCGGCAGGAACGGTGCCAGTCCAGCCCGGCGGGGTGACGAGGAAGTTACCCGCCTGCGTGCCGGTGGTCCGCCAGCCCGGCGAGGCGAAGACGTCGGACCACATATCCAGCATCGGCAGGAGATAGTACCGGCCGTTGGTGTCGGGGGCCGAGACGACCATCGGCTCCTTCGCCAAGTCGAGCCAGGCGATCGAATAAAGCGTATCGAAGTTTGGGCGCACCACGCCCTTGAAGTCGGCCGGCGGATAGACCGGGACGTTGACGAACATATTCATCGGACCCTTGCCGAACTCCTTGCCGGGCTCGATGTTGGTGAACTGCTTGCGCGACACGTCCATCGTCACCAGCGAATAAAAGTAGACATAGGCGTCGACGGCGATCGCGTGCGCCTGCTGCTCGGTGATCGGAGCCTCGGCCCGGGCGCCGTGGGGAGCGGGTGGGAGGAGCAGCAGTCCAACTCCGAACATGATGGCAAGACTGGCGTGCTTCATTGATCTCCTCCGATGCTAGAAACGAAAACTGGCGCCGATGATCGGCCCATGGAGTGTTTCATTGATGCCCACGGCATCGGGGCTGGCGCTCGAGCTGTAATTCACGCCGAGGGCGCGAAAGCCGATCGTTGCCCCGATCTGGTAACCGGTGAACTGCCACAGATAGGTGTAGGCGGCGACGGCCTGCCAGGCGAACTGGCTGCCGCTCAATGATGCCAGTCGCGACACCCAGAAGTGCCATCGCGACACAAATCGATGCAGGCTTTCTTGTCACGCAATACTGCACTGGTTTCCCCTTACCCGCGCCCTGTCGTGCGAGCCGCTACGTTCCGGGCCCCCTCGGCGTGCGTGCAGGGTAGTGCGGGCGGGCAACAATCCGCTTGATCTTTTGCGACAAAATGCAATTCATTCTTGAGGGGACGTGGCTTTGCGCGACCCGCGACAAGGGTTCGCAAACGATGGTGACACAGGTTCTCAGCGGGGAAAGACTGCGCGCCGGCGCCTTCATGGCCCTGCCGAAGGTGCTGGCCCGCTTCGATCTGGCCATCGAGCCGATCCTTGCCGACCTGGGCTTGCCGCCAGACCTGCTGTCGGCCCCGGACAATACCTTCGAGGTCGAACAGGCCGGTCGTTTGCTGGAACTCTGCGCCAGCCGATCCGGGTGCAGCCATATCGGTCTGCTTCTCGGGCAGGCGGTCTCGCCGGCCGTGCTCGGCCTGCCGGGGCTGCTGATGCGGACTGCCGATACCCTGGGCGAAGCTCTGAAATCCTTGGTCATGTCGCTTCATTTCAACGGCCGGGGGGTCATCCCGACCTTGTCCGTCTATGAAGAGACCGTCGTCTTCGGCTTCACCCTGACCACCGGCGCCGGAACGGGCCGGCCGATGGGCCAGGATCTTTCACTGGCGGTTTGTTGCCAGGTCATACGATCCCTGATGGGCTCCGACTGGGTTCCCGGGGAGGCTCGACTGGCACGCCATGTGCCCGCCGACCAGCGTCCCTACCGGCGCTGCTTCGGGATCGACGTCACGTTCGACGCCGAGCGATCGGTTCTGATCTTTCCGGCGCACTGGCTCGAGAGGCCCGTCGCAACGGCCGATCGAGCCGCGCACCGCCGGCTCGAGAGGCTCCTCGCCACACCCGCTTCGAGTGACGCCGAGTTCGTCCTCTTCTGTCGGCGGGCGATCATTGCCTCGGTTGCACAGCAAGATCTTTCTGTCGGCCGGGTCGCTGCTGCCATGAAGCTCCACCCGAGGACGTTGAACCGGCGTCTCGCCTTGCTCGAAACGTCGATCGCCGTCCTGGTCAGGGATGTGCGGTTCGCGATGGCGCGTCAGTTGCTGACCGACACATCGCTGCCGATCGGCGAGATCGCTTCTGCCCTCGGTTATTCGGAGGCGAGCACCTTCGCCAGAAATTTCAGATCCTGGGCGGGAAAGCCTCCCTCTGCCTGGCGTCAGGGCAATGTTACGGACCACAGCCGGACAACTGCCGCGGACATTCGGGATCCGGGGCGTCAACCCATGCCGTAGCTGCGCGATTCGGCACAGCCTTTGCAGAGCCCTCTGCGCAATTCGACCGAGCGATTGTCGACATTCGCCGAAGTCGGTCGGACGCCCAAGTGCAGCGCCATAGTCGCAAGTGAGCCTGCGACTTGGGCGTTTCGCTCCGGCTGGCTCATGGCGAGCTCACCTCGACGACCCGAAACGGTCGGGCTATGCCGTCGTGCTCCGTGATGGAAACATACTCGCCGGGCACGAACTTGTGCTTGTCGAAGCGAAAGATGGGCTCGTCATCGTCTTCGGACTTGTAGGAAAAGGACCATGCGCCGCCACGATGGTGCGTCAGACGGCCATGCTCGTCCTCCGCCTCCTTCCAGAACCGGCGGACGGTGCATCTTCCCTTGTCGTGCAGCCAGTTCCTCGGATCGAGCTTTCCCCTACGGTCGAGCGGCGCCATGAACTCGTAGCCACACTCCCGGCTGCCGTCCGGAAAGTCCGGCGTGCGCGCAAGTTCCAGACGTATCTTCCTCAGGCTCATGTCGCCTCCGGGCAACTCCAATGGTTGAAATCCTCCGGCACACGGGTTGAATGGCCCATGATCCAGATCAAGGGATTCTGCCTTCGCCGGTGAAGGGTGACCGATCAAGGAAAGATCGATGGCCGAGTGCGTCCGCAAGGACGACCGTCGTTGCAACCTTGCCCGCTTAGAGCTTGACCTGAATCAATGCCTCCGTCGTCTGCCTGCGCGAAGACCTCCCCGTGGCGCCGGAGGAGAGCGACGATGAGCTACAAGACGATCCTTGTTCACTGCGACGCAAGCAAGACCGCCAGTCAGCAGATGGCCGTCGCGACCGAGCTCACGGAGCGTTTCGGCGCGAGCCTGATCGGGCTTCACGCGCGTCGGCCATTCGAATCGCCCGCCTACTTCGACATCGGTCTTCCCATGGGACCGCTGGTCGATGCCTACGAACAGGGCATAAATGCCGAGCAGGCCACCGCAGAAGCGACATTCGGCAAGTCGATCAAGGGAAAGCATCTGGCAACAGAGTGGCGAGTGGTCGACGGCTACCCCGAGGACGAGCTCGTGGTGAACGCCCGTTATGCCGATTTGCTCGTGGTGG
The DNA here is from genome assembly GCF_036558665.1 of Reyranella sp. Lineage (GTDB taxonomy): Bacteria > Pseudomonadota > Alphaproteobacteria > Reyranellales > Reyranellaceae > Reyranella. The sequence goes on along the minus strand of NZ_DATBFE010000032.1, from coordinate 1,280 downwards.
GGCAGGCCGACAGAAAGAACGTGTCGCCGGTTCCCGGTGATCTGCCTGAAGCGGTGGCCCTTGCGACCGGCCGGCCGGTTCTCGTCGTGCCGGAAATCGGCGCCGCCAGGCCGCCTGGAGATGTCGTGATGCTGTGCTGGAATGCGAGCCGCGAAAGCGCCCGCGCGGCGGTCGACGCGCTGCCATTCCTGAAGGCGGCGAAGGAAGTGGTCGTGCTGATCGTCGACCCCCACACGTCCGCAAATGGTCATGGCGCCGAACCCGGCGCCGATGTCGCGACCTGGCTCTCCCGCCATGGTGTAAAGGTGACCGTGCAGCGTGACGTCGCGGCCGACGCCGATATCGGTAACGTCATCCTGTCGCGCGCGGCCGACCACGGCATCGATCTGATCGTGATGGGTGTCTACGGCCATTCGCGGCTACGCGAAATGGTGCTGGGCGGCGTCAGCCGCACGCTGATGTCCAGCATGACAGTGCCCGTCCTGATGTCGCACTGACCGCGTCATGGACCCCGCGCTTCTCGCGGCCTACGACCGGCCAGTTCCCCGTTACACGAGCTATCCGACCGCTGCCCAGTTTACGCCGGCGGTCGGGCCGACGCAGCACGCCGAGTGGCTGGCGGAGCTGAAGGGGAGATCTGCCTCGCTGTACATCCATGTGCCCTTCTGCCGGGAGCTTTGCTGGTATTGCGCCTGCCATACCATGGCAATGCGCCGCCCCGGCACGCTCGATGCCTATGCGGATGCGCTCGCGACTGAGCTGCTCCGTGTGGCGCAGGCGACACCGGATCTTCTGATCGATGGCATTCAATGGGGCGGCGGCACGCCGGGCCAGCTCGGCGCCAGCCGGCTCCGGGCGCTCGGCCGACGTATTGCGACGCTGTTCGACCGTCACAGCGGCGCCGAGGTTTCCTTCGAAATCGACCCCCGCTACTGCGATCGTGCCCTCGCCGACGCCCTCGCCGAAATCGGCGTCACGCGGGCAAGCCTTGGCATCCAGGATTTCGATCCGGCCGTGCAGCGCGCGATCAACCGACCGCAGTCGTTCGACGTCGCTGCGGATGCCATGGGCACATTGCGCACAGTCGGAATCACCCGCTTCAACCTGGACCTCGTCTACGGACTCCCGTGCCAGACGATGGAGACGCTGGGCCGCACGCTCGATCTCGCGCTGGAACTGACACCCGGCCGTTTCGCTGTCTTCGGCTATGCGCACGTTCCGTGGATGAAGCCGCATCAGAAGTTGATCGACGAGGCGTTACTGCCCGAGGCAGCGCTGCG
>NZ_DATBFE010000031.1:0-21822 GCF_036558665.1 Reyranella sp. | reverse complement strand
GGTCGGCACCTTGCCGGCGGGATTGAGGGCGAGGAACTGCGGCGTGCGGGTCTCCTTCCTGAGGAAGGACACCGGCTTGGCCTCGAACGGAACGCCGATCTCATGCAGCGCGATGTGCACGGCCATCGAGCTCGCGCCCGGGCTGAAATAAAGCGCGAGCGCAGTCACTCGGCGGGGCGGCGCAGCAGATCGGCTTCCGGCACGCCGGCTTCGTAGTCGGCCACCATTTTGTCGGCGTCGAACAGCACGCCGATCGGATTGCGCGCAAACGGCTCGGTATGGAAGTAGGAGGCCGCGCCCGCCTTGTCGAAGGCGTCGACCTGCAGCTCGACCTGGTTGCCGTCGGGATCCTTGTAGTACATCGACACGGTCGGGCCGTGATTGATCGTGCGCACCGGCACGATGCCCGCGGCCTTCAGCCGGCGATAGGTCGAAAGAAGCTGGCCGAGATCGGCGAAGCTGTAGGCGACGTGCGCGAGGCCCCAGGCATCGTCGGGCGGCTGCTTCAGGCCGGGCACCTGGACGAAGGCGACGCGGTGATGCTCGTCGTCGTAGGTGACGAACGAGATATAATCGTTCTCGAAGACCGGACGGGCGGCGAGCACGGTGCAGTACCAGTCGACCAGCGCCCGCTTGTTCGCCGTGCGCAGCACGAAGTGCGCGAACAGCGAGGGTGCCACGGGCTTGCCGTCGAGCGGCCGCCCGACTTGCCCGGCGTGGGAGTCCATGGAGACCTCCGTCAGTGGGCGTTCTTCGGCTCCCCCGGCTGCCGCGGCAGGAAGGCCGTGAACAGGCCCAAGCATAGCAGGAACGGCGTCACCTGGTAGACCGTGTCGATGCTGGTCATGTCGGCGATCTTGCCCAGCGCGGCGGCACCGAGCCCGCCCAGGCCGAACGAGAAGCCGAAGAACATGCCGCCGACCAGCCCGACCCGGCCCGGCATCAGCTCCTGCGCATAGACCAGGATCGCGGAAAAGGCCGAGGCCATGATCATCGCCACCGTGACCGCGAGCACGCCGGTCCAGAACAGGTTGGCGTGCGGCAGCATCAGCGCGAACGGGAGCGCACCCAAAATCGAGAACCACATCACGGGAATGCGGCCGATCCTGTCGCCGACCCAGCCGCCCAGCAACAGGCCCGCCACGATGCCGATCATGAAGGCGAACAGATAGAACTGTGCGTCCTGCACCGAGAGGTGGAACTTGTCGATCAGGTAGAAGGTGTAATAGGAGCCGAGGCTCGCCTGATAGACGTTCTTGGAGAAGAGCAGCACCACCAGGATGGCGACGGCCCAGAACACGCGGCCGCGCGACAGGTTATGCGGTGCGCTCGTGGCCACCTTGCCCTTCTTGCCCTGCACCGCCAGTCCGGGCGCGCGCCGGGCGCGATACCAGTTGCCGATCTGGAACAGGATCGTCATGGCGATCAGCGCCGCGGCGGAGAACCAGACGATGCTCGCCTGGCCGCGCGGCACCACGATGAAGGCCGCCAGCAGGGGGCCGCAGGCCTGGCCGAGGTTGCCGCCGACCTGGAACAGCGACTGGGCGAGGCCGTAGCGGCCGCCGGCCGCCATGCGTGCCACGCGCGAGGCTTCGGGATGGAACACCGACGAGCCCATGCCGATCAGCGCCGCCGACACCAGGATCATGGGGTAGGAGTGCGCGCGCGACATCATCAGCAGGCCGACCAGCGTGAAGCCCATGCCCGCCATCAGCGAATAGGGCTGGGGCTTGCGGTCGGTGTACATGCCGACGACCGGCTGCAGCATCGAGGCGGTGAACTGGAAGGCAAGCGTGATGAAGCCGACCTGACTGAACGAGAGGGCGTAGTTGTCCTTGAGGATCGGGTAGAGCGCGGGGACCAGCGACTGCATCATGTCGTTCAGCAGGTGGCAGAAGCTGAGCGAGAGGATCACCGCGAAGGTCGTGCTGTCGACGGATGCCTGGTGGGCGAGGGATGCCCGATTGCTCGTGGAACCGGCGGCCGCGGCCGCCATCGTATTGTCGGTCATGACGGCATACTAAAATGTGACCGCCGCCTCGACCACCGCATGGATGCAGAGCAGCCCTGTCATGGGAGCGAGCCACTTCAGCGGCGCGCTCTCCTTTGAGGATGCACGCAACGCCCGGGATGTCGTAGCGTTGTGGTGCAGCATCCGATGGCGGCCCAAGGCATCCCTACCGACGTTCCCGCGCGCCTCGATCGGCTGCCCTGGAGCGCATTTCACCGGCTGGTGGTGGTCGCGCTCGGCATCACCTGGATTCTCGACGGGCTGGAGGTCACGCTGGCGGGCTCCGTGGCTGCGGCGCTGCAGACCAGCCCGCGCCTGCATCTGTCGGCCGAGCAGGTGGGCCTCACCGGCAGCGCCTATCTTGCAGGTGCGGTGCTGGGCGCTCTCTATTTCGGCCATCTCACCGACCGACTCGGCCGCAAGAAGCTGTTCAACGTCACGCTCGGCGTCTATCTGCTCGCGACCGCCGCGACCGCCTTCTCGTGGAACTTCGAGAGTTTCCTGTTCTTCCGTTTTCTCACCGGAGCGGGGATCGGTGGCGAATATTCGGCCATCAACTCTGCGATCCAGGAACTGATCCCGGCTCGACTGCGCGGCCGTACCGATCTTGCGATCAACGGCAGCTTCTGGCTCGGAGCGGCCGTCGGCGCCATCGTCTCGGTGCCGTTGCTCGATCCCGACCTGTTCGACCCCGATCTCGGTTGGCGCATCGCCTTCGGCAGCGGTGCGGTGCTGGGCCTCGTCATCCTCTATCTGCGGCAGTTCCTGCCCGAGAGCCCGCGCTGGCTGATGATCCACGGCCGCGAGGGCGAGGCGAGCCGCGTCGTCGACGAGATCGAGGCGCGAGTGGTCGCCAGCGTGGGCGGACCGCTGCCGCCATTCAAATCTTCGCTCAGCCTCGGGATGCCGCACAGGCTCACGCTCGCCTCGGTCGCGCGCACGCTGCTGCGCGCCTATCCTGGTCGCACCGCGCTCGGCATCGTGCTGATGGCCTCGCAGGCCTTCGTCTACAACGCGATTTTCTTCACCTACGCGCTGGTGCTCACCAAATTCTACGGCGTGGCCGCCGACCGCGTCGGTCTGCACATCCTGCCCTTCGCGCTCGGCAACTTTCTGGGGCCGGTGCTGCTCGGTCCCTTGTTCGACACGCTCGGCCGCAAGCTCATGATCGCCCTGACCTATAGTCTCGCCGGCATCCTGCTCGCCGCGACCGGCTGGCTGTTCAGCGCCGATCTGCTCAGCGCCGCGACGCAGACGACCTTGTGGAGCATCGTCTTCTTCTTCGCCTCGGCCGCGGCGAGCGCTGCCTATCTCACGGTCGGCGAAAGCTTCCCGCTCGAGGTGCGGGCGCTCACCATCGCGCTGTTCTATGCCTTCGGCACGCTGCTGGGCGGCGTCGCCGGGCCGTGGTTGTTCGGCGTCCTGATCGAGGGCGAAGGACGCAGCGGCATCGTCTGGGGCTATCTTCTCGGGGCCGCCCTGATGGTGGTGGCGGCGTTGGTGGAACTCAGGCTCGGCGTCAGGGCGGAGGGGAAGTCGCTGGAAGACGTGGCGCCGCCGCTGTCCTCTTCGATCGGTTGAAGGACTAGGAAGGCCTGTCCGCGCTCTGCCGCGCACCGTACCGGGCAATCTCACCAAGCCACCGGATGAACGTCTCGATGGCCGCGCGCCGCGGATGACCGGGCATATAAAGCGGATAGTAGCCATAGCCGGGCAGTTGGAAGACGGACAGCGTGTGCTCGGGCCGCTGCGCAAGGGCCTGCCGGCTGTCGCCGACCAGATCGGTCCCGTCTCGTACGTGCAGTTGCAGAAGGCCGGCGACGCCTCCTTCCCGCGCGGCCATCGCTTCTACTGGAAGGCGCACTTCCCGCGACAGATCTCTGACGGGGCGATCGACACATTGCTCGATCGCTTCCCGACCGTTCCGTCGCCGCGTTCGTTCTTCGTATTCCAGCAGGTCGGCGGCGTGATCTCGTGGGTGTCGCCGTCGGCCACGGCCTACATGAACCGCGATGCCGCCTATGACTGCTTCCCGGTTTCGATATGGACCGACCCGGCTGGCGACGAAGCCTATATCGCCTGGGGGCGTGAAATGTACGCGGCGATGCGGTCCTTCGCGACCGGCGGCGTCTATGTCAACAACCTGGGTGACGAAGGCGAGGATCGGGTGAAAGCCGCCTACGGCGAGAACTGTGATCGCCTCGCGGCGCTCAAGCGCAAACACGATCCCGACAATCTTTTGCGCCTGAACCAGAATATTCGTCCGGCGTCGTGAGGTCGCCGGCCGCTGCTCCGCGCTTCCGCGGGCGAGGGATCTTCGGCTACGCCGGCACGGGAATGGCGCGCTGGTTGTAGAGCATCTTGCGGATGCGGGCCTGCTCCTCGGGCGGCAGCTTGGTGACGTCGGACGACAGATCGCTGCCGACCGCCATGCCTTTCTGCACCGCCGGCCGGGCACCCAGCTCCTCGAACCAGCGCTTGAAGTGCTTGAACTCCTCGATGTCCTGGCCCTGGCCCTTCCAGTTCACGGTCCACGGATAGGAGATCATGTCGGCGATCGTGTACTGGTCGCCCGCCAGGTACCTGTGCTTGTGGAGCCGGTTGTTCAGCACGCCGTAGAGCCGGTTCACCTCGTCGGTGAAACGGGTGATGCCATAGGTCTGGTCGCCGTGCTGCTTCTGGTCGACACGGCGGAAGTGGCCGCACTCGCCGGTCTTCGGTCCCTGGTTGGCCATCTGCCAGATCACCCACTGGTTCACCTCGTAGCGGGTGCGCAGGTCCTGCGGATAGAACTTTCCGGCCTTCTCGGCGATGTACATCATGATCGCGCCCGACTCGAAGATCGCGATCGGCGCGCCGCCGCCTTTGGGCTCGTGGTCGACCATCACCGGCATGCGGTGATTGGGATTCATCGCCAGGAAATCCTTGTTGAACTGATCGCCCTTCTGGATGTTCACGGGTACGATCTTGTAGGGCAGGCCACACTCCTCGAGCAGGATGGTGACCTTCTTGCCGTTGGGCGTGGGCCAGTAATGCAGATCGATCATGCGGTCATCCTCCTTGGTTGGCGGCGAGCTTATCGGGCGGAGCGACATGGGCAATAGCGCACAAGAAAAGATGATCGGCCGGTCGGTGCGACGGCTGGAGGATGTCCGGTTTCTGACCGGACGTGGCCGTTACGTCGGCGATATCGAGTGTCCCGACGCTCTATGGGGCCATATCGTGCGCTCGCCGCACGCCCATGCGCGCATCGGACGGACCGATCTGTCGCGGGCGCGCATGCTCGACGGCGTGCGTGGCATCTTCACGCACGCCGATCTCGCGGCCGACGGGCTCGGGCCGTTGCCCTGCATGGCCGCCGTGACGCCGCTGATCGTGCCGCCGCGCCCGGCGCTGGCGGATGGACGCGTGCGCCATGTCGGCGATCCGGTGGCCTTCGTCGTCGCCGACAGCGCCGACGTCGCGCGCACCGCGGCCGAGTCGATCGACGTGGAATACGAGTCGTTGCCGGCGGTCGTCGACGGGACGGCGGCACTCGCCGCCGGAGCGCCGACGATCTGGGACGAGGCCCCGGGCAATCTCGCCTTCCACGTCGAGCGCGGCGACGCCGCTGCCGTGGCCGAGGCGATCCGCGCGGCCGCGCACGTGGTCGAGATCGAGGTAATGAACAACCGCGCGGTCGTGGCGCCGATCGAGCCACGCGCCGGCATCGCGCGGTACGACGCACCGAGCGACACGATGGATCTCGAGCTGACGGGACAGGGACTGCACGGCATCCGCCGCCAGCTTGCCGAGTTCGTGTTCAGGGTGGCAGCCGATCGCATTCATCTCCACGCGCCCGATGTCGGCGGCGGCTTCGGCACCAAGAACTTCCTCTATCCCGAATGGGTGTTGCTGTTGTGGGCGGCGCGCAGGCTCGGCCGGCCGGTACGCTGGGAAGCCGAGCGCACCGAGGAGTTCATGGCCAGCGCCCAGGGCCGCGACATTGCCGCCAGGGCGAAGCTCGCGCTCGATGCGGCAGGTCGGTTCCTCGCGCTCGACGTGGCGATGGTCGCCAATCTCGGCGCCTACCTCTCGGGCAACGGTCCCGGCGCATCGGTCGTGGCCGCCTCGACGGCGCAGGGCGGCGTCTATGCCATCCCCGCGATCCATGTCGATGTGCGCGGCGCCTTCACCAACACCGTGCCGGTCGACGCCTACCGCGGGGCCGGCAAGCCCGAGGCCAACTACATCATCGAGCGCGCCATCGAGGCGGCGGCTCGCCGGCTCGGACGCGATCCGGCGGAGCTGCGGCGTCAGAACCTGATCGCCTCGTTCCCGCACAAGACCGCGATGGGTATGACCATCGACTCGGGCGGCTTCGTCGACAATCTCGACCGCGCGGTCGTACGGGCCGACGTCAAGGGCTTCGAGGCGCGCCGCGCCGACGCGAAGGCGCGCGGCAGGTTGCGCGGACTGGGCATCGGCTGCTTCCTCGAGACCTCGCGCGGTGCGCCCAACGAGGGCGCGGAGGTGACCTTCGCGAGCGACGGCGCAGTGACGCTCGCCGTCGGCACGGAGTCCAACGGCCAGGGTCACGAGACGGCGTACGCCCAGATCGCCGCCGACCGGCTCGGTCTGCCGCTCGGGGCGATTCGCTACGTGCAGGCCGATACGCGTGCGGTCAAAAGCGGCGCCGGCCATGGCGGCGCGCGCTCGATGCATATGGGCGGCACGGCCGCCGTGAAGGCGATCGAGGCCGCACTCGTCAAGGCGCAGCGGCTCGCCGCCCATCTCCTGCAGGCCTCCGAAAACGAGCTGGCGTTCGCCGGGGGACGCTTCTCGGTGCGCGGCAGCGATCGCGCCATCGCGCTTTCCGATCTGGCGAAGAGCGCCGACGATCCGGCTAACCTGCCGGAGGGCATGACGCCGGGCCTTGGCGTGCACGCGATGAACATGAGCGATGTCTTCACTTTCCCGAGCGGCTGCCACCTCGCCGAGGTCGAGATCGATCCCGAGACCGGGGCGGCGGCGCTCGTGCGCTACACCGCGGTCGACGACTACGGCCGGCTGATCAATCCGCTGCTCACCGAAGGCCAGGTGCAGGGCGGCGTGACGCAGGGCATCGGCCAGGCGATGCTGGAGCGTACGGCCTACGATCGGGGGTCGGGGCAGCTCCTCAGCGGCTCGTTCATGGACTATGCCCTGCCGCGTGCCGATGATCTGCCCGGCTTCGACATCGCGCTCGTGGAGCGGCCGACCAACGCCAATCCGCTCGGGGTGAAGGGCTCGGGGCAGGCGGGCTGCATCGCCGCACCTCAGACCGTGATGGCCGCGATCCTCGATGCGCTGCGCCCCGCCGGCGTCGAGCACCTCGACATGCCGGCGACGCCGGAGACCATCTGGCGGGCGCTGCACGGGCGCGATGCGATGAGCGAACGCTAAGCGGCCTTACTCTTCGGCTGCTTCTTGAAGAGCTTGCGCAGCTCGTCCTTGGCGTTCTCCAGCGTCCGGCGGCGGCGGGCCGACAGACCCTTGCCGGCGCGGTTGATGTAGAAGGTCAGCATCGACATGGCCGAGCGCAGCGGTGCGGACTTGCGGCGATGGCTGTGCTCGGCCGAGCGCTTGAGCGAGGCGGCGATCTTGTGCGCGCTCGCCTTCTTGAACACGCCGCCTTCGAGATCGAGCGCATCGCTGGCGCGTGTCACCTTGGCCGACCACTTCCGGGTCGACCGGCCGCGACTACGGCCGGTCCTGGAGCGGCGGGAATGTCGTCTTGCGGCTGCCATGACGGCGTAACGCCTTGCCGGCGAAGATCGTTGCCTCAGCGGGCGACGATGAAGCGGGAGAAGGGGCCGCGCTCGCCGGCCGGGAGGAGCGGCGGCACGCCGTCGACCTTGAGCTCCATTTCGCAGCTCGCCTCGTTGGACAGCGTCGCGAAATTGTCGAGCTTGTCGAAATCGGCCTTGGTGAAGCCCGCGTCGCGCAGCATGTCGCCCGCCTGCTGGCGCGTCGGAATGGGTTGCGGCTGGCCGGCCCGGCCGCTGCGATAGGCCGCCTCCATCGCGACCAGCACGTCGCGGAACAGCCGCTGGCCCTCGTCATCGAGCTTGTCGGGTCGGGAGATGCCGCCCATCGCGAATTCGCGGCAGGCTGGAAGATCGGCCTTCTGCAGGTGCCGCACCAGCTCGACTCGCGCGGCCATGGCCGCCACCACGCTCGCATCGTCGGCCTTGCGCAACATGGGCGCGATGACGTCGCGGCGCAGCTCGCCCACGACCTGCAGCGGCCGCGATGGCCCGCTGGTCGTGGGATTGCGCTCCTCCTCGCGGATCGCCGTGCGCAGGCGATCCTGCACATCGGGCCGGTCGGCGATGGCGAGGCCGACCAGCGGCATCGCGCGCAGCTCGGCCAACGCCTTCTCGGTCGGGCTGAATTGCTGATAGAGGGCATAGCCGCCCCAGACCACACCCAGCACGATCAGGGCGACCACGATCGAGGTTGCGAGCTTGCGGCCTTTCACGGCCAATGGACTAGCAGAAGGACGCCGCCCGAGGCCAGCCTGCGGCGGGTGCGCAATCGACGCATCCGGCTTGCCCATCGCCGGTGAGCTCTCGCATAGTGCATGGCGATGCCGATACATCTGGAAGTCTTCCACCCCGATCGCATCGCGGTCGCCGTCGCTCGCGGCGACATCTCGCTCGAGGACTACCGGAAGTTCCTGATGGAGATCGTGGCCGCGGGCATCCTGCATTATCGCAAGATGATCGACGTGACCTCGGCCACCTCGTCCGCGGTCGGGCGCGACGAGCTGCTCGCCTTCGAGGCGCAGCTCAGCGCCGGCAGCCAGGCGCAGAACCGGCCGCGCGGGCCGCTTGCGATCGTCACCGACCGCAAGCGTGGCGAGTTGGCCGCCACCTTCAAAGAGATGTCGTCGAAGGATCGACCGGTCGAGGTCTTCCGCACCATCCGCGAGGCCCGCCAGTGGCTGCTGGCGCAGCCGGTCCGCCAGCCGCCCGCGAAGGTGTCGTAGAAGCCGGTCCGGCGGGCGCCGCTATTTCGGCGTGTTTCTCTCGAGGAAGGTCCGCACCCGCTCGATCGAGTCCTGCAAATAGGTCGGGCCGCGCCAGTCCTTCTGGACCTCGATATTGGGAGCGAGGGCCGCGATCTCCTCGCTGGTCTTCGCCGGATGCGGCTTGTCGGTGCCGGGCTGGAGCAGGAGCGGCGTGCGGCAGTTCCTCACGAAGTCGCGCGTGACGGAGAACACGAAGTCCGAGCCGAACATGTTGCGGCCGAAGGAGTCGATCGTCTCCTGGCTGATCGAGGGATCGCGGGCGCGCACCGTCTCGCCATAGCCCTTGACCGCCGCATCCCAGACGTCGCGGTTCTCCCACAGACCGATCGGGTTCTGCAGCACCGCCGCCGCGACACGCCCGGAGTCGTGCTCGATCGCCTCGAAGCAGTAGCTGCCGCCGATGCAGCCGCCCATCACGTGGAACCGGCCGAAGCCCAGGTGGTCCATCAGCGCGAAATGGTCGCCGGCAAAGGTGTGCCATCCGTGGTCGGGCTGCACCTCGGCCACCGACTTGCCGGCATTGCGCTGGTCCATGCCGATCACCGTGAACCTGTCGGCCAGCGCGACCATCGGGTTCATCCAGGCGGCGGGCTGGTTGGGATCAGCCGGGCTTCCCCTCCAGTAGGCGAGCTGCGACTTGAGCCCGCCGGGGGCATAGAGCAGCAGCGGAAATCCCTGGCCGTGCACCTCGTAATAGAGCTCGGCGCCGGCGCGCCTGAACATCGGCATGATCGTCCTCCCACCCGAAGGACGACTATAGCGCAACAGCCGTGGCGCGCGCCCTGCTCACCGCGACAGGCGATCGCGCCGCAGCGTCAACTGCACGACGAGTCCCTCGCGGTCCCACCGGTACGAGATTTCGCCGCCGAACTGGCCGACGATCTGCTGTGTCAGGATGCTGCCGAAGCCGAGCGCCGGCGGCGCGCCGGCAAGCGCGGGACCCCCGTGCTCCCGCCACACCAGCAGGAACCTGTCGCCCTCGTCGGAGCCGGTGAGCTGGACGTGGCCCGACGGAGAGGAGAGGGCGCCGTACTTCGCAGCATTGGTCGTCAATTCGTGCAAAAGAAGAGCGAGGTTGGTCGCTGCCTGGCCGGCGACCGCCATCTCCGGCGCATCGAGGACCACGCGCAGCGCCTGCGTGGCCGGGTCGTTGTACGGTGCGGCGATCGCGGCCAGCAGGTCCTTCAGCGACGTCGCCCGCGCTTCCATCCCTTCGCGCTGCGGCAAGACCGGAAGGGTGAGATCGTGCGCGTGCGCGAGCGCAAGCAGGCGACCCTGCACGGCTTTCGCCAGCTCCCCGGGCGTGCGCGCCGAGTCCTTGCTCGCCCCGACGAGGCCGCTGGCCAGCGCAAACAGGTTCTTGATGCGGTGGTTCATCTCGCGCATCAGCAATTCGCTCTGCTCTTCGATGCGTTTGCGCTCGCTGATGTCTCGCGCGATCTTCGACGCGCCGATCACGCGGCCCACGCCGTCGCGGATCGGCGACACCGTCAGCGACACGGCGACCAGGCTGCCATCCTTGCGCCGGCGAATGGTTTCGTAGGTCTCGACGCGCAGACCGCGGCGGATACGATCGATGATCGACGCCTCTTCGCCGGTCCGGTCATGCGGGATCAACATCATGATCGACCGGCCGATTGCTTCGTTGGCCGAATAGCCGAACAGCTGCTCGGCGCCGCGGTTCCAGCTCGTGATCCTGCCCTCGAGCGTCTTGCCGACGATGGCATCGGCCGACGATTCGACGATCGCCGCCAGCCGCGCGCCCATCTCCTCGCCGCGCTTCAGGGCGCTGAGATCCACCAGCATGTTCACAGCGCCGATCAGGCGCCCTTCGCTGTCGAAGATCGGCGAGGGGTAGGGCATGAAGGGGATGCGGCTGCCGTCGGGGCGTTCGGCGATCGCTTCCATGCCTCGGTTGGGGCGCTTCTCACGCAACGCCTTCGCCATCGGACATTCGTCGTGCGGCAGCGGCATGCCGTCCGGCCAGTAGAGCTTCCACGAGCCGCAGAACTCGCTCTTGCCCAGCTCCGGCCGGCAGCCCCAGAGATCGACGGCGGCGTCGTTGTAGAAGGTGATGCGACCCTCGGCGTCGGTCGTGTAGATGGCCGCGGGCAAGGCGAGCAGCAGCTCCTGGAAATAGCGGATCGACTGCTGCTGCAGGTCCTCGCCGCCGTCACGAGGCGGCCGCGCGGCGGCGTTTTCGCGCACCCGACGCTCGAAGGTGAGGACCACCACGTCCTCGTTCGCCGCCGCCGGCGCGCCCTCGGACAATTCGCGAAGCCAGTTGATGGCGCCGACGATCTTCCCGACCTCGTCCTTGAGGACTTCGATATTTGCCAGGGCAAGGGCTCGTGTGCCGTCGGGGCGCTCGATGACAACCCGCCCGTTGCACACCGGATCGCCGGTCTGCAAGCTCGTCGCCATGGGGCAATCCGCGTGCTCGAGCGGTGTGCCATCGGGGAGATAGAGGCGATATGATCCGCAAAATCTCTGCTTCGGATCGAGCAGCCCGGGAGCCCGTCCCCACAATCGCACCGCGGCATCATTGTAGCGGACCAGAAGGCCATCCTCGTTGCAGATATATCCCGCGACGGGAAGCATATCGAGCAATCGCTCGGCGTTCAGGCGGACATAGCCCTGGGGCGACGCGCCGCGTCGCGCCTCGTCGGTCATCCCGTCCCGCGTTGTCATGGCCGCCCCCGGCTTCCCAGCCGTCCTATCGTAAGCGGCGTCCACGATCATGGAAACATTCTCCCGGCGGAAGGTTCGAGGGCCGAACAGGGCCTGGCGTGTTTGCGCACGGCTGTCAGCGGCGGCGCCGGCTCGCCGCCAGATAGAGCGCGCCGCCCAGGACGGCGTAGAAGGCGCCCACGATCGCCCAGGCTTCCGCCGGATCGACCTGCCGCTCGAGCACGGTGAGGGCCGCCTGGGTGAAGCACAAGAGGGCGATGATGCCGCCGACGATCGCGGCAAGAGCGAGCACCGCCCGGGTCACCGCGTCGGCCGCGGCATCGCGCAGGCTGCGGGCGGCGAGCGTGGTCGTGGCGAGACGGAGAAGGGGACCGATCATCGTGGAAAGCGCTCCCGAGGCGGGAGCGCTGCCGGGGACGGCCTTCGCCGCGGCCCGCCTAGGGCCGGCGACAAAGGTACCCCGCGAGGAAGCCGATGCCGATGATGGCGGCGAGCGTGCCGAACGGCCGCTCCTGCACCGTCTCGACCAGCGATTCCGTCGCCTTGTCGCGCAACTCGCTCGACTTCTTCGCCAGCGCGTCCATGCGGTCGCGGGCGGTGTCGCCGTAGTCGTCGATGAAATTCTGCGCCGCCTCGATCACGTTCTCGATGGCCTGCTTGCTCTTGGTTTCGACCACCTCGAGGGTACGGCTCGCGCCGTCGCTGGCTTCGGCTTCCATCGCCGCGGACAGCTTCTTGAGTTGCGCCTTCAAGGCATTGATTTCCTTGACCAGATCCTTGTTGGATGAGGCGGCGAGGCCGTTGGCGCGCATGGGTATCCCTCCGGGCTGCGAGGTTGAATCCTGCGCAGTAAACGCCATGGGCAGCCGAAAGTTTCCTGCCGGTCAGCCGTCCCAGACGTTTTGCGGCATCGGCAGGTTCGCGAAGTCGGCTGCGGCCAGCGGATGGCCATGCCCGACACCCTCTTTCTCCAGCAACATCATGTATTGCCGCACATGCTGGCCGCAGTGCCAGGTGGTGCGTTCCATCAGCTCGTGCAGGGACTGCGGACCATAGTAGGTGTCGAGCGTCTTGACCGGTGACGTGTCACCGCCGGCCCACCAGTCGGCGAAGCGCCGCCGCACCTGCTCTCCGTAGGCGACCAGCGTCGCGGCATCGGCCTCGGGTGCGGGCTCCTCGCGGAACATGGCCTGGACGAGCGGGATGCCATGATTGGCGCCAAGAAAGGCGTCGACCACCCGGAACAGATGGAAGCCGAGCGTGCGATAGCTGCGCGGCCGGCCCGGCACATGCGTGTCGAGACGGTCGTGGGGCATCAGCGGGATGAGCTCGAGCGCGGCTGCCATGAACCTGTCGACGCGCGCCGCGAGCTCGTCGGTCGAAAGCTGCGGCCCCGACTTCTCGTCGAGTCCCAGGAAGTCGACGATCTGCTTGGTGCTCTGGCCGAACACGAACCGGGTTCCGCGCGACAGCACCGGCACCGAGCGCACACCGAGCCGCTGCAGCTCGGCCAGGCCGGCCGGATCCTCGAGAACGTTCACCGAAACGAAGTCGATCCCACGGACCGATAGAAACTCCTTGAGTCTCAGGCAGCTCGTTCAGCCAGGCTGCCAGAACACCTTCAGCGGAAGATCGGTCTCAGCCGACATCGGGCCCTCCATGATGCCATCGGAGCCTACGCTCCACGATGTCCGCCAACAAGCATCTCACGCCGGCTTGTGACAGACGATGCAGACCTTGTTGCCGTCGGGATCGCGCACATACGCGCCGTAGTAGTTTGGATGGTAGTGCGTGCGCAGACCGGGCTTGCCTTCGTCGCTGCCGCCGGCTGCCAGCGCGGCGGCGTGGGCCTTGTCGACCGCCGCGCGATCTGCCGCGTCGAGCCCGATCGTGACGCCATTGCCGGCGGTCGCCGTCTTCTTGTCGAGTGGCCGCACGATCCAGAGCTGCGGCCGCCCGCCCGGCCGGCCGTAGGCCACCGCCTCGGGATAGTCGGCCTGGCGCTCCAGCCCGAGCGCCGCGGTGACACCTTCGTAGAAGCGCCTCGCGCGCGCGATGTCGTTGCTGCCGACGGTGACGTGGCTGAACATGACTGCTGCTCCCTCTCGCTAGACCGGCTGCAAACCGGCGCTCTTCATGCGCGCCTCCCACGCTCGCCTGTGGGCGTCGATGCGGGCCGCGAGGCCGTCCGGTGAGGAAGTCGCGACCTCGAGGCCAAGAGGCCTCAGCTCGCCCGCGACGTCGGGATCCTCGATCGCGGCGCGCAGCTCGCGATTCCACGCGGAGACGATGGTCGACGACGTCGTCGGCGAGGTGAAAAAGGCGAACCACTCCTCCATGTCGAGCTTGGGATAGCCGAGCTCGATGGCGGTCGGGATCGCCGGCGCGACGGCGAGACGCTTGCGGGCGGTGAGGAACAGGATGCGACAGCGTCCGCCGCGATGGGCCGGCAGCAGCGAGGTGATGGTGTTGACGCTGGCGGGAATGCGGCCCTCCTGCAGGTCGTTCACCATCGGCACGGCGCCGCGGTAGCTGACCGGTTCCAGGGTCTCGCCGGTGGATTGCGCCAGCAGGAGATTGAACACCTCTACGAAGGCGGCGTTCGACGACACCGCGATCCGCCGCCGGCGCGCGTCGCCCGCCTTCAACCATGCGATGTAGTCGGCAAGGCTTTCGATGGCGAGCAGGGGCGAGATGGCGAAGGCAACCGAGAAGGTGCCGATCTCGGTCACGGGCGCGAGATCATCGACCGGGTCGAAGGGGAAGTCCCGCGTCGCGAGCTTGGCGACAAGCGTGGTCGAGGAGAGGAGCGCGAGCTGCGATCCGTCGGCCGGACCCTTGCGCACGATCTCGCCAGGCACGGCGCCGAACGAGCCGGTGCGACTCTCGACCGACACACGACGGCCGAGCCGTCGTTGCAGCCGGGCCGCGATCGCGCGAGCCACGGTGTCGGCGCCGCCGCCGGCCTCGAAGCCGATGAAGATGCGGATCGGCTTGTCGGGCAGGTCGGCCTGGCCCCTCGCGACCCTGCTGGCGATCGCGGGAGCGGTCAACGCGCCCAGGGCGAGGAGCGAGCGACGATCCAACACCATGGCTCCATCTAGCCCGCCTTGGCGCGCCAGGGAAGGAAGCTCCGCTCAAAAAGCCCGGCGTCTCCTTACAGCGACCGAGTCGACGGACCGAGCGGTCCTCGCGGGGCCCCGACTGATGCCGATGTCGCGCAGCAGGTGATCGTCGAGGCCGCGCAAGGTGTCGAGTGGCCGTCGGTACGAGAGCGGCGGGACGCCGAGGCGGCGCATCATCTCGCGCAACAGGATGGCCATCGGGAAGGGACGGGCGAACATCGCGACCGAAATTGCGCGCGTCCGTCCGCCGATTACAGACTGCGACCGTTATACCGAGCATAAGCCGGCCTTCAGCGGAGCGCGCCGCTCCAGTGGCGCCCGGCCGAGGACGAGCGGCACCTGCAGTCCCGCGCTTCCATGACACCGCGCGCCGCAAGGCTCCGGCTCTTCCATGATGTCCGCGCGCGAGCAGGGGATTGCGATGTTCGGCACCCGAGCCGCCGCTGTGCCAGGACTTTGTTGTGACCTCGAGCCAGTTGTGGCCTAGAGGCGCACGCGCTTGCCTTCGCTGAAGCCGGCGGCGGCCCGGCGCAGCGCCGACACGGTCTCGCGCAAGCCGCGATGCAGCGGCTTGTCGCGGCGGAGCACGAGCCCGATCTTGCGCGAGAGTCGGCGCGTCAGCGACTGCACCAGGAGGTTGGACGCCTTGTACGGGCCGTCGACCGCCATGCGCGGGACGACGCCGCAGCCGAGCCCTGCGCCGACCAGCTCCTTGATCGCCTCGACGCTGCCCAGCTCCATGACCGGCTTGATCAGGAAGCCCGCCTCGGCGAACCAGTCGTCGACGATGCGCCGCGTCTGCGAGCCCGATTCGTGCAGCACGATCGGCTGGCCCGCGAGCACCGCAGGGGTCACGGTCTTGGGCAGCATGCCGCCCTTGCGCGGCGACAGCACGACGAACTCGTCGTCGAACAGCGGCGTCACCTCGAACATCCGTCCCGGCGCCGGCAGCGTCACGAGGCCGAGGTCGAGCGTGTTCTCCTCGACCTGCTTCAGGATGTCCGCCGAGTTGCCGGTGTTGACGATCACCTCGAGCGAGGTGAACTGGCGGCGCAGCTCGCGCAGCACCGGCGGCAGAAAATGGATGCAGGCCGTGGCGCCGGTGCCGATGCGTACGCGGCTGATCGAGCCCTCGACATAGGGCGCGATGGCATCGCGCGCCGCGGTCGTCGCCTCGAAGATGCGCCGCGCGTGGAGCAGCAGCTCGGCACCGGCGGGCGTCGGCGTCGCGCGCTTGCCGACGCGCTCGATCAGGCGCACGCCCAGCCGCTTCTCGAGCTGGCGGATCTGCAGGCTGACCGCCGGCTGGGTGAGATTGAGCCGGTCCGCCGTCGCCGAGAAGCTGCCGAGCTCGATCACCTGGGCGAAGGTGTCGACATGGTCGAGATTGAGGCCGCGCATTTCCAAAGTATCCCTTATGCTCTGCATAAGACAGAAAAGGAATACTAATATACAGGATCGGCCGAAGGCGCGCGACCCTCGCCGAAGCCCGGGCCCATTCGCTCTTTCAGCCGTCCCGCCAATCGAACGAAAGCGGCGCCTCGCGGAAAGCGAATCGGTCCAGATGGCGGGCGACCGCGCCCTTCAGCGCCTCGAGCTGGCCTTCGGCACTCGCCTGCAGGCGGCATTCGAGATCGCCGGCGCGTGCCTGCATCACCAGCGTGGCGTCGGCCGGCCAGTCGGCGCCGCGGGCGTCGCGCGGGAAAACCACCTTGCCTTCGGACTCCGAGAACTCGACGGCAAGGTTGTGGCTCCAGTGCTTGCAGAGCTGCTGGAGATAGCGGCTGCCGTTCGTGGTCGGCACACGAACCGTGGCGGAGCAGGTCATTTCAGCCGCTCGATCTTCTGCGCCGCCTCGTCGAGGATGGCGGCGATCTCGTGGAGTGTTTCGGCTCGCACGTTCTCGCGGTCGAGGCGATAGAGCAGGACCGTGCGCAGATTTCCCATGGCGCGACGGATCGGAGCGGGGTCGGCGCGTTCGCGCGCGGTGGCGAGCTGCGCGAGGCGGGCGAAGAGGGCTTCCACGTCTTCCTTCTTCGCGGCGAGCTCGGCGGTTCCGTCCGCGGTTGCCGCGAACGCCTTGCGCGCACCTGCCGCCGCCGCCTCTTCGATCTGGCCCATGTCCTGGAGCATCGTCAGGGTCGGATAAACGACGCCTGGACTGGGCACATAGAAACCGCCCGAAAGTTCCTCGATCGCGCGAATCAACTCGTAGCCGTGACGCGGCTGGTCGGCGATCAATTTGAGCAGAACCAGCCGAAGCTCCGCCGAATCGAAGACGCGGCGGCGCTTGCCCTGGCGCTCGCCATGCTCGTCCCAGCCTCGCCCGAAGCCGTGGCGACCGAAGCGGCCATGGCCGAAGTGATGCTTGTGCGGCCGGTGGCCGTATCCTTGTTGGCTGTAATGCACTTGCAGTGCTCCTGTAGTTTTTGACACTATCGAGATATATCTTGATCTGTCTAAGATACAAGAGCCACGAGCTGATTTTTCAAGAGATCAAGGCCACCCAATGAATATTGGTTTTGTATTTCAACTAGTTAAGAAGAGAAACTGGATCGCGACTCACGCCGTCGTTCCACCGTCCACCGGCAGGGCCGCGCCGGTGATGAACGAGGCCTCGTCCGACAGGAGAAACAGGGCGGCGTTGGCGATCTCCTCCGGCCGGGCGGGGCGCCCCATCGGGTTCTGACCAGCGCGTTGCTTCACGAGTTCTTCGGAATCCTGGCCGCGGGTGCTCTGCTGGTCGGGGCGATTGACGAAGACGCGCAGCATCGGCGTGTCGGTGGCGCCGGGGCAGATCACGTTGACCCGGATCTTCTCCCTGGCGACGCGTTTGGCCAGCGCCCTGGCGAAGCCCACGACGCCGAACTTCACCGCCGAGTAGACCGGGCTGAAGATCGAACCCTGCAGGCCGGACGTCGAGGCCGTGTAGAGCAGGCTGCCGCCGCCGCGCGCTCGCAGCTCGGGCAAGGCGGCTTCCGTGGTGACGAGCTGCGAGCGGAGATTGAGGTCGACCGCCAGCGCGAAGTCCACCATGTCGATACCCTCGACCGACGCCGGACCCGGATGGCCGAGATGGTTCCAGACGAAGTCGACGCCACCGAAGGCATTGGCCGTTTCGCGCACGATGCGCCGCGCATTCGCATCCTCGCGGAGGTCGGTCGTGATGCCGATCGCCTTGCCGCCCCCTTGCGTGATCTCGTTCACGACCCGATCGACGCTCGCGCCGTCGAGATCGACCACGGCGACGCACGCGCCTTCGCGCGCGAAGCGGACGGCGCCGGCGCGGCCCATGCCCGAGCCTGCCGCCGTCACGATCCCGATCTTGTCCTTCAGTCGCATGGTGTGTCTCCCGTGGTCGTTGTCCGTGCGCCGACGGCGACTCCGCGCGAAGATCGTCCGTTTGGCAAGTCAGCGATGGCCGACGCCACTGCGCGGGAATGGCCATTCGCGCTGGACGAACGCTGCATAGGGCCGGGCCATGGCGACCGGCAGGAGCGGCGGATCGCGGCGCGTGATCACGAGCAGACCGGCATCGACGCGTGGAACCGGGCGGAATGCCGCTGCCGGAATGCGGCGCGCGAGGTGCATTTCCCACCACGGCGCCCAGGCGGTGGAGAGCAGCGTCGAAGGCGGCGTGGCGGCGCGCTTCAGCGCCACTTCCCATTGCACGATGAGGTCGGCGCGCCGGAGCGAGGTCGCGGGATCGTCGAGTAGGCAGCGCAGGATATCTGTCGTGCGGCCGAAGGGCAGCGAGCCCATGACGCGGAAGGGCTCGCGCGGAAGGGTGACTGCAAGGACGTCGCCGCCGACGACTCGAACGCGATGCCCGCCCGTTTGTTCGCGCAGCCGCCGGGCCCAGTCAGGATCCGGCTCGATCGCGATCACGCGCACGGCGCGGCGGGCGAGGGCGAGCGTCAGCGCGCCCGAACCGGCGCCGATCTCGACGACAAGCTCGCCGGGCGTTAGTCGCGCGTCTTCGACGATGCGGTCGGCAGTGGCGGGATCAAGAAAGTTCTGGCCGAGCCGGCGCCGCCGCCAGTCCCGGTCGGTCCGCCGCCGGGCGGACACGGAAGAACACCATGGTCATGGACCGGCTTCTAGCATGGCGAAGGTGTGGGGCTCCACAACTTGTCGTTCGAGCCGACGAGGCATCGGCCCTCGGATGATTGTGACTCGCCGGGGCGACCAGCATACTGGGTAAGCGTCAGGACTGCGCGGAGACGTACCCGATGCAGGCTCGGTTGCTTACATGGCTGTCCACTCGGCCAGAAGCTCTTGTCGTGCAGGCAGGACGGATCGGCGCCGATCCGGCGGACAGCAACGAAACGGCGTTGCAGAAACGACTCGCCGTTGCACTGTGCGTGGGCACGCTGCCGCTCACGATGCTGTGGAGCGCGATCTATCTTCTCGCCGGCGTTCCGGCCGCCGCCGCGATTCCGGCCTTCTATTCGGTGTTCACGCCGGTCAACACCGCTTTCTTCGCGTGGACGCGCAATCTCGAACTCTACCGATTTACCCAGCTTCTGCTGATCCTGATTCTACCTTGGCTGGTGACGATCGCCTTGGGCGGCTTCAGGGAATCGAGCATCGTGATCATCTGGGCTGCCCTGTGTCCCCTGGGATCGCTTCTGCTCGAGGACATAAGGCGGACGCTGCTGTGGATCCTGGGATTCGCCGCGTTGTTGATCGTCACCGCCTTGCTGCAGCCGCATCTGGCGCCGGTCGGCCTGCCCGACTCCTTCGTTACCTGGTTCTTCGTACTCAATGTCGGCTCGGTGATCGCGATCGTCTTCGGGCTCCTGCGCTATTTCGTGGGCCGCCGCAATTTCTTCCAGGAACGCTCGGAGATGCTGCTGCTCAACATTCTGCCGAAGGAGATCTCCGAGGCGCTGAAGGCGGATCAGCGTACCATCGCCGCGCAGTACGATGCGGCCAGCATCCTGTTCGCCGATGTCGTCGCCTTCACGCCGATGGCGGCCACGATGACCCCGCTGCGCCTGGTCGATCTGCTCAACGAGGTGTTCCAGTGCTTCGATATGCTGGTGGAGAAGTACGGCGTGGAGAAGATCAAGACGATCGGCGACTGCTACATGGTCGCCGCGGGAGTGCCGCGCGGTCGTGACGATCACGCCCATGCCCTGGTCGATCTTGCGCTCGATATGCGGGCCGAAGTCGATCGGAGGTTGTTCGGCGGCCGGAAGCTGACGTTCCGCATCGGCATCAATTCGGGACCAGTGGTCGCGGGCGTCATCGGCCGCAAGAAGTTCATCTACGATCTGTGGGGCGAAACGGTGAACATGGCGAGCCGCATGGAGTCGCACGGACAGAGCGGCACCATCCAGATCACGCGCAGCACCTTCGACCTGGTGAAGGGCGACTTCGATTGCGAGGCACGAGGGTTTGTCGATGTCAAGGGCGCGGGTCGCGTCGAGACCTGGCATGTCACGGGGCGCAAGCGGCCCGATATCGCCGGGCACGCCAAGGCGATGTCCGTGCCCTTCGAGCCGGCGCCGGCGCAAAAGACAGGGTAGCCCGGCGATCCGGGCCGGATCGGCGGCCCGGCTTCAAGGTGAGCTTGCGCGACGTGGCGGGCCGGCTGGTGGATCGGTCCGCCTGAAGCTCGGTCGCGCCGCATGGCGCTCGTAGTAGCGCGCGAGATGGGTTGCCCTGGCGAGGGCCTCGGCGCCTTCCGGCGCCTGGCCGAGGCGATGCAGGATCGGCATCAGGTTGATGTCGGCGAAGGTGAACTGCTTGCCGACGAGATGGCCGGTTCCGGCGACCGCCTTGTCGAGAACATCGACCTGCGTGCGCACGTCGGGCATCACCGCGTCGATCGCCGCGCGGTTGGGTGCGCCGTCGGCGGTCCCGGGCGCGATATGGGCGAAGAGGTAGGTGCGGATCAGGGTGCGGTCGATCGTCGTGTTCACGAGCGACACCCACTGCTCGACGAGCGCCGCAAGATGCGGATCGGACGGGAAGACAAAGGGCGCCGGGAAGCTGCGGTCAAGCCAGGTGGCGATGGCCTTGGATTCGAAGAGCTCGACCTCGCCGTGGCGCAGCACCGGCATCTTGCCGAAGGGATGGATGGCGCGGATCTCGGCGGCATGCAGCGGCCGCTCGGTCAACACATAGTCGATGCCCTTCTCCTCGCACACGATGCAGACCACGCGGGTGTAGGTCGAGCGCAGGGAGCCGATGATCTCCGGTATCGCCATCGCCGGTCCCCTTCTGCATCACGACGCCGCCGGCGCGTAGGCGGCGGCGAGCTGGCGGGAGACGAGGCGGGCGTAGAGGCCACCCTTCGCCAGCAGCGAGGCGTGCGTGCCGGTCTCGGCGACGCGGCCCTCGTCCAGGACCACGATCAGGTCGGCGTCGCGTACCGTCGAGAGGCGATGGGCGATGACGATCGTGGTGCGGTCGGCCTGCAGCAGGTCGAGCGCGCGGCGCACCGCCTGCTCGTTGAGGGCGTCGAGGTGCGAGGTTGCCTCGTCCAGGATCAGGACCGGCGCATCCTTGAGGAACGCGCGGGCGATCGCGACCCGCTGCCGCTGCCCGCCGGACAGGCTCATCCCGCGTTCGCCGACCGCGGCTTGGAGCCCGTCCGGCAGGGCAGCCACCAGCTCCCCCAGCGAGGCGTGCCGGATGGATGCCTGCAGCTCGGCATCGCTCGCCTCCGGCTTGGCGATCAGGATGTTGCGCTCGAGCGTGTCGTTGAACAGGTACGTGTCCTGCGCGACCAGCGCGATCCGGCTGCGCAGCGCGTCGATCCTGTAGTCGCGCAGGTCGACGCCGTTGAGCGCGATCGATCCGTCATCAGGATCCCAGAAGCGCATCAGCAGCTGCGCCAGCGTGGTCTTGCCCGCGCCGGACATGCCGACCAGCGCCACCGTCTTGCCGGCCGGGATCTCGCAGGTCACCTCATCCAGCGCCCGGCGATT
>NZ_DATBFE010000030.1:0-57786 GCF_036558665.1 Reyranella sp. | reverse complement strand
CCATCGCTGTCTCGAGCGTAACGTAAGGGGGCTGGGTCTTGTCGCGCATGGCGAAGAACTCGAGGCCGAGTTCGCGCGCAAGCTTCTCCGCCTTGGGCCGGTCGTTGTCGGTGATGACGATCAGCCTGGAGCTCATCTCCTTCACGTCGGACCAGGGAAAGCCGTGCGCGATCGAGATCGACAGGACGCCGTCCTTGCCCTCCATCGCCTGGAGCTTGTCGACGAAGCCGCGCATCGGCTGACGCGTGGTGTGGAAGACGCCGATCATGCGGCAGTCGAAGGCCGCCATCACCGGCTTGGTGCGGCCCTCGATGGCGCCTTCGATCACGGTGAAAAGGTCGTCGGCGCGCTCGGGAACGTCGATATGCGGATATTCCTTGAACAGCACGAGCGCCGTGGCGTCGCGCAATGTGCCCGCACCGATATTGCAATGGAGATCGAGCTCGGCGCCGACCGGGATGCCGGGCCCCACGACCTTGCGTACCGCAGCCAGCAGGTCGCTCTCGCAATCATCATAGCCCTCGGCCACCATGGCGCCGTGCATGGAAAGCAAGACCCCATCGACTGGCAGCGCCGCCTCGAGATCGGCGACGATCTCGTCGCGAAAGCTCTCATACACCTTCTTCACCGTCTTGCCAGCCGGCTGGGCGACGGCGCAAAGGCTCTCCACGACCTGCCAGCCTTTGGCTTCGGCGCGGCTGCGCCAGACGGCAAGCGGTGCACCGAACATGGGTACTTTCTCGCCGTAGCTCGCCTTGCGATAGAGGCAGGTCTCCTCGAAGAGCTGATGTCCGGTGGGAATGGAAGCGAAAGTATTGGTCTCGGTGCCGAGGCACGCAGTGAAGATCCTTTTCATGCGCGCGATCTTGCTAGGCGGCGAACGCCCTGTCCAACAAGGCGACTTCCGCCGATCCGAGGTCGTTTGTGCCGAATTGCGCGAAACGTCCGCCAGCGAACCGCGTCTCGCCATAAAGCGAGGCGAACGGCGAATTGGTTTCGGCGAGCGCCGCCAGAGCCGCGATGCGAGCGAGGCCTTCGCACAGGAAGCGCGCGCGGCGTTCGGCGTCGCGTGATTTGAGCGTGCGTTCGAGTGCGGAGACCAGCGGCTGCACATCGAATGCCTGCGACGCCGCGCGTGCCAGTGCGGTAACTGTCTCCATCGTCGCCTCCCGCTGGCGGCCGGCGACGCGCAGGACGTCGAGCGCCATCACGTTGCCCGATCCCTCCCAGATCGCGTTGAGCGGCGCCTCGCGATAGAGTCGCGCCATGGGCAGGTCCTCGGTATAGCCGTTGCCGCCCAGACACTCGAGCGACTCATAAACTACCTGCGGTGTGCTCTTGCAAACGAGGTATTTCACCGCCGGCGTCAGCAGGCGCGTGTAGGCGGCCTCATTCTTGTCGACGGCATGGGCGAGGCGGAACACCAGCGCTACCTGCGCCTCGAGCTCAAGCGCCATGTCGGCGACGACGGCGCGCATCGCCGGCTGATCGATGAGCCTCCGCTGGAACACCGAGCGATTGCGGATGTGGTTCAGGGCCTGACTTAGGCCGAAGCGCATCTGGCCGGCCGAAGCTATGGCACAGTCGAGCCGGGTAAGGTTCACCATCTCGATGATGGTGCGCACACCTGCGCCCTCGGGGCCCACACGCTCGGCATAGGCGGCGTGGAACTCGACCTCGGACGAGGCATTCGACTTGTTGCCGAGCTTGTCCTTCAGGCGTTGGAAGCGCAGCCCGTTCTGGCTGCCATCCGGGCGATAGCGCGGCATCAGATAGCAGGTGAGGCCGCCGTCGCCCTGGGCCAGCACCAGGAAGGCATCGCACATCGGCGCCGACATGAACCACTTGTGGCCGCTGATCTCGACATGGTCGCCGACTGCCATGGCTTGCGTGATGTTGGCGCGCACGTCGGTGCCGCCCTGCCGCTCGGTCATGCCCATGCCGAGGGTGAGGCCCGACTTCTCCCACCACGGCAGCGGCAGGGGATCGTATTGGCGCGACAGGATCTTGGGCCGCCACTTCGCGAGCAGCGCCGGTTCGGCTTCGAGGGCGCCGATACACGCGTGTGTCATGGTGACGGGGCAGAGATGGCCGCTCTCGGCCTGGGTCGCGAGATAGAGCCGTACGGCGCGGCTTGTCATGGGGCTGGCGGGCTCGCTGCCATCGTGCGCCGAACTGTGAATGCCCCAGCCGATGCTCTTGGCCATGAGCGCATGATAGGCGGGATGGAACTCGACGAAGTCGATACGGTTCCCCTTGCCGTCCGCCGTCCGGAGCTTGGGTGGGTTCTCGTTGGCCACGCGGCCGAGATCGAGCGTCTCCGCCGAACCGTAGTCCTTGCCGCAGGCCGCAAGCGCCTTCAGATCGAGTCCGTAGCGAACCGCCGCCTCCCTGAGCGGTTTGTCGTCATTGAAAAGGTCAGCATCGCCGAAGTCGGGGGACTGGTTGAACGAGGCGTCCTCGAGAAATCCGGAGGTCATGCGCCAAATCTGATCCGGCAGAGCGGCGGCGGCAAGCCTTCCACTGGCCGAACGCTTGCGGGTGGGAGTAGCGTAGACGTGCAAGGGAGGGACCATGCATCGCAGGAATTTCATGCGCGGGTCGAGTGCCCTGACACTGGCGACGGCGCTTGGCGGGGGTGAGTTGCGGGCGCAGGGCAAGGCGCTGCGCGTGGCGCTCGCCTGGATCAACAATGTCGAATATGCGGGCGTCTGGATCGCCGAGGACAACGGCTACTTCAAGGAGCAGGGGCTGGAGGTCAAGACGCTGCCCGGCGGTCCCAATGCGCCGCCGCCACTGGTCACCTTGGCCGCCGGTGGTGCGGAGATCGGCTACGGCACATGGCTGCCCTATCTCGATGCCGTAGCGCGGGGCAACGATTTCGTGCTGGTCGCGGGCACGTTTCCCGTCTTCCCCCTCGGCATCATCTCGCTGCCCGGCAAGCCGATCCTCAAGGCCGCCGACATCGTCGGCAAGAAGATCCTGGCGCAGGGGCCCAACGAGCGGACGGTGATCGATGCGACGCTTGCCCTCAACAACCTGCCCAAGCAATGGGAGTTCGTGCCTGCGGGCTTCTCGCCCGAGCCGCTGCTCTCCAAGGCCGGCGACGGGTACACCGCTTTCGGTACCAATCAGGCCGTCACGCTGGAGAAGATGGGCATGGTGCGCGGCAAGGATTTCTTCTTCGCCTCGTTCGATTCGATGGGCTATCGTGCTTATGCAAGCCTGATTTTCGTCGCCCGCGCCTATCTGCAGTCCAGCCGCCCCACGATCGTGAAATTCCTGACCGCCCTTACGCATGGCTGGCTGGACAATGAGAAGGATCCGACGATCGCGCCCAAGCTCGCGGTGAACAAGTACGGAGCCGACCTCGGACTCGACCTCAAGCAGCAGCTCCGTCAGAACGAGTTGCAGATTCCCATGACCAAAAACCCTTCGAAGCCCGAGCAAAAGCTGCTGGTGCTGGACCGCGATACCATCGCGGGCCCGATGTACGCTGCCGCCAAGGCTTCGGGTCGCGACAAGCTGCCCGCGGTCGACACCCTTTGCGACTTCTCGGTCATGAAGGAAGTACACGAGATCCTCAAGGACTAGACGTGAACGTTCCCAAGAAGGTCGACCTGCTGCTGAGCGGGTGTGATGTCGTTACCATCGATGGCAAGAACAGCGTGATCCGCGACGGTGCTGTCGCGATCAAGGGCAACAAGATCGCGTGGATCGGCAAGGTCTCGGCGGCCCGAAGACGGATCGCGGCCAGGTCGACCATCGACGGCCGCGGCCAGATCGCGATGCCGGGACTGGTCGACGCGCATGTCCACACGGCGCAAACGCTGCTGCGTGGCAAGATTGCAGAGATCGGCCGGCGCCGGCAGGTGAAGATCCCGATTTGGCGCAACTATTACATCCCGTTCGAGTCGATGCTGACGGACGAGGATGTCTATCTGAGCGGGCTTCTCTGCTACGCCAACATGATCTCGGTCGGCACCACCTGCTTTGCCGAAGCCGGCGGCCCCCATCCCGATGCCATGGGCCGGGCCGCGATCGATGTCGGCATCCGCGGTTTTGTGGCGCTGAACACGGTCGATCAGGGCGTCGGCGTGCCGAAGACCATGATCGCCAGCACCGGGAAGGCCTACGACGGCAACGTCGCGCTCGTGAAGCGCTGGAAAGGCACCGGGCAGGGCACCGACCGCGTGCAGGCTTGGCTCGCCCTGCGCCAGATCATCGTCTGTTCGCCGGAGCTGATCAAAGCAATGTCGGGCGCGGCCCGCGCGCTCGACGTCAAGATCCACACCCATCTGTGCGAAGGCGTGTACGAGATCGACTATGCACTGGAGAAGTTCGGCAAGCGGCCGACCGAATATCTCGACGATCTCGGTGCGCTCGACCGGCACATGCATTGCGCTCATTCGGTGTTGCTCTCGGCCGAGGAAATGGACCTCTATGTGAAGCACCGGCCTTCGGCCTGCCATTGCGCCTTCAACAACTACCATATCGGCCCGCACCGCCTGCACGAGATGTGGCGCCGCGGCATCGACATCGGGCTCGGCACGGATGGCGCAGCCTCCTGGGGATCGCTGGACATCTTCCAGGTGGCCCATATGGCCCGTGTCGGGCAGCAGGCGGTGATGGGCACGCCCATTGCCTATCGTAACGTGATGCCGAGTGAGGAGATCCTGAAGGTAGCGACGAACGGCGGGGCCCGCGCGCTCGGCATCGAGAAGGCGATCGGCAGCCTCGAAGTCGGCAAGAAGGCCGATATCCTGCTGGTCGACCGGAGCCAGCTCGATCACGCCCCGGTCTACGATCCCTATTTCGTGGCCGCCAACACGGTCGTCGGGCGCGACGTGCGCACGGTGGTGGTCGACGGCAATGTCGTGATGAAGGATCGCGAACTGCTGACCGTCGATCGCCAGGAGATCGACCGGCGGCTGGCCGAGCGTCTGCCGAAGCTGATGGAACGTTTCGATGCGATGACGGCATGAGGCCTGCGGAGCGCGCCATCGTCCTCGAATGCGTCAGCAAGCGCTTTCCCTTGCCCGGGACTTCCGGGGGTCTGCTGGCTCTCTCGGAATTGTCGCTCGCGGTCGGCGCCGGCGAGTTCGTCGCCGTCCTGGGCCCGAGTGGTTGCGGCAAGAGCACCTTGCTGCGTCTCGTCGCCTCGCTGGAGAAGCCCAGCACCGGCTCTGTCGCCGTGAACGGCGCGCCGCCGGGCCTGGTGTCGGCGCGCCATGCGCTGGGCGTCGCCTTCCAGGATCACGCCTTGCTGCCTTGGCTCACAGTTCGGGACAATGTCGCGTTGCCGTTCAAGATCGCGGGCCGCCACGTCGACGCGCCGGCCGTTGCGCGACTGATCGAGCTGGTAGGGCTGGCAGGCTTCGGGAATGCACGGCCCAAGCAGCTCTCGGGCGGCATGCGCCAGCGCGCCTCGATCGCGCGAGCATTGGTGCTGGATCCGGAGGTGTTGCTGCTCGACGAGCCGTTCGGCGCGCTCGACGCCGTGACTCGCCGACAAATGAATGTCGAGCTGCAACGCATCTGGTCGGAACGGCGGATAACCACCATGCTGATCACCCACTCGGTCGACGAAGCCCTGTTCCTGGCCGACCGTGTTGTGGTCATGAGCGGTCGCCCTGGTCGCATCATCCGCGAGGTCGTCGTGCCCTTCGCCCGGCCGCGCGATCCCGAGGTGATGCGCAGCGAGGGGTTCCATCGGCTCGTCGACGAGCTGACGAGTGCGCTCGACTCATGAAGAGGACGCTCCTCGGCAGCCTCGGAATCGCCCTGTTTCTGGCGCTGTGGCAGGCGATCGGGCAGTTCAAGCTCGCGGGAATCTCCTGGCCACCGCTCAGTGCCGTGCTCGATATGTTGAGCGACGCGAGCCGCCTGCCACTCTTCCGGCGCGCGCTCTCGGCTACCCTGGCCTCGACGGCAGTGGGCTATGCCTGGGGCATGATCGCCGGTTTGGCGCTTGCGACGCTGGCCCATCTCCTGCCCTGGCTGCGCCGCGGATCGGATCGCCTGGCGGCCGTCCTGAATTCGGTGCCGTCGATTGCGCTGGGGCCGATCTTCCTGGTGCTGCTCAGCCGCGACAGCACGCCTGCCGCCGTTTCCTCGATCCATGTCTTCTTCATCGTCTTCGTCTCGACGAGTTCCGGCCTTCAGCGGGCGAGCGCGGCGCACCGCGACCTCTTTGAGGTGCTGGGTGCGGATCGACTAGAGCGCTTTTTCCGGCTCGAGTTCCCGGCGGCATTGCCGCCGCTCGTCTCCGGGCTCAGGCTCGCTTGGCCGGCAGCACTGATCGGCGCCATCATCGGCGAGTGGTTCGGCGCCTCGCGCGGGATCGGCATCCTGATCATCAACGCCATGCAGAACTTCCAGATCGTGCTGCTCTGGTGCGCGGTCATGCTGGCCGTCGTCGCATCGCTCTTCTTCTATGGCCTGCTGACGATTGCGGAGCGCGCGGCCTATGCGCGGTTCGGATGAGGGGTGTGCCGATGACGCGCCCGCTCCTCGTACGGCTGGTCGAAGATTACTGGGGCGTAGTCCTGCTACTTTGCGCCTGGCAGCTCTGGGTCGTGATTAGCCGCTTCAACGTCATCGTGATGCCGACTCCGACGGCGGTGCTGCGTGATCTCCTGTCCCACCCCGACGTCTACCTCGACAATGTCGGCGTCACCCTTGCCGTCGCGGCCTTCGGTCTCGTTGCCGGCATGGCCGTGGGTACCGGGCTCGCAGTCGCAGCCTGGTTCTCCGCTATCACGGCCGGGCTTCTCAATCCCATTACGGTGCTGTTCAGTTCCGTGCCGGTCGTGGCGCTGATCCCGGTGATCGCCCGGCTGCTCGGCTACGATACGTCGACCGTGCTTGCGATCGTCGTGATCATCACGTTCTTCCCGTCGTTCGTCTTCGCCTCCTCGGGCCTGCGCTCCGCGCCACCCGGCAGCGAAGATCTGTTCCGCGTGCTGGGCGCCTCGCGTCTCGACCTGCTGCGCCATCTCGCCTTGCCGGCGGCGATGCCAAACCTCGCCATTGCCTTCAGGCTTGCCTCGGCGCACGCCATCCTTGCCGCGATGGTGGCCGAGTTCCTGATGGGCACCTCGGGCCTGGGCTATCTCTTTGCCAAGACCAAGTCGGACTTCCAGACTGAACAGGCTTTTGGCGCAAGTGCCGTCGCCACGGCCATTTCGGCAGCCGCGTTCCTGCTGGCGGGCCGGGTCGAGCGGTGGGCCCGCGAACGCTATTCCTGAGCGTCCCGCCAGTCCGACCGGGTGGCTCAGTCCTTGCCTTCGTACTTGAAGGAGAGTTTCAGCTTGGTGCGGTACGCCGACACCTTGCCGCCCTCCATGACGATGTCCTGTTCGACGACTTCGGCGACCCGCAGATCGCGCAGCGACTCGCCGGCCCGTTCGACCGCCGCCTTCGCCGCCTTTTCCCAGGACTCAGTGCTGGTGCCGACCAGCTCGACCACCTTGTAGACGCTCTCGGCCATGAAAGCCTCCCTGACACGGTATCACCGTCGCTGTCCGGCGCGGGTCAGGGGGAGGCTCGATGCCGGATGCCCTGCGGGCATTTTCTTTGTGGTGAGGGGAGCCTATCACGCCGTGGCGAACTTGCCGAACTCCCAGTTGCGGCCCGGGGCGGCGGCGAAGAGCGACTTGGTGTAGTCGTGCCTTGGGGCGCCGAACACCTGCTCGGCCGCTCCATACTCGACGACACGGCCCTGGCTCATCACGGCGACATAGTCGCAGATCTGGGCTGCCACGCGCAGATCGTGGGTGATGAAGAGCACGGCGAGGTTCAGGCGCTGGCGGATCTCGTCCAGCAGCTCCAGCACTTGCTTCTGCACCGAGACGTCGAGCGCCGAGACGGCCTCGTCCGCGATCAGAAGCTCGGGCTCCATGGCCAGCGCGCGGGCAATGCAGATGCGCTGGCGCTGTCCTCCGGAAAATTGGTGCGGATAGCGGTCCAGGGAGTTGGGATCGAGCCTGACTGTTTCCATCAGCTTGCGCGCCCGTGCCAAGGCGGCATCACGCTTGAGGCCGAAATTCATCGGGCCCTCGACAATCGAATCGCCCACGGTCATGCGCGGGTTGAGGGAGCGGTACGGGTCCTGGAAGACGATCTGGACCCGCCGGCGATGCGGCCGCAGCCTCGAGCTCGAGATGGTGGCGATCTCGGTCTTGCCTAGATAGACCTTGCCCTCGGTCGGATCGATCAGGCGGGCGATGCAGCGCGCTACCGTCGACTTGCCCGAGCCCGACTCGCCCACGATGCCGAGCGTCTCGCCCTTCCTGACATCGAGATCGACATCGACCGCCGCCTTCACCACGCGCGCCTTCTGAAAGAAGGCCTTGCCGGCGTAGGTCTTGCCGAGCTTCTCGGTGCGTAGCACCGTCTCCTTCTCCAGCCGCACACCGCGGTGGGCGGGGTGGATCGAAGGAACCGAAGAGATCAGCATCCGCGTGTAGGCATGCGCCGGCTGCGACAGGATCTGCTCGGTTGGCCCCATCTCGACCAGCTCACCCCAGCGCAGGACGGCCACCCGGTGGGCGATCTCGGCGACGACGCCGAAATCGTGGGTGATGAACAGCACGCCCGTGCCCTGGCTCGCCTGCAGCTCGGCGATCAACTTCAGGATCTCGGCCTGGGTCGTGACGTCGAGAGCGGTGGTCGGTTCGTCGGCGATCAGCAGCACCGGATCGAGCACCAGCGCCATGGCGATCATGATGCGCTGACGCTGGCCGCCCGAGAGCTGGTGCGGGAAGGAGGCATAGATGCGCTCCGGCTCGGGCAGCTTCACGCGTGTCAGGATGCCGATGATCTTGGTCTTGCGCTGGGCGGCGTCGAGTTTGGTGTGGGTACGCAGCACCTCGTCGATCTGATCGCCGCATGTCATCACCGGATTGAGCGCCGTCATCGGCTCCTGGAAGATCATGGACATGCGCGTGCAGCGCAGTTCCCTGAGGCGGGCCTCGCCCGCTGCCAGCACGTTCTCGCCCTCGAGCAGGATCTCGCCGGATACCGGCTTCAGCGCCTTGGCGAGCAGGCCCATGATGGTGAAGGCGATCACCGACTTGCCCGAGCCCGACTCGCCCACCAGTCAGACGATCTCGCCGGGACTGACGGTGAAGCTCACCTTGTCGACCGCGCGCGCACGATCGGCGCCGGCGGGAAGGGCCACGCTGAGGTCCCTGACCTCGAGGACCGGCCGCTTGTCGGAACTCATACCTTCTTGCTCATCTTGGGATCGAGCGTGTCGCGCAGGCCGTCGCCCATCACATTGATGGCGAGCACCGCGAGCGCGAGGAAGATGCCCGGATAGAGGATGTTGTGAGGAAAGATGCGGAAGAGGGTACGGCCCTCGGCCATGATGTTGCCCCAGCTCGGGGTCTCGGGCGGGATGCCGATACCGAGGAAGGACAGGATCGCTTCGACGATGATGGCAGCGGCAGCGGTAAAGGTCGCCTGCACGATCAAGGGGGCGACCGTGTTGGGCAGGATATGCCGCATCATCAGCGTCCAGGTCGGGGTGCCGACCGAGACCGCGCCCTCGACATAGGGCTCCTCGCGGACCGTCAGCACGATCGATCGCACCAGGCGCACCACGCGCGGCACCTCCGGCACGACGATGGCGAAGATCACCGTGATCAGGCCGGCGCGCCAGATCGACACCAGCGCGATGGCGAGCAATATGCCAGGGATGGCCATCAACCCGTCCATGATGCGCATGATGATGCCGTCGAGCCAGCGGATGTAACCCGAGACCATGCCGATGACGAGGCCGAGGACGACGGCGAAAAAGGCGACCGATATGCCGACGATCAGCGATACCCGGGTGCCGTAGAGAACGCGGCTATAGACGTCGCGGCCCAGCGTATCGGTTCCCATGTGGGCGACATGCTTTGTCGTCGAACCGTCGTCGAGCCGGTAGGTGATTTCGGTGCCCGGCTTCTTGTTGCGTGCGGCCGGATCGATGCGTGTCGGATCAACCGTGCCGAGATACGGCGCCAGGACGGCGATGGCCACCATGATCAGCAGGATGACCGCGCCGAAGAGGACGGCCGGGTTGCGGATCGCGAGCTGCCACAGCGGCTTGCGCTTGGTCGATGCCGACGCGATGGCGGCGGAGTCGACGGCTTCTTCGATTATCGCGCTCAATAGCGGATCCTCGGGTCGAACAGGGTATAGCCGATGTCGATCAGGAGATTGATGACGACGTACACGACCGAGAACATCAGGATCACGGCCTGGATGGTCGGAAAGTCGCGGCTCAGCACCGCCTCGACCGTGAGCCTGCCCAGCCCCGGCAGGCCGAAGACGCTCTCGGTCACCACGGCGCCGCCAATCAGCAGCGCGATGCCGATGCCGATCACGGTCAGGATGGGCACCGCCGCGTTGCGCAGGGCATGGCGCATGAGGACGACCCGGTTGGAGAGCCCCTTGGCGCGGGCGGTGCGGATATAGTCCTCGTTCAGCACCTCGAGCACCGAGGCACGGGTGATGCGGGCGATCAGCGCGACATAGATGATGCCGAGCGTGATGCTGGGCAGGATGATGTGCTCGAGGAACGCCCAGAAATCGACGCCGATGCGCGTATAGCCCTGCACCGGAAGCCAGCCGAGATCGATGGCGAAGATGTAGATCAGGCAGTAGCCGATCACGAAGCTCGGCAGCGAGAAGCCGAGGACCGAGAAGCCCATGACGAAGCGATCGAGCAGGGAGCCGTGGCGATAGGCGGCGATCACGCCCAGCGGCACCGCGGTGGTGACGGCGACGATCAGAGTGCAGATCGAAAGCGCGAGCGTCGGCTCGAGCCGCTGGGCGATGAGCTCGGTCACGGTCTTCTTGAAGAAGAAGCTCTCACCGAAATTTCCGCGCAGTATATCGCCGATCCAGATGAAGAACTGCTGCCAGATCGGCAGATCGAGGCCGAGCTTGGCGCGGATCAGAGCAATCTGGTCTGAGGTGGCATTGTCGCCCGCGATCACCGCGGCCGGATCGCCGGGCGTGAGGCGAAGCATGAGGAAGACGAAGATCGCCACCACCGCGAGCACGGGGATGATAGCGACGAGGCGGCGGGCGATGAAATCGAGCATTTACCTGCACTCGGCCCGCCGCCCCGATGCGACCTTGGATCGGAGCGGCGGAAGGGAGATTACGCCTTGTCGATGTTCCACATCACCGGCACGGGCGCCTTGAGCCAGCCGGTCACGTTCTTGCGGGCAACGCCCGGTCCATACCACTGGCCAATCCAGCCGTACTGGGCCGTCTCCAGCGCGCGGTTCTGGACCGTATGTGCCAGCTCCTTCGCCTTGGCCGGATCGGTTTCCTTGGCGTAAGAGTCGCGCAGCTTCTCCATCTCGGGATCGTTCGGCCAGCCGAACCACGCCTTGTCGCCGTTGGCCGCCATGTAGGTGCAGGAGATCGGATTGAGGATGTCGGCCGCGACAGAGAATGTGTGGAAGACGTTCCAGCCGCCCTGGTTCGGCGGATCCTTCTTCGTGCGGCGGGTGACCAGGGTCTGCCAATCCATCGACTGCATGTCGACCTTGAAACCGCCCTGCTCGAGCAGCGCCTTGGTGACCGGTGCGGTGTTGGTGAGCACCGGTAGCGTGGTGGATTGCATCAGCACCACCGGCGTGCCGTCGTAGCCGGCCTCCTTGAGGAGCGCCTTGGACTTCTCGAAGTCAGGCTTGATCAGCATGCCATTGGGCGCGTCGAACGCATTGGGCGTGCCCGCGACGAAGGCTGCCGAGCTCACCTTGTAGAACTCGGGCGAGCCGACCGTCGCCTTGAGATAGTCCTCCTGCCGCATGCAATAGAGGCCAGCCAGTCGGACCTTCGGGTTGTTGAAGGGCGGCTGGACATGGTTGAAGCGGATGACGAACTGCTGGCCGAGCGGGTTCCAGTTGACGAGGGTCACGCCCTTGTCGGCCTTCAGGACCGGCAGCAGGTCATGCGGCGGCTGCTCGATGAGGTCGATCTCGCCGGCGATGATGGCATTCACCTGCTGCTGCGGATCGGGCATCTCGATGATCTCGACGCGGTCAACCTTCACGATCTTGCCGCCCGCGAGGCCCGACGCGGCGTCGGTACGCGGCTTGTATTTCGGGTTCTTGACGTAGACGTGCTTCTCGCCGGGCTTGGACTCGGCGTTGACGTAGATGAAGGGACCGGAGCCGATCTGACTGCTGATCTGCTTGAACGGGTCGGTATCGGCCACGGCCTTGGGCATCATGAAGGGCACGTTGGAACTCGGCTTGCCGAGCGAATCGAGCACCAGGCCGTACGGCTCCTTGAGCTGCATCGTGAAGGTTTTGGCGTCGACCGGCTTCATCTCCTTGACGAAGTCCATCAGCTTCTGGCCCATCGTGTCGCGGGCACCCCAGCGCTTGACCGAAGCAATGCAATCGTCAGCGGTGACCGGCTTGCCGTCGTGCCATTCCAGCCCGTCGCGCAGCGTGAAGGTCCACAAGGTCTTGTCGGTCGATACCTCGTACTTGTCGACCATCTGCGGCTTGATCGCATTCTGCTCGTCCATCGCGAACAGCGTATCGTAGATGAAGTAGCCGTGGTTGCGCGTGACGTAGGCCGTGGTCCAGATCGGATCCAGGATCGTCAGGTTGCCGTTCTGCACGAAACGCAGGGTTTTCTTGTCGGCCGCCTTCGTCGCACCGGTGGCGGCGACGAGCGCGCCGGTAGTGAGAACGCCGAACGTACGCCGCTTCATCGTCGTCGGTTCCATCGAAGCCTCGCTTTTCATGCTCCCATCGAGGAAGGCAGGCGCCGGTCCCGCCCTCGTCGATGGGCACGCGGATCGGAGCCCGCGTGCCCGCCACGATCTCTACTTCTTGGTCATGTTCCAGAAGACGGGGACGGGCGCTTCCAGCATGCCGTCGATGTTGGCGCGCAGAGCCACCGGCTGGTACCACTGTCCCACATTGATGTGGGTCGGATGATCGACCCAGTACTTCTGAAGGTCGATCGCGATCTGCTTCTGCTTGCCCGGGTCGGTCTCGTGGGCAAACGCATCGCGCATCTTCTCGATCGTCGCGTCGCACGGCCAGCCGAACATCGCCTTGTCGCACGAGGCGTTGAAGAAGCCGGCGGTCACGGGATTGAGAATATCGGCCGCCACCCAGGCCGTGAGGAAGGCGTTCCAGCCGCCCTTGTCCGGCGGATCCTTCTTGTTGCGCCGACCGACCAGCGTCTGCCAGTCCATCGCCTGCATGTTGACCTTGAAGCCCGCCGCCTCGAGCTGGGCCTTGGCGACCGGGGCGAGGTTGGTCAGCACCTGGAGGTCGGTCGACTGCATCAGCACGACCGGGGTGCCGTCATAGCCGGCCTCCTTGAGAAGCTCCTTGGCCTTGGCGGTATCGCCGTTCAGCACGTCGGCCATGCCCGCGTCGCTGGCCAGCGGCGTCCCGCAGACGAACGGCGCCTTGCAGACCTTGTAGTACTTGGGATCGCCGATGGTCGCCTTGAGGAACTCCTCCTGATTGAAGGCGACCATCACCGCATGGCGGATCTTGGGATTGTCGAACGGCTTGTAGAGCGAATTGAAGCGGAACGTGTACTGCAGTCCCAGCGGATTGGCATTGAACAGCTTGACGTTCTTGTCCTTGGCGAGAAGCGGGAGCAGATCGATGCCGGGCGACTCGATCATGTCGATCTCGTTGTTCTCGATGGCCGCCACCTGGGTCTGAACGTCAGGCATGGCAATCCATTCGACGCGGTCGACCTTCACCACCTTTCCGCCAGCCAGCCCCGAGGCCGGCTCGGAACGCGGCTTGTATTTGGGATTCTTGACGAACACCACCTTCTCACCTGGCTTCCACTCATCCGCCTTGAAGATGAACGGGCCTGAGCCGATCACGTCCTCGACCTTGATCTGCGTATTGGGGTCGGTGTCAGCCGTCTTCTTCGGCATCATGAAGGGAACGTTGGACGACGGCTTGCCGAGCGACTCGAGGACCAAGCCGTACGGCTCCTTCATCTTCATCCGGAAAGTCTTGGCATCGACGGCCTCGAAGCCCGCGACCGAGGCCATCATCTTCTGCCCCATCGAGTCCTTGGCACCCCAGCGTTTGATCGAGGCGATGCAGTCCTCGGCGGTGACAGGCTGGCCGTTGGTCCACTCCAGGCCATCGCGCAGGGTGAAAGTCCAGGTCAGCTTGTCGGGCGACACCTCCCACTTGTCGACCATCTCGGGTTTCACCTGGAGCTTGTCGTCCACGGCGAACAGCGTATCCCAGACCATGTAGCCGAAATCTCTTTGGATGTAGGCTGTGGTCCAGATCGGATCGAGAATCTTCACGTCCGAGTGCATGACGGCTTTG
Source organism: Reyranella sp. (assembly GCF_036558665.1). Classification (GTDB taxonomy): domain Bacteria; phylum Pseudomonadota; class Alphaproteobacteria; order Reyranellales; family Reyranellaceae; genus Reyranella. The sequence continues at coordinate 43,444 of NZ_DATBFE010000030.1, read as the reverse complement.
ATCGTCTGCGCGTCGGCGCTCGCCGCACCGAACAGGCTCGCGACGCTCGCGGCCGCGATCAAGGCCGCAACCGGCCTTCTGAATTGAAACATAGGCAACCCCCTCACCATGTCACGGCTTTTCGTTGGCAAGAATCGAGCCGCTTGAACGACAGTAGCAGTCCGATGCCCCCCTCTGACAAGCCGATTCAGACCCGGTGCGCGCTAGTGTTGCTGTTCGCGGGCCTTGTCCAGCAACTCCAGGATGCCCTCGACTGCGGCGGCTGCGACAATGTCGCCGAAGCCGGCCCACGAGCCGCGTGTCGCGGCGAGCGGCACCGGATTGGCCTGTTCGACCTTGCCGACTTCCTTGCCGCTCGGATCCTTGAGTACCCAGGTGACAGAGAGCTGGCCGGAGCGATCATCGATGGGCGTGAGGCTGACCGCGCCCACGACGGTGAAGACGTCGGGGCCGGCCTTGTCCATGACCACGACGCGGCTCGAACCCAATGCCCGCCGCATGCCCGAGAAAAGCTGGCGATTGCCATCGGAGGGGGCGCCGGTGACCGGCGCCACCAAGGCTCTGACTTGCGGTGCTGATGGCGCGGTCGAAGGGGGTGGTGTCGGTGGCTTCGCGGAAGGCTCGGCAGCCGCCGTCGCGCTGGAGGCCGACTGTGTCGAATCTCTGTTGAGGCGCGGCGCCGGCGGTATGCTGAGGCCCGCCGCAACCTGTCCCAGCGACCGGGCTTCGTAATCGGGCGGGTGGCCCAGCATGGTCGCCACCCTGGGAGCGGCCTGCTGGGCGATGCGCGACGCCAGCCGATCGCTGGCTGCAGCGAAGTCTTCCGGCCGGACCACCGTCTTGGTCGTGGTCGGGCCGCCGACGCCGTCATCGCCGGCCAGGGACCAATCGACATCAATTTCGAGTCCGAGCCCCAGCGGGGCGTCATGGGTGCTCATCAGACCCGAGACGGTAGCGGGCGCCCTGCCCGGCTCGAGCGTGCCGATGATGCCATAGGCCTGCAACTCGATCGCGAGCGCCGCCGCGACTCGCTGACCAAGTTCGGCTGGCATATTCGCAGGCGGCATGATCACGACGTCGATCTTGTCGCGCTTGGGTGCATAGGCCTGGTCGTTCGCACCGCTGTGCTCGAACGGCTTGGGCGTGGGCGCGCATCCTGCGAGCGCGAGCACTACAAGAACGATCACATCAAGACGCATGTCGCGACCAAACCCAGCAGGCAACAAGCAACGAGAAGGACGAAATACGGCAAGTCAGCTCTCGAGAGCTATGGCCGACAATCCGCGTCCGTAGTCGCGCACGCCGTTCAAGGTATTCCGGCGATAGCTGAAGAAGGTGTCGGGGTCGGCCAGCGTGTCGTGGCCGGTCATGCTGACCGTCACGCCGCCGCGCCCCAGACGTTGCGCGACGTACCCTGCCAGATCGAACAGGAAGTGCCCGGCACGAAGGGCCGGGCGAAAGAACGCGCCGTTGGCCTCGTTCTGGTCGAGAAAGGGCCTCGGGAACTCCGGTCCGACCTCGTACGAGGCGTGACCGATGCAGGGTCCGATGGTCGCCCGCAAGTTTTCGCGCCGTGCGCCCAGCCGTTCCATGGCGGCAATTGCCGCTTCGACGACGCCGCCCAATGCGCCCTTCCAGCCGGCATGGGCCGCTCCGATCACGAAGGCCTTCACGTCGGCCAGCAGCACCGGCGCGCAATCGGCTGCGAGCACGCCTAGCACCACGCCCGGACGGTCGGTCACAAGCGCATCGGCCTTGGGCGCACCGGGCGAGCCCCAGCGCTCCGCGCCGACCGTCAGCACGTCGGTCGAGTGGATCTGGTGAAGCGTAAGCAGGTCGGCTTCGGCGAGTCCGAAGGTCACGGCCGCGCGGCGGCGATTCTCGCGGACATTGTCCGGACTGTCGCCTGACCCATAGCCGCAATTCAGCGAGGAATAGAGGCCAGTGCTGACCCCGCCGAGCCGGGTGAAGAAGCGGTGTTGCACGCCAGGGAGATCGGCAAGCGCCTTGGCCTGGATTTGGGCCTGGATCATGTCTCGTCCGAAAAACCGGCCGGCGCGGCGCTTCGGTCGTCGCCAACTGCCAGCACACGGAACAAGGTGCCCATTTGGTCGGGGCCGATCAAGCGCAGCAATGCCGCGTCGATCCCCGCGCTCTGGGTGGGCGTGGCACGCGCTTTCAGCGTCGCGGCCCGCCGCTCTATGCCCAGCCGGCGCAGGAAAATGCCTTGGCCGACCGGCCCGAACGTCCGCGCCCCGGCGGCGCGCACAGCGTCCGCGAGGGCGGCGAAATCGACATGGGCGGTGAGATCGGTTTCCCCCGGCCGATCGAGTGGATCGACAGAACTATGGCCGCGCAAAGCCTGCAGCGTGGCGCCCGGAGCGGCCCTGTCGCGGCCATAGTCGACGATGAGCGCCCAGCCTCCGTCCTGCACAAGGCGCTTTGCGATCCGGTTGGCGAGATCGGCGGCTGCGACGGAGACTTCGGCCACCGTTCCGGTCGGAAGGCAGCTGTCGCGCAACGCGGCGGGCAGCAGGCCGGCGAAGGCCGAGGGGCCGGGCGACAAAGCGAACGCCAGGCTCTCGCCGTCGGACCCGAGGCCCACCATGCGCTCGCTCCAGCCGCGCTGTGTCCTCTCGAACTGGCGTATCGGCAGAGCGTCGAAGAACTCGTTGGCGATCAGCAAAACCGGACCGCCCGGCACGTCGTCGAATGTCTCGTGCCAGGTCGGATTGTAGAGGGCGAGCGCGGCCTGCTGTGCCGTACGCAGCGGGGCGTTGATCTCGACGAGGTGCAGATCGAGGGCAAGGTGGAAGCCGGTCACGCCACGTGTCGCCCGCAGGGCATCGGCCATCAGCGTGCCCCGACCCGGTCCAAGTTCTATCATCCGCACCGGGGACGGCCTGCCCATCGCCTCCCAGCGCTCGGCGAGCCAGGCACCCAGAAGCTCGCCGAACATCTGCGAGATCTCCGGTGCCGTGATGAAGTCGCCCGCGGTGCCAAGCGGCGTGGCGCGACGATAGTAACCCAGCGTGGGATGGCCGAGCGCCTCGGCCATGAACTGGGCAATCGACATCGGGCCGGTGACCGCAATGCGCCGGGCGATGCGTCGGCCGAGCTCGCTGGTCACGCCGGCCCCTTCAGCCTTGCGGCAAAGGCGGGCGGCTGCAGGCGAGGACGACCAGGACCAGCCCGAACAGGAAAACCGGCACGGAGAGCAGCATGCCCATGGTGATCGGTCCCCAAAGAAACCCCAGGAAGGAATCGGGCTCGCGGAAGACCTCGCCGACGATCCGAGCGACGCCGTAGCCCATGCAGAACACGCCGGTCAGCAGCGCCGGCCGTCTCCGTCCATCGGTCAGCCGCCAGACCGCGAGCATCAGCAGGAACAACAGCACACCCTCGAAAAACGCCTGGTAGAGCTGGCTCGGATGGCGCGGAATTGGGCCGCCGCGCGGAAAGATCATCGCCCAGGGCACGTCGGTGGGACGTCCCCACAGCTCGCCGTTGATGAAGTTGGCGATGCGCCCGAAGAACAGGCCGATCGGCGCCACGATCGCCACGAGGTCCGACAGCATGAAGGTGTTCACACCGTTGCGGAACGAGAATGCGAGGATCGCCGTGACGACGCCCAGCAATCCGCCGTGGAAGGACATACCGCCTTCCCACAAGGTCAGGATCGCCACCGGGTCATGGAAGAAGAAGCTCGGCTTGTAGAAGAGCACATAACCCAGCCGACCGCCCAGGATGACGCCCAGCGCGGCCCATAGCAGGAAATCGTCGATCTTTTCCGGCGACAGGATCGCCGGCGGTTGTTGACAGACGCGGCGCATGATGCGCCAGCCGATCACCAGCCCGGCAATGTAGGCGAGGGCGTACCAGCGGATGGCGAACGGTCCCAGCTGCACCAGGATCGGATCGATATTCGGATAGGGGATGAGAAGCGGAATCATGCGGGCGCTCGTTATAGCCGGGCAATCGAGGCAATCGTGACCGCAGAATGGTCGCGGCGCCGGCCTAGGGGAGACCGGCGCCGCTCAGGACGATCCAACGTGTGTGGTTATTGTTCTTAGGAGAGGGGGCGTCGGAGGGTCCTTATTCGTTCAGGCTTCGCCGACCGTCTCGAGGATCGAGGCAGTCAAGGCGTCGGTGGGCGTCTTGCCCGCCCACACGACATACTGAAAAGCGGGATAGAAGCGCTCGCTTTCACTGATCGCGACTTCGACCAGATCATTGAGTTGCTCCGGCTTGAGACCCTCGGTGCCGCGCAAGGGAATGGCATGCCGGAACATCGGCAGCCCTTCTTCGGTCCAGAGATCGAAATGCCCCATCCACATCTTCTCGTTGATCAACGCGAGCAGGCCATGAATCTCCGGATGCCGCTCGGTCGGGATGCGCACGTCGTAAGCACAGGTGAAATGCAGGGCCTCGACGTCCTCGCGCCAACTGAAGAACATGCGATAGTCGCACCAGCGGCCGGCGACCTCGACGGCGATCTCGCGCTCGGATGTTCGATCGAAGGGCCATTCATTGGCCGACACGACCTTTTCGATCATCTCGAGCGGATTGAGGTCGACTTTCTGTCTGCTCCGCTCGTGTCGCGATAACGCCATCGACCGACTCCCCAACCATTCCGCTGTGCGGCTCTCAGGGAGCCGTTTTTGATGCGGTTGGCCGATATATCGTGGTGGGAACCCAGAAACCCACAAGGCCTAGCCTGCCACAAGCGAGAGTCCGGGCGCAATAAGAAATCGGGCCGGTTTTTGGGAAAAGAGTCAGTGATTCCAAAAATTTAATCCCCAGCGCTCAGAGCACCACCACGCCGTTTCGCACGCCGAATCCGGCCCGGCCCGAGAGCCCCGACGGGCGTTGCCCGCTATGCAAAATTGTACGATCTTAAGCGGCAAAGCGTGCTCTTCTTGCACAATGGAAGTTGCGCGTCGGTCGGCGGCAGCCGGTCTCGGCTGACGATCAGGCGCCTGACACAACCGTACGCTGCACAGATTGGGGGAGACGATGTTCAGTCAAATCCTCGATCCGACCGGTAGCCTTTTCCTGACGTGGCTGCTCGCCCTCGTTCCCGTGGCCCTGCTGCTGTTCCTGCTCGCCGTGTTGCGTCTGTCGGCATGGCTTGCCGTGCTGATCGGCTCGGTCGTTACCTATGCCATTGCCGTCTTCGTATGGCACATGCCCACTGGTCAGGGCGCGCTTGCCTATCTCTACGGCTCGGCGACCGGCGTGTGGAACGTCGACTGGATCACGATCTGGGGTGTGATGCTGTTCAACACGCTCGTGATCACCGGCGTGTTCGAAAAATTCCGGCGCTGGCTGGTGGCGAAGGGCACGGCCGATGTCCGGGTCCAGACGATGTTGTTCGCATGGGCGTTCGGGGCGCTTCTCGAAGGGCTTGTGGGCTTTGGCTATCCGTGGGCCTTCGTCGCCCCCATCCTGATCACGCTCGGGATTCCCGATCTCGACGCGGTGCGCGTGGCGGCGCTCGCCAACAATGCGCCCGTGTCCTACGGCGCCCTCGGCGCGCCGATCATCGGACTGGCTGCGGTAACCGGGCTGCCGCTTCTGGCCCTGTCGAGCTCGGTCGGCCACATCGTCGCCGTGCTGGCCCTGCTGCCGCCGTGGGTGTTGTTGTATCTTGTGAGCGGCCGCGAGGGGATGTGGGAGGCTTGGCCCCTCGCCGTGGTCGGCTCGCTCGCCTATATCGCCGGGCAGCTTCCCGTCGCCGTCTACCTCGGCCCGTATCTGCCGGATGTCGCCGGGGCCATCCTCTGCTTCGTCTGCCTGCTGGCACTGCTCAGGATTTGGCAACCGGCGACGGTGCGTGGTTATGGCGGCGCGCCGCTTTCCGGCGAGGCGGCGGCTCGCGGTGCCGGTCAAGCCCATGGCCTCAGCGGCGGCGAGATCTTCCAGGCTTGGCTGCCGATCATCGTGCTGGTCGTCATCGTCGTTCTGTGGACCGGGCCGTGGTCAAAAATCCCGGCCTACGTGCCATTCAGGGCGGCCGTTACTGCCGGCTCCGCGCTCGAGCAGGGCAAGACCGTATCTGCCGCCTTCGCCTGGGCGCCGGGGGTCGGCGGCTCGGCGATCGCCGTGTCGTGGCTTGTCGTCGCCTTGCTGCTGCGGGTGAGCAGGACCCAGCTTGGCGAGATTGTGCGGCGGACCTGGCAGCAGATGTGGGGTGCCTGTCTGGTCGGCGTCTTCATCTTCGGCCTCGCCTACGTCTTCAACTTCTCGGGCATGGCGGCGTCACTGGCCTTCGGCTTCTCGAAGATCGGCGTGCTGTTCATCGTCGTCGCGCCGGTGCTCGGCTGGATCGGCGTGGCGCTCAGTGGCTCGAACACCTCGACCAATGCCATGTTCGGCGCGTTCCAGCTCGCGGTCGGCAAGATTCTCGGCCTGCCGCCCTTGCTGCTTCCGTCGCTGAATTCGGTCGGCGCCGAAGTCGGCAAGCCGGTGGCGCCGCAGACCGCCAGCGTCGGGGTCTCGACCAGCCGGTTTGTCCGCAACGAAGGCGAAGTGATCCGCCACAACATGGGCTGGACCTTCGTGATGCTGATCTGGCTGATCGTGATCGGCGTGGCGTTCTACTGGTTCGTGCCGACGGTCCACGTACTGGGCTAAGACAAAGATCCGGTCGTCGGTCCGCGGCCGGCTCGTTGCGGTTTCATTCTGCCGCGAGCTTGCGAGCCGTGCCGTGGCGCGGGTCGCGCGTGAGCAGGCCGTCCGCGAGGTCGCGTTCGATCAGCGAGGGAGAACGCTCGGCGACGCGGCCGAAACCGGCGCCGCCGCCCACGAACATCTCGACCACGTCGCCCCTGGCGAGGTCGACGGCGGCCTTGCTGGACAGGTCTTGCGTCGTGCCGTCGGCTCGGAGGATGCGGCAGTAGCCGCGCCGGCCGGGCTCGCCGCCGAACAGACCTTCGGGGGCGAGGCGGAAGCGGTCGGAATAGATCGCGAGTTGCACGTCGTCCTTCAGGATCTCGCAGCGTCGCAGGAATCCCGCGCCGCCACGGTGCGCCCCGAGCCCGAACGAATCGGGGGCGAGCTCGTAGCCGACGATGCGGAAAAAGTCATAGTCGATATCGAGCGACTCGACCGGCGCATTGGAGCAGTTGCTGAGCGGTGAATCGACGGCATCGCAGCCGTCGGCGTTCCTGGAAGCGCCGTATCCGCCGCCGAAGATCTCAAGATAGACGCTGTAGCCCTTCTCGCCAAGGCGACTGAGGCAAAAGGCGGTGGTGCAGTCGAAGCCGGTGGCGATCACCTTGTCAGGCAACGCCTGCGCCATCGCCTTCATGACGGCGTTGAACACGCGATAGGCCGGGATCATGCGCGCCCGCACCGGCGCCGGCGGTCGCGGGTTCAGGAGCGAGCCGTAGGGCACCTTGATGCGGATCGGCCGTGCCATCCCCTCGTTGTAGGGAATGTCGGGGCTGGTCAGCACCGACTTCACGCAGGAAAGGGCGGCGGAGAGCGTGCTCGAGTAGGGGCAGTTGAGGTTGCGCCTGACCTGCGGGCAGGTGCCTTCGAAATCGATCTCGACCGAGTCTCCTTCGATCGTGACCTTCGCCTTGATCGGCAACGGATCGTCGGACAGCCCGTCATCGTCGATCGCGTCCTCGCCGTAGAAGGTACCTTTGGGTGCCTGGGCGATGGCGGCGCGCACGCGGCGCTCCGAGTAGTCCTGCATCTCCTTCATCGCCGCTTCGACCTTGTCGATGCCATAGCGGTCGCAGAGCTGCTTCACCCGCAGCACACCGATCGCATTGGCCGCGAACTGGGCGTTGAAGTCGCCGACGGTGAGATCGGGCACCCGCACATTGGCGGTGACGAGCCGCTCGAACGACCCGCCGTTCCAGTCGCGTTCAAAGTTGTATCGGCTGGGCGGGATGCGTAGCCCTTCCTGGTAGACGTCGCTGGCATGGATGTTCAGCCCGGGCGCGCCGCCGCCGAGATCGAGATGATGCGCAACCGAAGCGCCGAATCCCACGACCCGGCCGTCGGCGAAGATCGGCGTGAAGATGAAGACGTCGGGAATGTGCTGGCCGCCCTCGAAGGGGTCGTTGTTGATCAGAAAGTCGCCTTCCTGAAGCGTCTCGACCGGATGGCGTCTGAGGCAGGCGCGCAGCGTCTCGCCGATCGGCCCGAGCTGCATCGGAATGAGCTCGGCTTGCGCTACGGTGTTGCCGCAGCGGTCCATCAGGCCGGCCGAGCCATCGCGCGCTTCGCGCAAGATGGTCGAATAGGCCGAGCGGATCAGCTTGACGCCCATCTCGCGTGCACCTGCGATCAGAGCCTGGCTGATCACCGCGTAATCGAGGGGATCGAGAATGGCCGTCATGACGCCCTCCACAGGATGAGATTGTCGGCCGCGTCGAGCTTGGCCGTCCAGCCCACCGGCACCCAGGTCGTTGTAGTGTGACCCTCGATCACGGCCGGTCCTTCGATATGCTGGGCGGCTGTCAGGGCTTCGGCGGTGTAGCGCGCGCACTCGACCCAGGCCTCGCCGTGGAAGATGTGTGTGCGCTCGGACGGACACGGCGCCACGGCGTCGCGATCGAGCTTCGGTGCCGTGCCAATAGGCAGCGTCGCACCCACGCGTAGGGTTACGATCTCGACCGGACGGTCGAGCGCGGCGCCATGCATGAAGGTGCGATGATGCGCGTCGGCGAACAACTCGGCGAGATAGGCCGTATCGAGCGACCCGAGACGATCCGCAGGGATCTCGACACCGACTTCGAACGCCTGGCCCACGAACCGCATGTCGAGCGTGTGGGTGTACGAAAGTTCGCCCGGCAGCCCCATGTCGGCGAACTGGGCGGCGAGTCTCGCGCGCATTTCGGCAAACGTCTTGGAGACTTCGCGTGCCGCCAGGTCGTCGAGCTTCATCTTGTGCGTGACGGCGTCGAACTTGGTGTAGTCCGAGGCGACCAGGCCATAGGCCGAGATCACACCGGCATTGGGCGGCACCACAATGGTTACGATGCCGAGTTCCTCGGCGATGCGCGCGGCATGCAGCGGGCCTGCGCCGCCAAACGGCACCAGCGCATAGTCGCGCGGATCGCGGCCGCGCTCGGTCGAGACTAGCTGGATCGCGCGCACGATATTGGCGTCGGCGAGCTGCAGCGCCGACGCAGCGGCCTGCTCGACGCCGAGACCGAAGCGTTGGCCCAGGGGCTCGAAGACTCTTCGCGCGGCCTCTCCATCGAGCTTCATTCGGCCGCCAAGAAACGCTGCCGGCCGGATCGTGCCGGCAACGACGTGGGCATCAGTAATCGTCGGCTCGGTGCCGCCTCGACCGTAGCAGGCCGGACCCGGGTCGGCGCCCGCGCTCTGCGGGCCGACCCGCAGCATGCCACCATCATCGATCCAGGCAATGGAGCCACCGCCCGCGCCGACCGAAACGATGTCGAGCACCGGTGTCTGGATCGGCAGGCCGTCGATCTCGCTTTCCGATGCAAGCGCCGGCCGTCCGTCCTGCACCAGACAGACATCGGTCGAGGTGCCCCCCATGTCGAAGGTGATGAGATTCGCGAAGCCCGAACGCGCCGCCTGACGGGTGGCGCCGACCACACCGGCTGCCGGTCCCGAGTAGAGCGCGGTGATCGCGCTCTGACGCATCGCGCCGGCTGGCAGGCGGCCGCCGTTGGATTGCATCACCGTGAAGCGGCCTTTGAAGCCTGCATTCGCGAGCTTGCTCTCGAAGCGGCGAAGGTAGCCGTCGATCACCGGTTGCACATAGGCCGAAAGCAGCGTCGTCGAGGCGCGCTCGAACTCGCGGAACTCGCGCGCGACGTGGTGGCTGCAAGTGACCAGCACCCCCGGCATCGCCTCCACGATCAACGTGGCGAGGCGCTTCTCGTGCGTCGGGTTGGCGTAGGCATTCAGCAGGCAAATCGCGATCGCATCATAACCGCCGGCTCTGAGCGCGGGGATGAGCTCCGCCCGCACTTTCGCTTCATCGAGCGGCATTTCCACCGAGCCATCTGCGCGCAGGCGCTCATCCGCCTCGAAGCAATCCTTGCGGCGTACCGGCGGCGCGGGCTTGGCGTAGAAGAGATCGTAGATATTGCGCCGGTCGTGGCGCTGCATGAACAGCAGGTCGCGGAAGCCCGACGTGGCGACAAAGGCGACGGCCGCGCCCTTGCGCTCCAGCACCGCGTTGGTCGCGACGGTAGAGCCGTGGCCGAGATCCTCGATACGGGCGAGATCGATGCCCGATGAGGTCAAGGCGGCGAACGCGCCGATATCGGGTGACCGGGGCGTACTCGGCACCTTGGCGACGACCACACGTCCTCCTTCGACGGCAACCAGGTCTGTGAAGGTGCCGCCGACTTCCACGCCGACACGCATGCGCTAGGGCCCCGTATTCATGAGCCGCGCCTGCAGATCGGCGATCTGCCTTTTCAGCTCATCGTTCTCCTCGCGCGCCTTGGCGGCCATCGCCTTGACCGCCTCGAATTCGTCTCGCCGCGGAATGTCCATGCCGTCCAGGATTTTCGCGATCTGGTCGCGCACGCGCGCCTCGACCTCGTCCTTCACCCCGGTAAGCGCGCCCATGGCACCGTTGGCGAGCTTGGTGAGATCATCGATAAAGGGATTGCGGGTCTGCATGATGGGACTCCTGATGCAGCGAGTATGGGCGGCTGATAGCATCCCGCGCAACAACGCCGCCTGCCGGAGGGACGCCGTGAGCCTTGTCAAAGTCGAGTCGAGCGAGGGTATCACCACCATCACCATGGCGCGCGCCGAGAAGCGCAATGCCTTGACCCAGGAGCTGTGCGACGGCCTCTCCGACGCCTGGCGCGCCTTCGAAGCGGGCGGCGACCAGGTAGCCGTTCTGCAGGCCGACGGCCCCGCCTTCTGCGTCGGTGCCGATCTCAAGGATCCGCCGGCCGCGATGTGGAAGGCTGTCCCGGACGTTTCCTGCAAGCTCAGCAAGCCTGTGATCGCCGCCACCCAGGGGTGGGTGATCGGCGGCGGCATATGCCTGGTCATGACCTGCGACCTGATGGTTGCCGCCGATACCACCAAATTCATGTACCCCGAGGCGAAAGTCGGTGTCTTCGGCGGGCTGATGCCGGGCATCGTCTCGCGCATGCCACACAAGGTCGCCATGGAGCTCTTGCTGTTGGGCGAAGAGATCCCGGCGAGGCGCGCCTATGATGTGGGCTTCGTGAACAAGGTCGTTCCGCTCGGCGAGGAGCGCAAAGAGGCTCGGCGCATGGCGAGCGTCATTGCCAACTCCGCGCCGCTCGTGATCCGGACCTTGCGCGATTTTGCGAACCAGACCTTGCCGCGCGGGCCTGCGGAGATCTTCGTGCCGCAGCGCTACAAGCTCGAGCAGATCGCGGGCAGCGACGACCGCAAGGAGGGAGCTGCCGCCTTCCGCGAGAAGCGGCCGGCGAGGTTCAAGGGGCGCTAGAGGGGCGAAGGGGGACGGCATGGGCAAGCTCTTGTTGGTCGGCTGCGGCAAGATGGGCGGTGCCTTGCTCGAGGGTTGGCTGGCCCGTGGGCTTGCGCCAGCCGACGTGGTCGTGGCCGAACCCGTCGACGCGCAACGGCCGCGCAGACCGGGGCTGCGCGCTGTGGCATCGACTTCGGAAGTCAGCGAGACGCCCGAGATCGTCGTTCTGGCGGTGAAGCCGCAGACGATGGACGCGGCGTTGCCGGATCTCAAACGTTTCGCCGATGAAGGAGCCGTGTTCCTGTCGATCGCCGCCGGCAAGACCCTCAACTATTTTGCCGGTCATCTCGGCAAGACGGCGAAGGTCGTGCGCGCCATGCCCAATACACCGGCAGCCGTCAAGCAGGGGATCACCGTGGCGACTGCCGCCCAGGGCGTCTCGGCGGCCGAGAGGAGCAAGTGCCAGGATCTCCTCGAGGCGGTAGGGCAGGCCCTCTGGGTGGAAGACGAGGCGCTCATGGATCCGGTCACCGCCCTTTCCGGCAGCGGGCCAGCCTATGTCTTCCTGCTGGTCGAGGCGATGGCCGCCGCCGGCGCCAAGCTGGGGCTCGCCTCCGACATGGCCATGCAGCTCGCACGTGCGACCGTGACCGGCAGCGGCGAATTGCTGCGGCAATCGACCGAACCCGCGGCGCAGTTGCGCGTTAACGTCACCAGCCCGGGCGGCACCACCGCCGAAGCCTTGAAGGTCCTGATGGCCGCCGATGGACTGCAACCGATTTTCGACAAGGCGCTCGCTGCGGCATCACGGCGCTCCAGGGAACTCGCCGGATGAGCGAAACGCCGGACCGCACTGTCGAGGCGTTTCTCGCTCTGGTCGCGGAAAGGGGATTCGCTCACGTCACGCTGGCCGATGTCGCAAAGGCTGCAAGCCTTGGCGTCGGCGAGCTGTACCGGCTTCATCCCGACAAGGTGTCGCTCGTGACCTCCTTCATGCGGGGTGTCGACTCGCAGGTCCTCGCCGACACGCCACGTGATCCGGACCCGGAAGAGACGCCGCGCGATCGGCTGTTCGACGTGATGATGCGCCGCTACGATGCGCTGCGTCCGCATCGCGATGCGCTGCGCGAGATTCGGCACGCCGCTGTGCGCGATCCGCTGCTCGCCTTGGCCCTCGGTCCGGCACTGATGCGTTCAATGGGAGCGATGCTGGAGGCCGCTGCGCTCCCCAGCGACGGCTTGGTGGGTGCGCTGCGGCAAAACGGGCTTCTCACCATTCACTATGCCGTTTCTCGAACATTCGAGCGCGACGAGACGGGCGACCTTTCCAAAACAATGGCGGCTCTGGATCACCGCCTGAAAGCCGCGGAAAGGTGGTCTCAACTATTTGAAAGAAAACGAGTTTCTCCTCGGACGAGGGAGTCAGATGCGACGGTGAGATAATTTTTTGTGCATTGCACAAAGTCCCTTGACTTCGCAGGTGCAGCATCTACATTCAGCGTCGTTGTGCAACGCAGCATAACAGCGGATTTCAGCTCTAGTCCCATCAGTCCTTCAGGAGATCTTCATGTACGCCAATGGCAGCTTCAAGAACCCGTTCGCCGATTTCGACTTCACCAAGTTCGCCGGCGAGTTCAAGTTCCCGATGGTCAATATCGAGTCGATCGTCGAGGCCAACCGCAAGAATTTCGCCGCCATCACCACGGCCGGCACCTCGACCGTCGAGTCGCTGAAGACGATCGCGCAGCGCCAGGGCGACATGCTCCGCGCGGCGCTGGAAGATTTCTCCAAGCATGGCAGCGAAGTGCTTGCCGCCGCCACGGTCGAGGAGAAGGCTGCCAAGCAGATCGACTTCGCGAAGAAGAGCTATGACGTCGTGCTCGCCAATGCAAAGGAGCTCGGTGAGCTCTACACCAAGGGCCAGAGCGAAGCCTTCGGCGTCCTCAACGATCGCATCGCCGAGCTGACCGACGAGGTCAAGGCCGCGATCGCCAAGAAGTAAGCCGGTCGGCCGCAAGCCGATGGTACGAGGGCCGTCTTGGACGGCCCTTTTCTTTTGGCCGTCGGGCCGTAGGCTGCGGCGGTATGAGCACCATCGCTTACGACGACTTCGCCAAGGTCGATATCCGCGTCGGCACCGTGCGTACCGCGCGTCCGCTCGATGGCGCGCGCAAGCCCGCCATTACGCTCGAGATCGATTTCGGCCCGGAACTCGGCATCAAGAAATCCTCGGCCCAGCTCACCGCGCACTACACGCCCGAAAGCCTGATCGGCCGGCAGGTCGCGGCGGTCGTGAACTTCCCGCCGCGCCAGATAGGCAAGTTCATGTCGGAGGTGCTGACGCTCGGATTTCCCGACAGAGAGGGCGCCGTCGTGCTGGTCGTCCCGGACAAGCAGGTGCCGGACGGCGGCAAGCTGTTCTAGAAGACCTTGTGGATCCAGCCATGCGGGTCGGCGTCGCGCCCGCGCTGGATGCCGACCAGCGCAGCCTTCAGCTCCTCGGTCTTCGCGCCCGATCCGCCATTGCCGATCTTGAACTCGCCGTCCGTGCTGCGGACCGTGCCAATCGGCGTCACGACTGCGGCGGTGCCGCAGGCGAAGGCCTCGCGCAGGCGTCCGCTGCCGGCGTCGGCGCGCCACTGGTCGATCGAATAGCGTTCCTCGCGGACCTTGATGCCCTTGTCCATGGCGAGTGTGATCAGCGAGGAGCGCGTGACGCCTGGCAGGATCGTGCCGCCGAGCGGTGGCGTCGACAGAGAGCCGTCATCGAAGATGAAGAAGATGTTCATGCCACCCAGCTCCTCCACCCAGCGCTGCTCCCTGGCGTCAAGGAACACGACCTGGTCGCAGCCATGGCGGGTCGCCTCGGCCTGGGCGAGCAGGCTCGCCGCGTAGTTGCCGCCGCACTTGGCGGCACCGGTGCCGCCGGGTGCCGCTCGCGTGTACTCGGTCGAGACCCAGACCGAGACGGCCGGTGCGTCGGTCTTGAAATAGGCGCCGACCGACGAGGCGATCACCATGAAAAGGTAGTCCGATGAGGGCTTCACGCCGAGAAAGATCTCGTTGGCGAACATGAACGGCCGGAGGTAGAGACTGCCGTCGCCGTCCGGGATCCACTCGCGGTCGGTGCTCACCAGCAGATCGCACGCCTCGAGAAACAGCGCCTCCGGCAAAATCGGCATGGCGAGCCGCTCCGCCGATTGCTGGAAGCGGCGGGCGTTCTCCTCCGGTCGAAACAGCGTCGCCCCGCCGCTGGCCGTGCGGTAGGCCTTCAGCCCCTCGAAGATCTCCTGGGCGTAGTGCAGGACGGCGGCGGCCGGATCCATGGAGATCGGCGCGCGCGGCTCGATCCGGGCGTCGTGCCAGCCTTGGGGCTCGCCGTAGCGGATCGTCACCATGTGGTCCGAGAAGACCCGGCCGAAGCCCGGATTCTTGAGGAGTTCCGCGCGCTTGTCGGCCGGGATCGGCGACGGATGCGGCACGCGGGCGAAGCTGAGCGACTGGGTCCTGGACATTTCTTCTCGAGGCTATTGCCGGCACTATAGCACAGGCCGTCCTGCTACAAGCGCCGGGCGGCTCAAAGCGGAATCCTCACGATCACACGCAGACCGCCGAGTGGCGAGGCGGCGAGCGAGACATCGCCGCCGTGACTGCGTGCCACATCGCGCGCGATGGTGAGGCCGAGGCCCACACCTCCGGTCTCGACGTTGCGCGATTCGTCGAGGCGATAGAAGGGGCGGAACACGTCCTCGTAGCGGTCGGGCGGGATTCCCGGTCCGTTATCGTCGACAATGACTTCGACCGAGGTGCGGCCTCGCACGGCCCGGATTTCGGCGCGCGTGCCGTGCCGCAGCGCATTGGAGAGAACGTTGGTGAGGCAGCGCTTCATGGCAAGCGGCCGCAACTCGACATGCATGTCGCCCTCGACGCCCAGCCCGACATCGGCGCTGTCGCGCCGCGCGCCGGCCACCACCTCTTCCAGCACTTCCGACAGATCGACCGGGCTCGTCTCCTCGTCGCCCTCGCCGCGCGCGAAGGCGAGATAGCCCTCGATCATGCGCTCCATGTCGGCGACGTCGTCACCGAGCTCCTTGGTCTCCGGTGAATCGGGCAGGAGGGCGAGCGAGAGCTTCATACGCGTGAGAGGCGTGCGCAGGTCGTGGCTGACGCCGGCCAGCATCTCGGTGCGCTGCTGGATCGAACGACTCAGCCTGATCCGCATCGTCTGGAAGGCGCGGGCGGCATTGCGAACCTCGCGCGTGCCGCCGGAGAAGGCAAAATCGGGAATGTCGCGCCCCTTGCCGAGCGCATCGGCGGCGACGCCGAGATGCTCGATCGGCACCAGCTCGCGACGCATGAACCAGATTGCGAGGCCGAACAGGACGAGGGCGAGGCCGAGCTGGGCCAGCACATAGGCGAAGCTCGAGCCGAAGGTAAGGCGCAGATGCGGCACCCGCACCGTCATGATGTCGCCGTTGTTGAGCTGGATCTCGAGCAGCAGCTGGTTGCCGCCGACGTCGTTGTCGATGAAGTAGGGCCGCTTGAGATCGGCATCGAGCGCACCCTGCACCTCGCGCCCCACGATGTCATAGTGGTCGGGCGGCTTCCATTGCTCGATGATGCCCTTGCGGAAGCTGACATCCATAAGCAGGTCGATCTGCGCATGGTGGACGATCCACAGACGATGCGCCTCGTCGGGGAAATCGTGGCGCATGGCGATCAGCGCTCTGAGGTCGCGCACCAGCAGGAAGGCGAGTCTGTTGGTGACGTTGTCGCCGCGCTGGCTGTAGAACCAATATGCGCTGAGTGCCTGCAGGATCAGCATCGGCACCACGATGATGATCAGCGCGCGCGCAAACAGCGTCTGGGGCGAGTGGCGGTCGGCCCACGTCGCGACCGTCTCGAACAGATCGCCGATCCGTTTCATTCCGGACGACTCATGCATCCACCAGGCGATAGCCCTGGCCGCGCACGGTACGCAGGTAGCGCGGAAAGCCGGGGTCCGGCTCGATCTTGCGGCGCAATCGTGTCACCTGGACATCGATTGCACGTTCGTTGAGGCCGCCGCCCACGCTCCTGCACAACGCCTCGCGGCTCAGGACCTCGCCCATGCGTGCGCCAAGCGCCCGCAGAAGCGCAATCTCGGCTTCAGTCAACGGCACACGCTTGCCCTTTTGAGTGAGTTCGCCCAACGCCAGATCGAACTGCATTGGGCCGAACGTCACGTTGTCGGGCTCGGCCGCGACTTCGGCAGCTCGGCCGCGTCGCAGCACGCTCTGGATGCGCAACAGCAACTCGCGTGGCTCGAAGGGCTTGCCGACATAGTCGTCGACTCCGGTCTCGAGGCCGGCGATGCGGTCCTTCGGTTCGCCCCTGGCCGTCAGCATAAGGATCGGCACGTTGTCCGTGCGGCGCAATTCGGCAGCGAAGTCGAGGCCGGTCTGACCGGGCATCATGACGTCGAGCACGATCAGATCGAAGTTGAGGGCGGCGAGCCGCTCCCGGGCCTCGCCGGCGCTGCCGGCCACGGTGACGCGAAAGGCGTTACGCGAGAGGAAGGATTTCAACAGGTCGCGCAGGCGGGTATCGTCATCGACGACCAGGATATGGGGCTTGTCTGGCGCTACATCCATGCCGGTCAACGGCCGGGCCCGCGCACGCGCCTGTCGACCTCGATGCGTTCCGCCGGATCGAGCAGGCCCAACAGCACCTTGCGGAAGCCTTCGACCGCCTCGGCGCCGGTTTCGCGATAAGCGCGGGCAAAACGCTGGCTTTGGCGGTCGGTCAGGTCGCGCTCGAGCGCCTGGCCCTTCTCGGTGAGCCACAGCCTGCGCTCGCGGCGGTCGCGCGCGCCGCTCTTCTGCTCCACATACTGCTGCTCGAGCAGGTCCTTCAGCACGCGGCTGATCGACTGCTTGGTGACCTTCAGGATCGACAGCAAATGGCCGACCGTCTGGCCGGGATGGCGGCCGATGAAATAGAGCGCGCGATGATGCGCGCGACCCAGTTGATAGCGCTTGAGCTGCTGGTCGCTCTCGAAAGTGAAGTCGCGATAGGCATAGAACATGAGTTCGATGCCTTGTCGCAGTTCTTCGTCACGCAGAAACAGCGGGTTAGCGGGAGATCTGGTTTCCACCATCACGGACATGTCTTCTGCGTTTGCGGCGGCACTATAGAGTGTCGGACGTCACCTTGACACCGCACAGCCTGGGCCTGGTCTTCGCTTCGGAAACACGCTCTTGACAAAGGTCAGTAATACTGACCTATTTGGACCGAAACTTTCGTTTTGCGGGAGATATTCGACCGCTCCGGCATTTTGGAACTGGAGAAAAAGCAATGTCATTAACCATGGCAGATCGTGACGGCTCGATCTGGTGCGATGGTGCGCTGATTTCCTGGCGCGAGGCGAAGACCCATGTCCTGACCCATGCGTTGCACTATGGCTCCGCCGTTTTGGAGGGCGAGCGCGTCTATGAGGGCCGTGTCTTTCGCCTTGCTGCCCATAGCGCCCGCTTGATCAACTCGGCTCGCCTGCTCGACTACGAGCTGCCGTGGACGCGTGAAGAGATCGACGCGGCCACCCGAGCGGTCGTCAAGGCCAATGATCTCACTTCTGGCTACGTGCGGCCGATCGCCTGGCGCGGGTCAGAAGTGATGGGCGTATCGGCAATCGGAACGACAGTGCATCTTGCCATCGCGCCTTGGGCGCAGGAAGGCCGCCTCTCCGTGCAAGTGAAGCCCGGCGGCATCAGGGTCACGATGGCCAAGTACCGGCGGCCCGCCCCCGAGGTGGCGCCCGGCGAGGCGAAGGCCGCCGGCCTCTACATCATCTGCGGCATCGAGAAGGACCGCGCGCTCAAGGCGGGTTTCGACGACGCCCTGATGCTCGACTGGAAGGGTCGCCTCGCCGAATCGACCGGCGCCAACATTTTTCTGGCGATAGGCGGCAAGCTCGTGACGCCGAAGGTCGAGAATTTTCTCGACGGCATCACGCGGCGCGCGGTCATCGGCATGGCCGAGAGGCGCGGTTGGACGGTCGAGGAGCGGGCGGTGGCGCCGCAGGAACTCGACGATGCGAGCGAGGTGTTCCTGTGTGGAACGGCGGCCGAGATCGTGCCGGTTGGTGCGGTCGACGCGCGCCACTACCAGATCGGACCGATGACCCGCACGCTGATGGCGGACTATGCCGAACTGGTGCGCCAGCCCGACTGCGAAGGTTTCGGCGAATCAGGTCATTTCGCGCAGTTGGCGCGTGCGAAAGCGGCATAACGTGTCAGCTTGACAGGTCGGCCTCCCCGCAGTCTGCTTATCGAACGTCCGAGGGGTGTCCGGTCTCGATCGAGGAGGCTGGTCTGAGACAGCCGGAGCGGCTGAACCCTTTGAACCTGATCCGGGTCATGCCGGCGAAGGAACGGGAGTTATCAGTTGAGCCAGGCGAAGGTCATTGTCGTTGGTGCCGGCGTTGCGGGCCTCTGCTGCGCGCTCGAGCTCGGCGAAAGCGGATACGCGGTCGAGGTGGTCGAGCGCGGCCGCACGCTGGGCGACGGTTGCTGCTCGTGGATGGCCGGCGGCATGCTGGCGCCGTGGTGCGAACGTGCGACCACAGAGCCGGCTGTCGCCACGCGCGGAGCGCCGTCGATCGACTGGTGGATGCAACGCTTTCCGGGCACGGTCCGTCGGGGAAGCCTGGTGGTTGCCCAGGCACGCGACGCCGGCGAGCTGTCGCGCTTCGCTGCGCGGACCGAGCATTTCGAATGGATCGAGGCGGCGCGCCTTGCCGAGCTCGAGCCCGATCTCGCCGGCCGCTTCCGCCGCGCATTGTTCTTCGCGGGCGAAGCGCACCTCGATCCGCGCCAGGCGCTCGCGGCACTGGCCGACGCCTTGCGCCGGCGCGGCGTGCCGATCCGCTTCGGCGTCTCTTTCTCTGCTGCCGCGTCGCGACACGATCTGGTCGTCGATTGCCGTGGCTTTGGCGCGCGCGACGCGCTCGTCGACCTCCGCGGGGTGCGCGGCGAGATGCTGGTGATCCGTTCGCGAGAGATCGATCTTGCCCGGCCGGTGCGGATGCTGCATCCACGTATCCCGCTTTACATCGTGCCGCGCGGCGAGGGTGTGTTCATGATCGGCGCCACGATGATCGAAAGCGAAAGACGCGGCGGGCCGACCGTGCGTTCCGCAGTCGATCTTCTGAACGCCGCCTATGCGCTCCATCCGGCGTTCGGTGAGGCCGAGATCCTCGAGATTAACGCGGATGTACGACCTGCGTTTCCCGACAATCTGCCCGCGGTGCGGCAGGATGGGCGGACCCTCTATGCCAATGGCCTCTACCGCCATGGTTTCTTGTTGGCGCCGGCGCTGGCCCGAGAGGTGGTGGTGCGGGTCTCTGACCTGCTTCCTTCCCTGGAGACGATCGATGCAGATCTACGTGAACGGCGACCAGCATGATGTCGAGCCTGGCACGCTCGCCGTCACTCTCGACGCGCTGGGCTTTGGCGGGCGGAAGATCGCGACGGCAGTGAATGGGCGCTTCGTTGCCGCCGCTGTGCGGTCGACGACGAAGCTTGCCGAGGGCGACCAGATCGAGGTCGTGGCGCCCATGCAGGGAGGCTGAAAGATGTCGTTTTACGGTGTCGAGCTCAAATCGCGCCTCTTGCTGGGGACGGCGCGCTACCCGTCGCCGAAGATCCTGGGCGAGGCGATCCAGGCGTCGGGTGCGGAAGTGGTGACGGTCTCGCTGCGTCGCGAAGCGGGGCCGGAGCGCGCCGGCCAGAGTTTCTGGTCCATGGTGCGATCGCTCGGGGTGCGTGTGCTGCCCAACACCGCGGGCTGCCACACGGTCAAGGAAGCCGTGACGACCGCGCACATGGCGCGTGAGCTCTTCGAGACGCCGTGGATCAAGCTCGAGGTGATCAGGGACGAAGACACGCTGCAGCCCGATGTCTTTGGCCTGGTCGAAGCCGCACAGGTGCTGGCCGAAGAAGGCTTCGAGATCTTTCCCTACACGACCGAGGACCTTGCCGTGGCCGACCGTCTGGTCGAGGCGGGCTGTCGCGTGCTGATGCCCTGGGGTGCGCCGATCGGCTCGGCGCGGGGATTGAACAACGTCTATGGCCTGAAGGCCTTGCGGGCTCACTTCCCCGACATTCCCCTGGTGGTCGATGCCGGCGTGGGGGTGCCGTCGCATGCCGCGGCGGCCATGGAGCTGGGCTATGACGCCGTGCTGCTTAACACGGCCGTGGCCGAAGCAGGGGATCCGGCGGCGATGGCAAGGGCCTTTGCGCTTGCCATAGAGGGCGGCCGGCTGGCGTTCAACGCGCAGCCCATGGAGCCGCGCGACATGGCGGTGCCTTCGACGCCGACCATCGGCCGTGCGGCGCTCGGAGATTGACGATGATCGGTCGTTTCTATCCCGTCGTGCCCGATGCCGACTGGGTGGGGCGCCTGGCTTCGGCTGGTGCACGATTCATCCAGCTCCGGATCAAGGATCAGCCTGATGCCGAGCTGCGGCGCCAGGTGCGCGCAGCCAAGGCGTCATGCGCGGCGCACGGGGCCGATCTGATCGTCAATGATTATTGGCAGATTGCCGTCGACGAGAAGTGCGGCTGGGTCCACCTCGGGCAGGAAGATCTGGCCGATGCGGACGTGAAGGCGATCCGCCGCGCCGGCCTTCTGCTCGGCGTTAGCACGCACGACCACGTCGAACTGGAAAAAGGTCTCGCCGTCGATCCCGACTATGTGGCGCTCGGTCCGATCTATCCGACGCTCCTGAAGAAAATGCCATGGACACCGCAGGGGCTGGAGCGGATCGGCGAATGGAAGAAGCTGATCGGTCGCAAGCCGCTGGTGGCGATCGGTGGGCTGACGGTCGAGCGGGCGAAGCTCTGCCTCGCCGCGGGCGCCGACTCGGCGGCGGTCGTGAGCGACATCGTCAACCATGCCGACCCGATGGGGCAGACGAGGGCGTGGCTCGCCGCCACGCGGGTGATGGCATGACCGACCGGTACGTGCGGCAGACGATTCTCGAGGAAGTCGGCGCCCCGGGCCAAGCGCGGCTCGCGGCTTCCTCGGTACTCGTGGTGGGCGCGGGCGGACTCGGCTGCCCGGTGCTGCAGTATCTTGCCGGCGCCGGCGTCGGCAGGCTCACGATCGTCGACCACGATACGGTCGAGGAGAGCAATCTCCACCGCCAGCCGCTTTTCGCCATGCCCGATATCGGCAAGGCGAAGGCCGAGGCGGCGCGTGCTGCTCTGCAACGGTTCAACCCCGACCTGTCGATCGAGGCGAGGGTCGAACGGCTGACGCCACAGAATGCCGCCGGCCTGATGGCGCAAGCGGACGTGATTGTCGATGCCGCCGACAGCTTTGCCGTCACTTACATCCTGAGTGATGGCTGCAGCGCCGCGTCCAAGCCGCTGGTCAGCGCATCGGTGATCGGCCTCACGGGTTACGTCGGCGCCTTCTGCGGCGGCGGTCCGAGTTATCGTGCGGTATTTCCCGATGTCTCGATCGATGGCGGGACTTGCGCGACGGTTGGCGTTCTCGGCACGGCCGTTGCCGTGCTGGGCAGCCTGCAGGCCCATCTCGCGCTCCATCTCCTGCTGAAGCTCGAGCCGACGGTGCTGGGCCGGGTCGTCACTTTCGACGCACGGAAGATGGCCTTTGGCGGCTTCGGATTCGAAGGCAGCCCCGAGCCTGAATATTCCGTGCCTTTCATCGCGCCTGCCGCCGTCGCGTCGGACGACTTGGTGATCGACCTGCGCAGCCTCGATGAGGCGCCGATCTCGCCGTTCGACGGCGCTCGCCGACTCGACGTCGAACATATCGAGGAGATCGTCACGCAACCTCCACCATCGCAACGCATTGTCCTCTGTTGCCGCAGCGGACAGCGGTCGCTCATGGCGGCAGACCGGCTGCGCGGACGCGGACTTGCCAATCTGGCGTTGGTGGCTCTGGGCTGAGAATCGCCCACATCCTTTGATGGAGGAGATCGGTCATGACGCATGTCACGGACCAGACCGTGCTCAGGCATATCGAGCATCTGGTTGCGGAGGAGAAGAAGCTCTACGCCAAGGGTGATATTTCCGATTCGGAAAGAGAGCGGCTCGAAGGGATCAACGTCGAGCTCGATCGCTGTTGGGATCTGCTGCGCCAGCGGCGCGCGCTGCGCGAGTTCGGACGCAATCCGGACGAGGCCGAGGTGCGCCCGGCCAGGATCGTCGAGAATTACCGGGGATAGCGAGGGCAACTCCGGGCCGCCATGCGCTGTTTCCTGATGAAGAACGGAGTGCACCATGGCGCACGATCAGGCGGTGGTCTCGGTCGAGCCGCGCCAAGCCATGGCGCGCGATCGCTTCGGATACGCCGGCGGTGTCACCGCAGTCGCGGGCACGATCGGTCCGCCGAGGTAAAAGCTACACCTTGCGGTTCCAACGCGCGGCGGCCGTGTCATCACGGGCGTCCGCGCCGACCCACTTTTCGCCAGCGGGCGTGTCCTCGAGCTTCCAGAACGGCGCCTTGGTCTTGAGCCAGTCGACCAGAAACTCGCACGCCTCGAACGCAGCCTCTCGATGCGGCGAGCCGACGGCGACGAGGACGATGCGATCACCTGCGCCGAGCCTTCCGTAACGGTGCACGATGAGAGTCGTTTCGAGCGGCCACCGGCGGTTGGCCTCGGCTTCGATCTCCTCCAATGCTTTCTCGGTCATTCCCGGATAGTGCTCGAGGGTGAGCGCGTCGATCCGCTCGCGATGCAATCCGTCGCGCACGTGCATCTCGCGGACCAGCCCGACGAACACCGCGAGGCCGCCGATGCGCTTGTTGCCTTCGGTCAGCGTCTCGATTTCGGCGCCGATATCGAAGTCGGCTTCCTGGATCCGGACGGCCATGGCGTCAGCCTCCCGTGAAAGGCGGAAAGAACGCGACTTCCTTGGCGCCGGCGAGCGGCGTGTCGAACGGCGCCGTCCGATGATCGACCGCCGCGCCGAAGGCGGCGCCTTCGGCCAGCGCCTCGGCATGGCCATCGCTCCGCGTGCGCAGCCACGCGATCAAGTCGCCGACCGTGCGCACGCCGGACGGCGGTTCGACCTGCTCTTCGGCCAAACCGACGGTCCGCTTCATCCAGGCAAAGTACTTCACCTTCATTGGGCACTGCCGGGCGGCGTGTCTTCCGCCATATGATGTAATCCGGTCCGGAGATAGTCGTAGCCGGTCACCAAGGTGAGGCCAGCCGCGATCCAGATCAGCCAGAGGCCGATCGTCGTCACCCACGGCGCGGCCGCATCGCCGACGAGAAGAAAGGCGATGGCGGCCATTTGCACGGCTGTCTTCCATTTGGCGAGCTGGCTGACCGGCAGGCCGACGCGCAGTTCGGCCAGAAATTCACGCAGGCCCGACACCAGGATCTCGCGGGCGAGGATGATCAAGGCGGCAAAGACGTGCACGCCGCTCAAAGGGCCATTCTGCACCAGCATGACGAGGACCGCAGCCACCAGGAGCTTGTCGGCGATCGGATCGAGAAAACGGCCGAGCCGGGAAATCTGGTGATAGCGGCGGGCAAAGTAGCCGTCGAACCAGTCGGTGACGGCCGCCGCTGCGAACAGGAACACCGCCACCCAAGGCGACCAGGGCCGGTCGACCCACAGGCAGGCAACGACCAGCGGAATCGCCACAATGCGCGACAGGGTGAGGATGTTGGCGGTGTTCAGCATGAATGTCCCTGAACCATAATGCCCATTCATCGCCGCCTGTCACCCGACGGTGCGGCGAAGACGCTCAATGTCCGCCCCGAAAATGATCGTGGATCTTGCGGGCGAGAGCATCGGATATCCCGGGCACTGCCTTGATGTCGTCCAATGTCGCCACCGCGACTGCCCGCGCGCTGCCGAAGTGATGCAGCAAGGCGCGCTTGCGGCCGGCGCCGATGCCCGGCACCTCGTCCAGAACGGAGCGCGTGATGCCCGCCGCCCGCCGCGTTCGATGGGTGCCGATCGCGAAGCGGTGCGCCTCGTCGCGCAGACGCTGCAGGAAGTAGAGGACGGGATCGCGGGGTTCGAGAGAGAAAGGCGGTCTGCCAGGCGCGAAGAACCGTTCGCGACCGGCATCCCGGTCTGGTCCCTTGGCGATGCCGACCGTGGCGATATCCTCGAGCCCGAGCTCGGCCAGCACCTGTCGGGTCGCCTCGAGCTGGCCTTGCCCGCCGTCTATCAGCACGAGGTCCGGCCAATGCTCCTCGTCGCGTTCGGGATTCTCCTTCAGCGCACGACCGAACCGCCGGCTCATGACCTCGCGCATCATGGCGAAATCGTCGCCGGCCGCCCCCTCGGTCTTGATATTGAACTTGCGATACGAGTTCTTGATGAAGCCGTCCGGTCCGGCGACGATCATGGCACCGATCGCGGCCGCGCCCTGAATGTGGCTGTTGTCGTAGACTTCGACGCGCTCCGGCGCCGCATCGAGACCGAACACCCGCGCCACGCCTTCGAGGAGCTGGCGTTGGGTGCCGCGTTCGGCCATGCGGCGCGCAAGCGCCTCGCGGGCGTTCGTGACCGCCTGATCGAGGGCATCCTTCTGGTCGCCACGCTTGGGATTGCGGATCTCGACCTTGTGGCCGGCCGACAAGGCCAGCGCGCTTTCCAGAAGTTCGGCCTCCGCCACGTCGTGGCTCGTCAGCACCAGCTTGGGTGCCGGGCGCGACTCGTAGAACTGGCCAATGAAGGCCGACAGGACGGCCGCCTCGTCGAGTTCCTTGGCATGGCTCGGAAAGTAGGCGCGGTTGCCGAGATTCTGCCCGGCGCGCAGGAAGAAGACCTGGACGCAGACCTGACCGCCTTCGGCATGTGCGGCGAAGATGTCGGCCTCGTCGATCGTATGCAGGCTGATCGATTGGTGCGACTGGATGTGCGCCAGCGCCTTGATGCGGTCGCGCAGCACGGCGGCCTGTTCGAATTCGAGGTTGCCCGAGGCCTGCTCCATGCGTTGTGACAGCGCCTGCTGGACTTCGCGATTGCGGCCGCCCAGGAAGTCGCGCACCTCGTCGACGATCCTGTCGTATTCCGGCTTGTCGATGCGGCCGACGCAGGGCGCCGTGCAACGCTTGATCTGATATTGCAGGCAGGGCCGCGTCCGGGTCGAGAAGACGCCATCGGAACAGGAACGCAGGGGAAAGGCCCGCTGCAATGCGTAGAGCGTGCGATTGACCGCAGTTGCCGAGGCGAACGGTCCGAAATATTCGTTGCTGGGCTCGCGCGTGCCGCGGTGCTTGGCAAGTTGCGGCCATTCCGTGTCACGGCGGATGACGATGTAGGGAAAGGACTTGTCGTCGCGCAGCAGCACGTTGAAGCGCGGCCGGAAGCGCTTTATCAGGTTGTTTTCCAGCAGCAGTGCCTCGGCCTCGCTGTCGGTGACCGCGAATTCCATCGTTCGGGTCGCCGACACCATGCGCATCAGGCGGGTGGCCAGCCGCGTGGGCTGCGTATACGCCGCAACCCGGCTGCGCAGCGACCTCGCCTTGCCGACATAGAGGACCTCGCCACTGGCCGCGATCATGCGGTACACGCCCGGCTTTCGAGGCAGGGTGCGCACGAAGTCGGCGATAGTTCGCATGCCGTCCGCGAGGGAGCCTTCGCTCAGCGGCTGTTCAATGTCGGCTTCGTCGTTCACGAGGGTGTGGGGAAGTCTGTGAAAAACCTGATCGCATGGCCGACGTTACCTCGACGTCACCATATTGACTCAATGTAGGCATGGTGGCAGCGCGCTGCCACTGCGACCCTAATTCCTTGTCGACCCTCGCTTATTCCGGCCGCTGACGATTTGCCTGGCCGATGGCAGCCGATTGACGTTCCTGTTTTGGACTGATCGTTTGCTACGCTGCCATATGTGGATAACTTTGGTGGCTTTAGAGCACTGACAGCATCCGCGCCACCAGCGGATGGCGCACCACATCCTTGTCGACCAGCCGTATCACAGCCACGTCCGCGAAACCTTCCAGGCGCCTCGCGATGGCGCCAAGGCCCGAAAGCTCAGGCAGCAAATCCGTCTGGTCGGGATCCCCGGTCATGACCATTGTCGAGTGCCAGCCGAGTCTGGTCAGCAGCATCTTGATCTGGCCGTAGGTGCAGTTTTGCGCCTCATCGATCAGCACGAAGCTGTTGTTCAGCGTGCGACCGCGCATAAAGGCCACGGGGGCGATTTCGATCGTGCCGTCGTCGAGGTGCTGGCGCAGCCGCTTGGCGCCCAGCCGATCGTTCAGCGCGTCCCAGAGCGGCCGCAGGTAGGGGTCGAGCTTCTCGCGCATGTCGCCCGGCAGGAAGCCCAGATTCTCGCCGGCCTCGACGGCTGGCCGGGAAAGGACGATGCGCGACACCGTGCCGGCCTCCAGAGCCTCCACCGCGGCGGAGATAGCGAGATAGGTCTTGCCGGTACCGGCGGGCCCGACGGCAATAGTGAGCGGCTTGGCCTCGATCGCCTCCATCAGAAGGCGCTGATTGTCGCTGCGCGGTCTGATTTTCCTGATGTAGCTCTGGTCCCGGTCGTTGGCTGGCGTCTGATCGAAGACGAGGTTGTGAATACGGGTGCTGTCGACGGCGTGAAGCTTGGCGCGGCGGGCGGCGCGTTTGGCCATATTCGTACTCCGGAGCGAGAGGCGGGTGAGCGGAGCCGGGCGCCCGAAAGCAAAAACGCCTCCGCAGGCGGAGGCGAGGGCGATCGGCAGTAGATGGGAAGATGCGTCCCAGAGGGCACCCGGCGGGCATTCCACCGGTGGTCTCGGCTCCGTCGGGGCACAGGGTCCTCGAGCGGATAGGCACCTCCTTGCTTACCGAAGCAAGCGTACCCCGATGCAGCGACATGAGCCACAAGATTTAGCGGTCCATCATCAAGATTTCACCAAGAGCGATCAGGCGCGCGATTGCGCACGGTCGGCCGTCCGCTCTTTCCAGACTGTTGCGCGGACGCCACAGCTAGGGCGTCAAAGTGGCCGGGAAGGCCCTTTCGGGCAACGTAGGGCGACTTGGTGTCGTTGGAGCGTCGTCACTTCGCCTCAAAGGATGGTTTCGCATGAGAAAAGCACTGCTGGGGGCGGCGGCCCTGATCGCCTTGCCGGTGGCGGCAGCCAACGCGCAAACGGACTGGTTTACGCCCGGCCAGTCCTTTCCCGGTGTCTATATCGGCGCCGAAGGCGGCCTGAACTGGCTGCTGAACAGCGGCAACTACAACATGGATCTGGGTTATGCCGTAGGCGGCAAGGTCGGCTACGACTTCGTCGGCCCGCGTGTCGAACTGGAGGGCATGTTCCGCTCGAACAACGGCAGGGGGACAGCGAACTTCGGCAACATCTTCAGCAATACCGCCGGCCGCATCGAGCAGGTCAGCGTGATGGCGAACGTCCTTTATGACTTCCTGCCAGGCGCAACCATCACACCGTATATCGGTGCCGGTGCCGGTGTTGCGTTCGCCGACGCCGCTATCAACGGTTGCTCTTTGTGCAGTACTCAGTTTGCCTACCAGGGCATGATCGGCCTGGGTTGGAATGCGACGCCGAATTTCCGTGTCGATTT
Organism: Reyranella sp.; assembly: GCF_036558665.1. Taxonomy (GTDB): domain Bacteria; phylum Pseudomonadota; class Alphaproteobacteria; order Reyranellales; family Reyranellaceae; genus Reyranella. The sequence goes on along the minus strand of NZ_DATBFE010000030.1, from coordinate 15,469 downwards.
GGAGGGCCGCTACTACGGCACGACCACCCCGGGTGCCTACGAGAACAACAACATCGCCGTCATGTTGGGCGTCAGTTACAAGTTCGGGCAGCCGGCAATGGTCGCGCCGCCGCCGGCTCCGGCGGCGCCGTCGGCGCCATCGTTCATGGTGTTCTTTGACTGGGATCGCTCGAACCTGTCGGCCCAGGCCCTGAACACGATCAAGCAGGCGGCCGACGCCTACCGGACCAAGGGCAACGCCCGCATCACCGCGACCGGTCATACCGATACGTCGGGTCCGGCCGACTACAACATGGCGCTGTCGCTGCGTCGTGCGAACGCGGTCAAGGACGCGTTGGTACGTGACGGCGTGCCGGCCACCGCGATCTCGGTCATCGGCAAGGGCGAGACGCAGCCGCTGGTGCCGACCGGCGACGGCGTGCGCGAGCCGCAGAACCGCCGCGTCGAGATCGTTCTTCAGTAACGATCTTCTCGGGAAGCGAGCGAGACGGCCGGGCCATGCCCCGGCCGTCTTTTTTAGGACGGGCAGCATTCTCCCAAAGGGAAGCCCGTCCCGCGGGGGAGCGACGGGACGGGCTCTTGCCCTTCGTCAGGAAAGGGCGACAGGAGCAAAGCTCCTGCTGAGGCCCCAACGCGCCGGCAAGTCCGATCGTTGCACCGTCGGGAGACTGGCTATGGCCACAAGGATGATTTGTGCCCACGATGCTGTGTGCGAGGGCGGACACTATGTGGAGAATCGGTTGTGACGAGGGACGCACTCTACCGGATGACCGCCGTCGAGGCTGTGACACGTCTCAAGAGGCGCGAGATCACGCCCTCAGATCTGATCGAGGCTTCGGAGAGGCGAATCGCCGAGGTGGAACCGGCAGTGAATGCGCTGCCCACCCTCTGCTTCGACCGGGCGCGCGACCATGCCAGACGAATCATGGATGGTGATGCCGGCCAGGCGAGGGAGGAACCGGGATGGCTGGCCGGGCTTCCGGTTTCGATCAAGGATCTGACGGATGTGGCTGGCGTTCGCACCACCTATGGGTCGCCACTGTTCGCCGATCACGTGCCGACGAAATCGCATCCTCTCGTCGAACGCATTGAACGCAAGGGCGGTATCGTCGTGGCAAAGTCCAACACGCCCGAGTTCGGCGCCGGCGGCAGCACCTTCAACGAGGTGTTCGGCCGCACGCGCAATCCATGGAATACTTCGCTCACCTGCGGCGGATCAACCGGCGGTGGCGCCGTCTCGATCGCGACCGGCGAGGTCTGGCTGGCCCACGGCTCCGATCATGGAGGCTCGCTGCGCCGTCCGGGAACCTACTGCTCGGTGGTGGGTCTGAGGCCGTCGCCCGGGCGGGTAACGCGCGGCACCTCGAACAACCTCTACTCGCCACAGTCGGTCCAGGGTCCGATGGCCCGCACCGTCGCGGATCTCGCACTCTTCCTCGATACCATGGCGGGCTTCTGCCTGCAGGACCCCATGACGTTCGACGCGCCCGCCGTGTCCTTCAGCGCCGCCGTCGCCAATCCCGTGACGCCCAAGCGAATAGCCTTCACCGCCGACCTCGGCGGCAAGATGCAACTCGACGGCGAAATTCGCGACCTCTGCACGAAGGCGGCGCAACGCTTCGAAGAGCTCGGCTGCATCGTCGAGGACGCATCACCTGACTTCGGTCCGGCGGACGAGGTGTTCATGGCGCTGCGCAGCCAGCAGTTCGTCGTCGATCGCGAACTGCAGATCCTCGAACACCGCGGCAAGATCAAGCCGGACATCATCTGGAACACCGAGCTTGGGCTGAAGCAGAGCGCAAGCCGGCTCGCCTGGGCCGAGCGCGAACGCGCGGCGTTGTTCCGGCGCATGGTGGCGTTTTTCGGGAAATACGATCTGCTGGTGACGCCTGGCGCGCCGACCGCGGCGTTCGACGTCAATTTGCGCGCGCCCGCCACCATAGCCGGCAGGAAGCTCGAAAACTACATGGCGGGTTCGACGGTGAACTCGGCCATCACCGTGGCGGGCAGCCCCGCGATTGCCGTGCCTTGCGGCTTCGACCAACACGGCCGCCCCGTCGGCTTGCAACTCGTCGGCAGGCCGCGCGGCGAGGCGCCGTTGTTGCAAGCTGCTTCGCTCTACGAAAGCCTGATGGGGCTACACAAGCTTCTGCCCATCGACCCCAAGCCCGGAACCGTGCCACCCTCCTCGTAACGACAGGAGGGAACGATGCGCGTCGTGATCACGGGTGCCAGCCGGGGCATCGGCCGCGCGACGGCGCTCAAGCTTGCGGCCGAGGGCGCCAAGGCCTTGACCTTGTGCGACGTCGCCTATCTCGACGAGCTCGAGACACTCGCCCGGTCGCTGCGCGCCTCGGGGTGCAAGGTGCGGACGATCAAGGCGGACATGGCGAGGCCGAAGGCGCCGGCTCGGCTCATCGCCGTCGCGGCGGAGGCGATGGGCGGCATCGACGCGATCGTCGGCAACGCCGGCATCACCGCCCCCGGCAAGCTGATCGATCTCGATGTCGCCACCTGGGATCGCCTCTTCGACATCAACCTTCGGGCCAACTGGCTGCTCGGCAAGGCGGCCCACCCCCATCTCGCAAGATCGAAGGGCGCGATCGTGATGCTCGCGTCCATGGCAGGCCTCCTGCCGCAGCTTCCGACCGGCGCCTACAGTCCGGCCAAGGCCGCCCTGATCATGCTGACCGAGATGATGGCGATGGAGTGGGCAGCGGACGGCATTCGTGCTAACTCCGTGTGCCCGGGCTTCGTTCACACCTCGATGACCGACGCGATATATCGCGATCCCAGGCTGGCCGGCCGCCGTGCCGGCATGGTGCCCATGAAGCGCGTCGCCAGGCCCGACGACATCGCCGATGCCGTCGCCTTTCTGCTGAGTCCGGCCGCGGGCTATATCACGGGCCACGCTCTGGTGGTCGATGGCGGGCTGACCAGGTCCCTTCTGACCGCCGTGCCGGGCGTCGCGGCGACACCGAAAGGGAAATGAGATGAAGGCCTCGCTCTTTTATCTGCCGAGCATCGGCAGTCGCGCCGAGATCGAGTCCGGCATGGCCGGAATGCGGCCAGACCTGTACCAACGCATGCTGAAGGAGCTATCCGAGCAAATTCGCCTCGGCGATGAGCTCGGCTACGACTCGGTGAGTTTCACCGAGCATCACTTCCATATCGAGGGCTTCGAGCTCTCGAACAATCCGGTGCTGCTCGATCTCTACTTCGCGATGCAGACCAGGCGCATTCGGGTCGGCCAGCTCGGCATCGTGCTGCCGGCGGCCAATCCGATCCGTGTCGCCGAGGATATCGCGATGCTCGATCACATGACCGGCGGCCGCGCCTGTGCGGGCTTCGCACGGGGCTATCAGCGACGCTGGGTCGATGTCATGGCCCAGCAGACCCACGGCATCCATGGCGCGCTGCCCAACCAGCATGACGAGATCGACACCGCCAATCGGCTCGCTTTCGAGGAGAATTTCCGCATCGTCAAGAAATGCTGGACCGAGGAGATGCTTACCTTCGATGGCAAGTTCTGGAAGGTCCCGGCCGGCCCGACGCCGTGGACCCTCGACACCACCGAGAAGTGGGGCAAGGGCGTGGAGCGTGGCGTTCTGACCGCGGTTGGCGTCGTGCCCAAGCCGCTGCAGAAGCCGCATCCGCCGCTGTTCCAGCCTTTCGCCAGTTCGGAGAACACCGTCCGGTTCTGTGCCCGGGAAGGCATCACGCCCATCCTTCCGCCGATGCATCCGGTCTACGAGGACAAGCTCTACAGCGTCTATTCGGAGGTGTCGGGAAAGCCGAAGGGGCAGGGAGTGGGTGTGCTGCGCGACGTCATCATCGCCGAGACCGATGCCGAGGCCATGGCGCTGTGGCGCGACTCGGGCCAGTTCTCTGGCCGCGCCTGGTTCGAGCCGTTCGGCTTTCGCAAGGGCATGCAGGATCCCAGGACCGGGGAGTTCCCGACTGCGGAGCAGGTCGTCGCCGACGGCTACGCCTTCGTGGGCACGGTCGAGACCGTGTTGCGCGCCATGGAAAGCCAGCAGGCGCGCCAGCCGGTCGACTGGGTGTTCTGCTATACCTACAACAGCCTGGTGCCGCATCCCAAGCTGATGAAGTCGATCGAAGCGTTCTGGACAAAGCTGATGCCGCGCTTTCATTGATCTCGACAGCGGCGGTTCGGCTGGACCGCGATGCGCCGGCGGTCCAGACTTTCGGCAACAGGGGAGCCTCCAATGACCAGTCGCTATCGCTTGCTCTTCGTGGCCTTGCTTGTCGGGGTTGCGACCGGCTCGGCCGCCATGGCGCAAAACGCGATCAAGCCCGCCATCGTCTACAGCACCGGCGGCAAGTTCGACAAATCCTTCAACGAAGGCGTGAGCACGGGGGCCGAGAAGTTCAAGAGCGAGACCACTATCGCCGCCGCCGAGTTCGAGCCCAGCAACGAGACGCAGTTTGAGCAGGCTCACCGTCGCTTCGCACAGCGCGGCTACGACCCCATCGTCGCCGTCGGCTTCTCCCAGGGCGTCGCCCTGGAGAAGGTGGCAAAGGAGTTTCCCAGGACGCATTTCACGCTGATCGACAGCGTCGTCGACCTGCCCAATGTCCAGTCGGTCACCTTCAAGGAGCACGAAGGGTCGTTCCTGGTGGGCGTGGCGGCGGCGCTGGCTTCGAAGACCGGCAAAGTCGGCTTCGTGGGCGGCATGGACATACCGCTGATCCGCCGCTTCCAGTGCGGCTACGAACAGGGCATCAAGTACGCCAATCCCAAGGCCGAGCTGATCGCGAACATGACGGGCACGACGCCGGCGGCCTGGAACGACCCGGGCCGCGGCGCCGAGCTCGCCAAGGGCCAGTTCGATCGCGGTGTCGACGTGGTTTATGCCGCCGCCGGCAGCACCGGCACCGGCGTGCTTCAGGCGGCCAAGGATCGTGGCAAGTATGCGATCGGTGTCGACTCGAACCAGGACCACCTGCATCCCGGCACGATGCTGACGTCGATGATCAAGCGCGTCGATCTTGCCACCTATCGAAGCTTCAAGGCGATGCAGGCGGGTACCTGGCAGGGCGGCGCCTCGGTGCTGGGCCTGAAGGAGGGCGGCGTCGACTGGACGCTGGACCAGTACAACGAGAAGCTGATCACGCCGGAGATGAAGGCCAGGGTGGAGCAGACCAAGGCCGACATCATCGCCGGCAAGATCATGGTTCACGACTACATGAGCGACAATTCCTGCAAGTGAACCGACGCCGGCCATGACGGCGCCTCCGGCCATCGAGCTTTCGGCGATCGACAAGTCGTTTGGCGGCGTGCACGCCGTGCGCGGCGTCTCGCTCCGCGTCGAGTCCGGCACGATTACCGGCATCATCGGCGAGAACGGTGCGGGCAAGTCGACCTTGATGAGTATCCTGTTCGGCCTCTATCACGCCGATGCCGGAGAGATCCGCGTCGAGGGCGTGCCGCTGCGCATCGAGAGCCCGCGCGATGCCATCGCGCACGGCATCGGCATGGTCCACCAGCACTTCATGCTGATTGAAAGCTTCACCGTGCTGGAGAACCTGGTGCTGGGCGTCGAAGGCGGCTTTCTGCTGTCGCACGGCATGGCCAGGGCGCGCGCGGAAGTCGAGCGGCTGGGCAGGGAATACGGCTTGTCGGTCGATCTCGATGCCCGAGTGGCCGACTTGTCGGTGGGCGAGCAGCAGCGCGTCGAGATCCTGAAAGTCCTGCTGCGCGGCGCGCGCATTCTGATCCTCGACGAGCCGAGCGCGGTGCTCACGCCTCAGGAGACCGACCGTCTGTTCCTCGTCCTCGCCACGTTGCGCGAGCGCGGCGTGACGGTGGTGCTGATCACGCACAAGTTGCGCGAGATCATGGCAGTCACCGACCGCGTCTTCGTGATGCGGCGGGGCGAGGTGGTCGCGGAGCGGCGCACGGCCGATACCGGTCCGCAGGAACTCGCCGAATTGATGGTCGGCCGCAAGGTGCGCTTGCAGGTCGACAAGGCGCCGGCTCACCCTGGTCCGGTGATGCTGCGCGCCGGGCATCTCCGCCTGATCGACGGTCGCGGCGTGCCGTTGCTCGACGATCTCGACCTCGAGGTCCGGGCCGGCGAGATCGTCGCCATCGCCGGCGTCTCCGGCAACGGCCAGACCGAATTGCTGCAGGTGCTGGCCGGAGTCCGTGCGCCGACCTCAGGCAGCGTTACGATTTGCGGTCGCCGCTTCGATGCCGACGATCCTGGCGATCCGGCGGGTCGACGGGCGATCGGTTTGGCCCATGTGCCGGAGGACAGATTGCGGCAGGGCCTCGTCGCGCCGTTCCAGGCCGCCGAGACGTCCATCCTGGGTTATCAGGACGAGCCGCGGTTCAGCCCGCGTTATCTTCTCGATCGACCCGCGATCGGCGCCCATTGCCGCGATCTCATGGAACGCTTCGATGTGCGTCCACGAATGCCCGGCCTGCGTTCATCGCAGTTCTCCGGTGGCAACCAGCAGAAGCTCGTGCTGGCGCGCGAGATGGCGCACCAGCCCAAGGTGCTGCTGGTCGGCCAACCGACGCGTGGTGTCGATATCGGTGCGATCGAGTTCATTCATCGCGAACTGGTGAAAGCGCGCGATCGCGGTTGCGCTGTCCTCGTGGTCTCGGTCGAGCTCGACGAGGTCCTGTCACTCGCCGATCGCGTGCTCGTGATGTTTGCCGGCCGCATCGTCGGCGAGGTCGAGCCGGCCAGGGCCGACGAGCGCAGATTGGGTCTCATGATGGCCGGGGCGACCGCGTGAGGCTGTCGCGCGGCGCGCTGCCCGGATGGGCCGAGGTCTTGCTCCTCCCCTTGATCAATATCGCGCTCGCCTTTCTCGTCGTCGGAATCATCGTACGTATCATCGGTGTCGATCCGTTCCATGCCCTGAACCGCCTCATCCTGGGCGCCATTGGTTCATCGGAGTCGGTCGGCTACACGCTCTACTACGCGACCAATTTCATTTTCACCGGCCTCGCCGTGGCAATCGCGTTCCATGGCGGGCTGTTCAATATCGGCGGCGAAGGGCAGGCCTATGTCGGCGGTCTGGGATGCGGACTGGCGATCCTCGCCTTCGACAAGTATTTGCCGGGTTGGCTGATGGTCCCTCTTGCCATTGGCGCGGCCGCCCTGTTCGGCGCGGCATGGGCGGCGGTCCCGGCCTGGCTGCAGGCCTGGCGTGGCAGCCACATTGTCATCACGACCATCATGTTCAATTTCGTGGCCTCGGCGCTGATGGTCTATCTGCTGGTGAACGTGCTGATCGCGCCGGGCTCGATGACGCCACAGAGCCGCGGCTTCGGTCCGACAGGCCAACTGCCGGCGCTGCCGGGCTCGCCTTTGAACCTGTCGACTTTCCTCGCAATCGCCTGCTGCGCGGCGGTCTGGCTGTTCCTCTGGCATACGCGCTGGGGCTACGCACTGCGTGCCATGGGTCACAACCCCGAGGCAGCGCGCTACGCCGGCACCGACCTCAGGCGCATGACCATGCTTGGCATGTGCCTTTCCGGCGCCTTGGCGGGGTTCGTCGGCGTCAATGAGCTGATGGGCGTGCATCACCGCATCGTGCTCGATTTCCCGGCGGGCTACGGCTTTGCCGGCATTGCCGTTGCCCTGATGGGCCGCAATCATCCGCTCGGCGTGGCGCTGGCGGCGTTGCTGTTCGGGGCTCTTCAACAGGGCGGCGCCGAACTCGCCTTCGACGAACCCGCCATCACGCGCGAGATGGTGGTGGTGATCCAGGGACTGGTGATCCTGTTCTCGGGCGCGCTCGAGCAGCTGCCGAGGCCATGGCTGGCTCTTTTGCTGGTACGTCGCGGCTAAGCATGGACGACCTTGCCGCCATCGTCTTCCTCACCGCCGCCGCGACGCTCAGGACGGCGACCCCGCTCATCCTTTGCGCCATGGGCGGACTGTTCTCGGAGAGAAGCGGCATCGTCGATGTCGGCCTCGAGGGCAAGATGCTGATTGCCGCTTTCTTTGCCGCCGCCATTGCGACAATCACCGGCTCTGCGTGGTGGGGCGTGGCCGCCGGGATCGTCGCCGCCGAGATCATGGCGTTGCTGCATGGCTTTGCCTGCATCACCTATCGCGGCAACCAGGTGGTGAGCGGAGTCGCTCTCAATATCCTGGCTGCCGGCCTGACCGTGGTGCTGGGCAATGCCTGGTTCCACCAGGGCGGCCAGACGCCGCCGCTCGATACGGCGAGGGAGCGGCTGATGCCAATCTTCTTTCCGCGCGCCGGCGACAACGTCCTGGTCTATGTGGCTCTCGCAAGCGTCCCGCTCGCCTGGTGGATCGTGGCGCGCACGCGATTTGGGTTGCGGCTCCGCGCCGTCGGCGAGATGCCGTTGGCCGTCGATGCCGCCGGCATCTCGGTCTCCTGGCTGCGCTACCGTGCCGTGCTGTTGTGCGGCCTCTTTTCAGGCCTCGCCGGTGCTTATGTCTCGATTGCGCAAAATGCGGGCTTCAGCCGGGACATGACGGCAGGCCAGGGATTCATCGCGTTGGCCGCCATCATCTTCGGCAAATGGCGTCCATTCCCGGCGCTCGGTGCCTGCCTGATCTTCGGTCTTCTCGATGCCATTGCAATCCGTCTGCAGGGTGTGGTCGTGCCCGGGCTGGGCGAAGTGCCGGTGCAATTCATCCAGGCCTTGCCCTATCTTCTCACCATGTTCCTGCTGGCAGGTTTCATCGGACGCGCCGTGGCGCCAAAGGCGATCGGGATTCCCTACGAGAAGGAGCATTGACATGGACGACCTGCTCCGCCTCGCGCGCACGATGATGGTGCGGGCCTATGCACCCTATTCGAGGTTTCATGTCGGTGCGGCCGTGCGGGACGAGGAGGGCGGTCTCCATGGCGGCTGCAACGTCGAGAATGCCGCCTATCCCGAGGGGATTTGCGCCGAGGCATCTGCCATCTCCGCCCTCGTGGCGGCGGGTCGACGTCAGGTCCTGGAATGCGTCGTCATCGGGCCCGGCCCGGAAGTGATCACGCCCTGCGGCGGCTGTCGTCAGAAGCTGCGAGAGTTCGCCTCCGACAATGCGAAAATCCATCTCTGCGGCCCGGACGGTCTTCACCGCACCGTGACGGTGGCCGAGCTGTTCCCCCTGTCCTTCGGCCCGCATCATCTCGGCCGATCATGATCGAGGCGATCGCGAGTCGCGCACCCGGCTTCCGGCCGAAGGTGGCGGTGCTTCTGGGATCGGGACTGGGCGGCTTCGTCGACCAGGTGGCGGCACGTGCCGTCATCCCCTACGGCGAGCTGCCCGGTTTCCCGCAGCCCACGGTCCAGAGCCATGCCGGAAGGCTTGTGCTGGGGCATGTCGGGGCAACGCCGGTCGCGGTCCTGCAGGGCCGCGCGCACTATTACGAATCCGGCCACGCCGACGAGATGAAGGCGCCCATCGAGGCCATGGCGGAGTTGGGGTGCGAGGTCCTGTTGCAGACCAACGCCGCCGGTAGCCTGCGGCTCGACATGCCGCCAGGCTCGCTGATGGTTATTACCGACCACATCAACTTCACGGGCGTCAATCCGCTGTTCGGCCGAGGCCGCGACAGGCGCTTCGTCGACATGGTGGATGCCTACGACCCCGTGCTCGCACAACGCCTGCTGGCAGCAGCGAAGGCAGGCGATATTCGTTGCCACGACGGCGTCTATATCTGGTTCTGTGGCCCGAGCTTCGAAACGCCGGCCGAGATTCGAGCGGCAGTCACGCTGGGCGCCGACGCGGTCGGCATGTCGACGGCGCCCGAGACCATCCTCGCGCGACATGCCGGCCTGAAGGTGGCGGCCGTGTCGGTGATGACCAACTATGCTGCCGGCCTGGTTCCAGGAGCGATCGGGCACGACCAGACGATCACGGTGGCAAACGCCTCCGCCGGACAGCTCGGCCGGCTGCTGTGCGGCTTCCTGGAAAGCTACGGCTAGGACACCGTGTTGCCGCAGGAGATCATCCGCAAGAAGCGCGACGGCAGGAGTCTCACCGGCGCCGAGATCGGCGCGATCGTGCGTGGCATCGCCGATGGAAGTCTGAGCGAGGGACAGGTGGCGGCCTTCGCCATGGCGGTGTTCTTCCGTGACATGGCGCTGGAGGAGCGGGTGGCCTTCACCTTGAGCCTCGCCCGGTCGGGAGTGACGCTCGACTGGTCGGATCTCGGTCTGCCCGGGCCGGTAATCGACAAGCATTCGAGCGGTGGGGTGGGCGACAAGGTGAGCCTGATGCTCGCCCCGATCGTCGCGGCCTGTGGCGGCTTTGTGCCGATGATCTCCGGTCGTGGCCTCGGCCACACCGGGGGCACCCTCGACAAGCTTGCGTCGATCACCGGCTACGAGACGCAGCCTGATGTCGCGACTTTCCGCAAGGTCGTACGCGAGGTGGGCTGTGCCATCATTGGACAGACCGACGAGCTGGCGCCGGCGGATCGACGTCTCTATGGCGTGCGCGACGTCACGGCGACAGTGGAATCGATTCCACTCATCGTGGGATCGATCCTCGGCAAGAAGATGGCCGCCGGCCTCGGCGGGCTGGTCATGGACGTAAAATGCGGCTCGGGCGCCTTTTGCCACAGCGAGGCAATGGGGCGCGATCTGGCGCGGAGTATCGTCACGGTGGCCAATCGGGCTGGTCTACCCACCGTGGCGCTTGTCACCGACATGGACCGCGTGCTGGGATCGACCGTCGGCAATGCGCTCGAAATGGCCGAAGCCGTTGCCTATTTGAAGGGTGAGGGGACGCGTGACCCGCGCCTGCATGAGGTGGTGATGGCGCTGGCTGGAGAAATGCTGGCCTTGAGCGGGCTCGCACCCAGCGTCGCGGCGGGCCGGGCGCGGGCAGACGCGGCCCTGAATGACGGTCGCGCCACCGAGAAGTTTGCACGGATGATCTCGGCCTTGGACGGCCCCGGTGATTTTGTCGACGATGCCGACCGGTACCTTGCGCGGGCGCCGGTCGAGAAGCCCTGCCTGGCCGAGCGCGGCGGCTACATCGCCGGCATGGATGCAAGGGAGGTAGGCCTCGCCGTGGTAACGCTGGGCGGCGGGCGCAGCCACGCCGACGATGCGATCGATCCGTCGGTCGGCTTGACCCGCGTCATCGAGGTCGGAGTGACGGTCCGGCCCGGCGACACGCTTTGCATCGTCCATGCCGCGAGCGAAACCGATGCCGACGAGGCCGTCACCGCTCTGCACGCAGCCATCCACATCGCGGATACGCCGCCCTGCGAGAAGCCGGTCGTGATGGGCCGAGTAGTCCAATGACCAGCCTTGATCTCGCCGCTTATGACCGCGACGGCTTCCTCGTCCTCGAGCGGTTTCTGCCGGCGGGAGATTGCGACGCCCTGCAGAGGCGTGCTGCCGAGCTGGTGGCCGGGTTCCGTCCCGGCTCGGCGCGCACGATCTTTGCGGCACGCGACCAGGCCCATGCCCGTGACCGTTACTTCCAGGAGTCGGGTGCCGCCATTCACTTCTTCTTCGAGGAGGCAGCAAGCAGTGAGCAGAACGAACTTGCGCTGAACAAGATCGGCCATGCCCTGCACGATCTCGACCCGGTCTTCGATCGAATCTCGCGCCAGCTCCGCCTGGCGCGACTGGCCCAGGCGCTCGGCTTCGTCCAGCCGCTGTTGTTGCAGTCGATGTACCTCTTCAAGCAACCCCGGATCGGGGCCGAGGTCGGCTGGCACCAGGACGCAACATACCTCTACACACGGCCCCCGACGGTGACCGCATTCTGGATCGCCCTGGACGATGCCGACCGCGACAACGGCTGCCTGCTGGCCCTGTCGGGTGCGCATCACGGGCCTCTGCGCCGACGCTTCCATCGCGCCGGCGACGCCATGGTCACATCTGAGCTCGACGCGACCCCGTGGCCCGCGGTCGAGCCCTTGGCGCTGGAGGTGCCGCGCGGGTCGCTGGTGGTGCTGCATGGCTTGCTGCCGCACGCCAGCGCGGCCAATCACTCCAACCGGTCGCGTCACGCCTATGCCTTGCATCTGATCGACGGCCAGGCCGTCTACGACCCCGACAACTGGCTGCAACGCCCTCATCTGCCCCTTCGAGGCTTCGATTGATCCCCAAAGCCGAACTGCACTGCCATCTCGAAGGCTCGATCCCGCCACCGCTTGCACGAGAGCTTGCCGCTCGGAATGCGCTTGCGCTTCCCGATGGCCTGTTCGGCCCTGACGGCACCTATGTCTGGCGGGATTTCCTGAGCTTTCTTGCCGCCTACGACCGCGTCTGCAGCGTCTTGAAAACGGCGCGCGATTTCGGCGACGTCATCTACTCTTATCTTGCTCGCTCCGCCGCCCAGGGAGCGGCCTATGTCGAGATATTCTGTTCGCCCGAGCGGCCGAAGGCGCTGGGCATTCCCTATGCCGACTGGCTGGCGGCCCTTGCCGAGGGCATCGACCGGGCGGGCCGGGAATTCGGCATCGTCGGGCGCATCATCGTCATCTGCATCAGGCATCTCGGGCCCGAGCGTGCGCTGCGCATGGTCGAACGGATGGTGGCCGAGCCGCATCCTTATGTCGTCGGCTTCGGCATGGGGGGCGATGAATCGAAATACAGCCCGGCCGACTTCCTTCCGGCCTATCGGCTGGCGCACGAGAACGGCTATGGCTGCACCGTCCACGCCGGCGAGGTGCTCGGACCGGAGAGCGTATGGGCTGCAATCCGCACCTTGCCGATCACACGGATCGGGCATGGTGTGCGGTCCGCCGAAGATCCGGCATTGCTCGACGAGCTGGCGCGCCGCGGTACGGTGCTCGAAGTCTGTCCTGGCAGCAATATTGCGCTCGGCATCTATCCCGACCGTGCGGCCCATCCTCTCCATCGGCTGATCGCGGCGGGCGTGCGGGTCACGTTGAATTCGGACGACCCGCCGTTCTTCCATACGACGCTCGGCGCCGAATATGACCAATCGGGATTGCCGGAAGCGGTGCTTCGGCAAATCACACGCACCGCGATCGAGGCGTCGTTCGTCGACGCAACGAGCAAGCAGAGACTGTTGAAGGGGGTGCAACCATGATCGTACGCAGAGGACTGATTTTGGCTGCCGTCGCCGTCGCGACGGCAGGTTCCGTCGCCCGGGCCGGGGAGCCCGTGCCCAACGATCTGCTGTTGGCCACGCTGTGGAACCAGCGCTCGGTCGAGTACAAGGGCAATGCGCTTACGGTCTATGCGCTGGCCAGGATTCGCCTCGACCAGGCGCTGGCGGACAAGAGCTGGACGGCGGCGCCGGTCGAGCAGAAGGGCGACTATGGCAACCTGCCGCCCGCGATCGTCCTCGATGTCGACGAGACATTGCTCGACAATTCCCCCTACGAAGTCTGGATGATGAAAGCCGACCAATCCTTCAGCACCAAGACCTGGAACCAGTTCTGCGCGGCGCAGATTTCGAAGGCGATTCCCGGTGCCGTCGAGTTCACCAAGTACGCCGATGCCAAGGGCGTGAAGGTCTTCTATCTCAGCAATCGCGGCGTGGAGACCAAGAAGGACACGCGCGAGAACATGGAAAAGCTGGGCTTTCCCATGGGTGGCAATGTCGACACCTTCCTGATGCAGAATGAGAAACCCGACTGGGGAAGCCAGAAAGGCACGCGCCGGGCGTTCATTGCCAAGGATTATCGCATCCTGCTGAACTTTGGCGACAACCTCGGTGACTTCGACGATCGTTACCGCACCAGCGAGGCCGAGAGACTGAAGGTCTTCGAGGAAGACAAGGAGCATTGGGGCCGCGACTGGCTGGTGATCGCCAATCCGACCTACGGCTCCTTCGACACGGCGCCTTACGGCCACGACTTCAAGAAGTCGCGTGAGGAGCAGCGCAAGGAAAAGTGGGACGTTCTCGAAGGCTGGAGCGGACCCAAGCAGTAACGGTCAGAGCGCGATCTCGCTCTCCGCGTCGAACAGGTGAAGACGCTCCGGCTTGAGCGCGAGCCGGAGCTTCTCGTGCGGACGGACGCGCATCGCGGGATCTATGCTCGCGACAAACAGGGCCGAACCCACGCGCGTGTCGAGCAGGATTTCCGAGCCGAGTTGCTCTACCACCTCGATGCCGGCGTCGAAGCAGTGGCCCGCCACATCCGCCGGGCCGGCGACATGGATATCCTCCGGCCGGATGCCGAGCGTCGCCCTGCGGCCGAGATGGGCGCGGGCGCGACCCGCCAGCTCCGCCGGCAAGGCGATCTTGAGGCCGGGCGCCTCGGCCGTTACCAGGCCGTTGCCGTCTGTCAGCGTCACCTCGGCAAAATTCATGGCTGGGGAGCCGATGAAGCCCGCCACGAAGCGGTTGGCCGGGCTGTTGTAGAGTTGCAGCGGCTCGCCCACCTGCTGGACCACGCCGTCCTTCATCACCACCACGCGGTCGCCCAAGGTCATCGCCTCGACCTGGTCGTGGGTGACGTAGATCGACGTCACGGCCAGCCGTTCGTGCAGCTTCTTGAGCTCGACGCGCATCTGCACGCGCAGCTTGGCGTCGAGGTTGCTGAGGGGCTCGTCGAACAGGAACACCTTGGGATCGCGCACGATGGCGCGGCCCAGCGCCACGCGCTGGCGCTGGCCGCCCGACAGCTGGCGCGGCTTGCGCTGCAGCAGCTCGCCGATGCCGAGGATCTCGGCGGCGCGCTTGATGCGCTTCTCGATCTCCGGCTTCTCGAACTTCCGCATCTTCAGCCCGAACGCCATGTTGCTGGCGACGCTCATGTGCGGATAGAGCGCGTAGTTCTGGAACACCATGGCGATGTCGCGATCCATCGGCGGCACTTCGTTGACCACGGTATTGCCGATCAGGATGTCGCCCGATGTGACGGCCTCGAGACCGGCGATCATGCGCAGCGTCGTGGTCTTGCCGCACCCCGAGGGACCGACGAAGACCACGAACTCCTTGTCGCGGATGTGCAGGTCGACGTCCTTCACCACATGGTTGGTATCGAACATCTTGTTGAGCTTGCGAACGATTACCTCGGCCATGACGCTATCCTTTGCCCCTAGCCCTTGACGGAGCCGGTGAGGCCCGAAACGTAGTGTTCGACGAAGAACGAGTAGACAATCGCCACCGGGATCGAGCCGAGCAGCGCGCCCGCCATCAGCGAGCCCCAGAAGAAGACGTCGCCGCGGATCAGCTCCGAGGTGACGCCGACCGGCACGGTCTTCTCTTCGGGCGAGGAGAGGAAGACGAGTGCGTAGATGAACTCGTTCCAGCTGAGCGTGAAGGCGATGATGCCGGCCGACAGGATGCCGGGCACCGCGCAGGGGATGATGATGTAGACCATCGCCTTCCAGCGCGAGGCGCCGTCGATGCGCGCGCACTCCTCGAGCTCCTTGGGGATGGCCTTGAAGTAGCCCATCATCAGCCAGGTGCAGAACGGGATCAGGAAGGTCGGGTAGGTCAGGATCAGCGACCACGGCGTGTCGCCGAGCCGGAAATCGCGGATGATCTCGGCCAGCGGGATGAAGAGCAGG
>NZ_DATBFE010000029.1:0-30197 GCF_036558665.1 Reyranella sp. | reverse complement strand
GTCGCCGGCATTGCCGGCATCAGCGCCGGCAGGTCGGACTCCCGCCAGCCGCCGCCCAGGGCGGTCACCAGTGCGGCGCTGGTGCTGAAGCGGTTCAGCCGGATGTTGATCAGCGTCTGCTGGGCACTGAGCGAGGTGGTCTGGGCGGTGATCACCGTCGTGTAGGCCACCGTGCCGGCCCGGTACTGGTTGAGCGACAGCTGTTCGGCCTCGCGCGCGGCCGCGACGGCGCGGCGCTGGATCGCTTCCTGCTCCGCGTAGTAGCGCTGCTGGGCCAGCGCGTCCTCGACCTGCTGAAAAGCGGTCAGCACTGTCTGGCGGTAGGTCGCGACGGTCTTGTCGTAGTTGGCGCGCGCCCCTTCGACCTGCGCCGCGCGCGCGCCGCCGTCGATCAGTGTGCCCGAAAGCTGCGGCCCCAAGGACCATACGGCAGAGCCGATCTGCAGCAGATTGCCGAGCGTGGTGCTCAGGAGATTGATGCTCGCATTGAAGGTGAAGTCCGGATAGTAGGCCGCCTGCGCCACGCCGATCTGGGCGTTCGCCGCCTGCATCTGGCGCTCGCCCGACGCGATGTCGGGTCGCCGTTCGAGCAGGCCCGACGGCGTGCCCGCATCGAGCGTCGGCACGGTCCCGGGGGCGGGTGCGGTCTCGATCGAGACTTCGGCCGGCATTTTTCCGACGAGGGCGGCGATTGCGTGCTCGAACTGCGCGCGGTTGGCGCCCTCGGCGGCATAGAGCGCGCGTGTCTGCTCGAGCTGGGTCTGGGCCTGGGCCAGGTCGAGGCGCGAGGCCGTGCCGGCATTCATCTGATTGCGCACGATCTCGAGGGATCGCTCGTAGGCTGCGACCGACTGCCGGTAGAGCGCGAGGCGCTCGTCGGAGATACGCAGGGAGAAGTAGCTCGTCGCCAGGCTCGACTCGATCGACAGCCGGGCCGAAGCGAGATCGCCGGCGCTTGCCTGGGCCGCTGCCGCATCGCTCTCGATCGTGCGACGGATGCGGCCCCATACATCGATCTCCCAGGACAGGCTTCCGCCGAGGGAGAACTGTCCGGCAGATCCATTGCTGGTCCCGGTGATGAAGCCGGTCCCCGTGCTCACCACGCTGCCGTTGCGACCACCGCTGGCGCTGGTCTGCTGGATGGCGCTGCTATAGCCGACCGTCGGATAGAGCGGAGACTGGCTCTGGCGGATCAGCGCCACGGCCTGGCGGTACGCGGCCTCGTTCTCCTTCAGTGTCTGGTTCGAGACGTCGACCTCGGCCATCAGCCGATCGAGCGACGGATCGCCGTAGATCGTCCACCACGGTCCGCGGTCGATCGTGTCGCGGGGCAGCGCCGGGCGGAACGTGAGGCCGTCCACTTCCTTGTAGGCCGGCGTCGGATCGGTCGCCGGGGGCGGTCGGGTATAATCGGGACCTACCATGCAGCCGGAGAGCGACAGGAGAACGGCCAAAGCAGCCCGACGACTCATGCGCGCGCCTCGAGGCCGCCCATGGCACGCGCCAGCCGACTGTGTGGATCACGACCGCGACGGCGGAAGCGGTCGAGATAGAGGTAGATCACCGGCGTCGTGTAGAGCGTCAAAACCTGGCTGACCAGCAGCCCGCCGATGATGGAGAGCCCGAGCGGACGGCGCAGCTCGGCGCCGTCGCCGAAATTCACTGCCAGCGGCAGGGCGCCCAGCATCGCCGCCATCGTCGTCATCAGGATAGGCCGGAAGCGCAGAAGGCAGGCCTGGTAGATCGCGTCGCGCGGGTCGAGATCCTGGTGGCGTTCGCGATCGAGGGCGACGTCGATCATCATGATCGCATTCTTCTTGACGATGCCGATCAACAGCAGGACGCCGATCATGGCGATGATGCTGAGCTCGACCTTGAAGAGCTGAAGCGCCAGCAGGGCGCCAATGCCGGCCGACGGCAGGGTCGAGAGGATCGTCAACGGATGGATGTAGCTCTCATAGAGGACGCCCAGCACGATGTAGATCGCAGCCAGAGCAAAGAGGATCACGATGACCTGGCTGTCGAGTGATTGCTGAAACGCCCGGGCGGTGCCCTGGAACGAGCCATGGATCGTCGCCGGCACGCCGATCTGGCGCATGGTCTCGTTAACGTAGGCGACCGCGTCGCTCAGCGTCTTGTCGGCGGCGAGATTGAACGAGATCGTCGTGGCGACGAACAGCCCCTGATGGTTGACGCCGAGCGGCGTCGTGCCGAAGTCGTGATAGGTCACGGCGGACAGGGGAACCATCGTTTCGGGCGAGGTGCTGACGGCCGCGCCGGTCGAGGCCGTGCCGCGGCCGCTGATGGCGATCTGGTTGGTGAGTTGGTTGCGTACCGCCTGGCTGGGGTCGAGCGCCGTCGCGGCGTTGGTCAATCTGGTCACCGAGCCGGTGTTTCCCGAGCTTGCCGACACGGTGGGCGCGGTGGAGACGATGGCTTGCGTCGCTTGCGCGCCGCTGATCGCGCCGCCCGACGTGCTGACATACATCTGCTCCAGCGTCTTGGGATTCTGCCAGTACTCCGGCGCCACCTCCATGACCACATGGTACTGGTTGAGCGCGTTGTAGATGGTCGAGACCTGGCGCTGGCCGAACGCATCGTAGAGCGCAGCCGAGATCGCCCTGGTGCTGATCCCGAGGCGGCTCGCCGAATCGCGATCGATCGTCACGTTGACTTGCAGGCCGTGCTGCTGCTGATCGGAATCGACGTCCGTGATGACCGAAGTGTCGTGCTGCAGGGCCGTTACCAGCTTCGGCCCCCAGGCGTACAGATCCGCAAGCGAATCGGATTGCAGCGTGAACTGGAATTGCGAGTTGCTCTGCCGGCCGCCGACACGGATATCCTGCACCGCCTGCATGAAGAGGTTGGCGCCCGGCACCTGGGCCAGACGCACCCGGAGGCGCGCGATCACCTGGTCCGCCGACGCATCGCGCTCGGACAAGGGCTTCAGCTGGGCGAACAGGAAGCCGGAATTGGTCTGGAAGCCGCCAGTGAAGCCGACCACGTTCTGGACCGCGGGGTCGGCCCGCACGATGGCGACGAACTGGCGGAACTTCCGGCGCATGGACTGGAACGAGATGCTCTGGTCGGCGCGCATGCCGCCGATGATGCGGCCGGTGTCCTGCTGCGGGAAGAAACCCTTGGGCACCTCGACGTAGAGGAAGATGTTGAGGATCACCGTGCCGAGAAAGACCAGGATGGTGGTGCCGGGATGGCGCAGGACCCAGGCGAGCGTGTGCCCGTAGAAGCTCTGGACGCCGCTAAAGACCCGCTCGCTCGTCCGCGCGAGCCAGTTCTGCGTTGGCTGGCCTTCGGCACGTGGTGGCCTCAGAACGAAGGCGCACATCATGGGGGTGGTGGTGAGCGACACCACCATCGAGATCAGGATGGCGATGGTGAGCGTCACCGCGAACTCGCGGAACAGGCGGCCGACGATGCCGCCCATCAGCAGGATCGGAATGAACACCGCGATCAGCGACAGGCTCATGGAGACGACGGTGAAGGCCACCTCGCGGGCGCCCAGCAACGCCGCCTGCCGCCGCGGCATACCGTTTTCGATGTGACGGGAGACGTTCTCGAGCACGATGATGGCGTCATCGACGACGAAACCGGCCGAGATCGTGAGCGCCATCAGCGAAATATTGTTGAGGCTGAAGCCCATCAGATACATGACGCCGAACGTGCCGACCAGCGATACCGGGACGGCGACGGACGGCACCAACCCCGCCCGCACCGAGCGCAGGAAGCCGAAGGTTACCAGCACCACGAGGATGACGCTGAGAGTCAGCGCACGTTCGACCTCCTTCAGGGACGCCCGGATCGTGGTGGTGCGGTCGCTCGCCAGCGTCACGTCGATCTCGGTCGGCAGCGCCGCCTGCAGTTCAGGCAACACCTCCTTCACCTGGTCGACCGTCTCGATGATATTGGCGTTGGGCTGGAGATAGATGATCACCAGCACCGATCGCTTGCCGTTGGATTGGCCCTCGTTGCGGACGTCCTCGACGGAGTCCTGGATATCGGCGACGTCCTTCAGCCGCACCGGCGCATTGTTGCGCCACGCGATCACCAGATTGCGATAATCGTCGGCCACCCGCGACTGGTCGTTGGTGTAGAGCTGGTAGCGCCGTCCACCGACCTCGATGGCGCCCTTGGGCGCGTTGGCATTAGCCGCCGCGAGGCCGGCGCGCACGCTCTCCAGCCCGATGCGATACTTGGCCAGCGCGTTCGGATTGATCTCCACGCGCACCGCGGGCAGCGAACTGCCGCCCAGCGTGACCTGCCCGACGCCTGTCACCTGGCTCAGCTTCTGCTGCAGCACGTTCGACGCCGCATCGTAGAGCTGGCCCTGCGACAGCGTCTCCGATGTCAACGCCAGGATCACCGCCGGCGCGTCGGCCGGGTTGATCTTGCGGTAGATCGGGTTCGACCTCAGGCTGGTCGGCATGTCGGCGCGTGCCGCATTGATCGCAGCCTGGACGTCGCGCGCCGCCCCGTCGATCTCGCGCGACAGATCGAACTGCAGCACGATGCGCGCATTGCCTACCGTGCTGGTGGAGGTGATCTCGCTCACGCCCGCGATCGCCCCGAGGCGCTTCTCGAGCGGCGTGGTTACGCTGGTCGCCACGGTGTCGGGCGAGGCTCCGGGCAGCGAGGCCTGCACCAGGATCGTCGGGAAATCGACCTTCGGCAGCGGCGACACCGGCAGCGCGATGAAGCCCATCAGGCCGGCCAGCAGGATGCCGGCCGTCAGAAGCGTCGTCGCGACAGGCCGCGCGATGAAGACGGCCGAAAAGTTCACGGCTGGAAGCCTTCCGGCAGTTCCGGCGGCTGCGGCCCCTCCCCGCCCGCCAGCGGATAGGCCGGCGTGTCGAGCGGCATGCCGCGCAGCCGGCGGGCGATGCGATCGAAGGCGAGATAGATCACGGGCGTCGTGAACAGGGTCAGCATCTGGCTGACGATCAGCCCGCCGACGATGGTGAGGCCGAGTGGATGACGCAGCTCCGATCCGGTCCCGGTGCCCAGCATCAGGGGCAGGGCGCCGACCAGGGCGGAGATGGTGGTCATCAGGATGGGACGGAAGCGCAGAAGGCAGGCCTGGTGGATCGCCTCCTGCGGCGGCTTGCCCTCGTGGCGCTCGGCATCCAGGGCGAAGTCGATCATCATGATCGCGTTCTTCTTCACGATGCCGATCAGCAGGACGATGCCGATGATGGCGACGACGCTGAGATCGTCGCCCGCGATCATCAGGGCGAGCAACGCGCCGATGCCGGCGGACGGCAGCGTCGACAGGATCGTGACCGGATGGATGTAGCTCTCGTAGAGGACGCCGAGCACAATGTAGACGGTCACGATGGCCGCCAGGATCAGCATGAGCTGGCTCTTCAGCGCCTTCTGGAAGGCGAGCGCCGCGCCCTGGAAGTGGGTCGAGATCGAGCGCGGCATCCCGATCTCCTTCTGCACCGTGGTGATGGCGTCGACCGCGCCGCCGAGGGAGGCGCCGGGCGCGAGGTTGAAGGAGATGGTGGTGGCCGGGAACTGGGCCAGTCGGTCGAGCCGCAGCGGACCGGTCTGCTCCTCGAAGGTAGCGATCGCCGACAGGGGCACCTGCTTGCCCGCCGTCGAGCCCGGCAGATAGAGGCTGTTCAGGGCGTCGAGCGAGCGCGCCATCGACGGCTCGAGCTCGTAGATCACGCGGTATTGGTTGGATTGGGTATAGACGGTGGAGACGATGCGCTGGCCGA
Source organism: Reyranella sp. (assembly GCF_036558665.1). GTDB lineage: Bacteria > Pseudomonadota > Alphaproteobacteria > Reyranellales > Reyranellaceae > Reyranella. The sequence continues at coordinate 24,456 of NZ_DATBFE010000029.1, read as the reverse complement.
ATGCATCGTATAGCAGATTGTCGACCGTAGCCGCCGTGATGCCGAAGCGGGCCGCGGCGTCGCGGTCGATCTTGATGAACATGGCGAGCCCCTGGTTCTGCAGCTCGCTCGTCACATCGACCACCTCCGGAATCTGCGACATTCGCTGCACCAGCCGAGGTACCCAGGTGTCGAAGTCCTTCGGGTTGGGGCTTTCCAGCACGAACTGGTATTGCGTGCGGCTGACCGTCGAGTCGATGGTGAGATCCTGTGACGGTTGCATGTAGAGCTGGATGCCCTGGACCGACGCCGTCTCGCGCAGGATCCGGCGGATGATCTGGCCGGCCGTCAGGGACCGCGAGTCGCGCTCCTTGAGATTGATCAGCATGCGGCCGGAATTCAGCGTCGGATTGGTGCCATCGACGCCGACGAAGGAGCTCAGGCTCTCGACGTCGGGATCCTTCAGGATGGCCTCGGCCAGCGCCCGCTGGCGCTCGCGCATGGCATCGAACGAGACGGTTTGCGGCGCCTCGGTGACGGCCTGGATCAGGCCGTTGTCCTGGATCGGGAAGAAGCCCTTGGGAATGACGACGTAGAGCAGCACCGTGAGGGCGACCGTCGCGACGGCAACCACGAGTGTCGCCGGCTGATGCCGGAAGACGACGATCAGGGCGCGGTCGTAGAGGTCGATCAGCCGACCGAACCAGCGCGCGCCGAGCGCCTGGGCCTCGGGATGTGCCGGCGCCGCGCCACCAGGCCGTCCACCCGCGGCGGCCCCGGCCTGGCCGACATCGCGGCGGCGCAGGAGCTGCGCGCACATCATGGGGACCAGGGTGAGAGACACCACCGCCGAGATCAGGATCGTGACGGCAAGCGTAATGGCGAACTCGCTGAACAGCCGCCCGACCACGTCGCCCATGAAGAGCAGGGGGATCAGCACGGCGATCAGGGAAACGGTGAGCGACACGACGGTGAAGGCGATCTGGCTCGAGCCCTTCAGCGCCGCTTCGAACGGATGGTCTCCTTCCTCGATATAGCGCGCGATGTTCTCGATCATGACGATCGCGTCGTCGACCACGAAGCCGGTCGCGATGGTCAGCGCCATGATCGACAGATTGTTGAGCGAAAAGCCGGCGAGGTACATCACCGCCAGCGTGCCCACGAGCGACAGCGGTACCGAGAGGCTGGGAATGATCGTCGCCCGCCAGTCGCCCAGGAACAGGAAGATGACGGCCACCACCAGGAGTACGGCGAAGGACAGCTCGATCTGCACGTCGCGCACCGAGGCGCGGATGGTGATCGTGCGGTCGGTGAGGGTCGACACGTCGATCGATGGCGGCAGCGTCTCGCGCAACTGCGGCAGCAGCGCCTTGATGCTGTCGACCACGGCGATGACGTTCGCGCCGGGCTGGCGTTGCACGTCGACGATCACCGCCTGGGAGGTATTCATCCAGGCAATCAGCTGGTTGTTCTCCCGGCCGTCGTCGACGGTCGCCACGTCCGAAAGGCGCACCGGCGCGCCGTTGCGATAGGCCACGATGACATCGTTGAACAGCGTCGGATCGGTGATCTGGTCGTTGGCGTTGATCGTGTAGCTGCGCGTCGGCCCGTCGAAATTGCCTTTGGGCGTGTTGACGTTGGCGTTGGTGATGGTGGTGCGAAGGTCGTCGACGTTGAGGCCGTACGCGGCGAGCGCGGTCGGATTGGCACGGATGCGGAAGCCGGGCTTCTGTCCGCCCTCGAGAGTGACGAGGCCGACACCGGCAACCTGCGAGATCTTCTGCCCGAGGCGGACGTCGATCAGGTCGTAGACCTTGGTCAACGGCTCGGTCTTCGAGGTCACCGCGAGCGTCAGGATCGGTGCATCCGCCGGGTTGACCTTGGCGTAGATCGGAGGCGCGGGAAGGTCGGCCGGCAGCAGGTTTCCGGCCGCGTTGATCGCCGCCTGCACCTGTTGCTCGGCGATGTCGATGCCGAGGGAGAGGCTGAACTGCAGGGTTATCGACGAGGCGCCGGCCGAGCTGGTCGAGGTCATCTGATTGAGACCCGGCATCTGGCCGAACTGACGTTCGAGCGGCGCAGTCACGGAGGATGTCATGACCTCGGGGCCGGCGCCGGGATAGAGCGTGAGCACGCGGATGGTCGGATAGTCGACCTGGGGAAGGGCGGCCAGCGGCAGGAACCGGTAGGCGATCAGGCCCACCAGCATGATCGCAGCCATCAGCAGCGAGGTGCCGACCGGGCGCTCGATGAAGACCCGCGACGGATTCATGTCGCGGCCGCGGCTACTGGCTCGACTGCGCCGGCCGCCGCCCGGCGCCACCGCGAGCGCCACCCGCGTCGGCGCCGCGATCAGCGGGCGGCGCGGCGGCGACAGGCCGGGCCGGCACGCGGATCTTGGAGCCTTCGCGCAGGCGGTCCATACCGTCGACCACCACCCGATCGCTGAGCGCCAACCCCTTGTTCACCGCGATCTTGTCGCCGTCGCTTGCGCCGGTCTCGACGACCGCGATCTCCACCGTATCGTCGGGCTTGACGCGATAGACGAAAGTGCCGGGCTGGCCCCGCTGGATCGCCGCCACCGGCACGACCAGTGCGTCCCGCACCGTATCGACGAGAAGCCGGACATTGACGAACTGGTTGGGGAACAATGCCTCGTCGGTGTTGTCGAACATCGCCCGCAGCTTGACTGTGCCGGTGGACGTGTCGATCTGGTTGTCGGTGGTAGCGAGCTTGCCCACGCCCAGCTCGACCTTCTGCGCGCGGTCGAGCGCCGTCACCTGCAGCGTTGCGCCCTCACGCAGGCGCTTGCGGACGGACGGCAGTGCGTCCTCGGGAATGGGAAACAGCACCGACATCGGCTGCATCAGGGTGATGACGCAGATGCCAGTGGCATCGCCCATCGTCACGTAGTTGCCCTGGTCGACCAGGCGCAGGCCGATCCGGCCATCGGTGGGCGCCACGATCCGCGTATAGACGAGATTGAGCTTGGCCGAATCGACCGCCGCCTGATCCGTCACCAGCGTCGCCTCGTATTGCCGCACCAGCGCCGCCTGGGTGTCGTAGGTCTGGCGGGCGAGCGAGTCCTGGGCGACCAGCTTCTGGTACCGCGCGAGATCGAGCTGCGCGTTCTTGAGCAGGGCCTGGTCCTTCTCGAGCGTGCCCGTAGCCTGCTGGAGCGCGACTTCGTAGGGACGCGGATCGACGACCGCGAGCAGGTCACCCTTCTTGACCGATTGGCCCTCGGTGAAGGCGACCTGCACGAGCTGCCCCGTGATCTGCGTCTTCACGGTCACGGTCGCAAGCGGCGTGACCGTTCCCAGCGCATTGTCGACGATCGGAATATCGCCTTTCACGACGGTCGCCAGGCCGACCGTGACGGGCTGGTTGGCGGCGGTCCGCCCCGCCCGCTTCTGGGACGTGGAGCCCGAATGGGTGAAATACCACGCGGCGCCGACAACGACCGCAAGCCCCACGCCGATCCCTAGCAGGGTGCGCAGTCGATTCATCGCCTTTTCAGCCCCAATGCAAGTCCTTTCCCCTATACGTAGGGACTGCCGGGAGTCTCCCCCAGCGGCGACAGGGGCGCAAGGCAAGGCCTGCACCGGCGGCCCGCGGACGTGCCGTCAAGGGCCCCGCGGGTCATGCAAAGTTGACGCCCGCCGACTCGTCGGCCGGGGCGACGCGGCAGGACGCCAGTCGGCCGTCAGTCGGCCGCCTTGTCGGGCACGTAGAGTGCGTTGCCGCCCGCTTTGAACTTCTCGCTCATCTCCTTCATGCCCTTCTGGGCATAGTCGCGAATGTCCTGCGTGATGCGCATGGAGCAGAACTTCGGCCCGCACATGGAGCAGAAGTGCGCGGTCTTGTGCGCCTCCTTGGGCATCGTCTCGTCGTGGAACTTCTCGGCCGTGGCCGGGTCGAGCGACAGGTTGAACTGGTCGCGCCAGCGGAACTCGAACCGCGCCTTGGACAGCGCGTCATCGCGCAGCCGAGCGGCGGGATGCCCCTTGGCGAGGTCGGCGGCATGGGCGGCGATCTTGTAGGTGATGACGCCGACCTTGACGTCGTCGCGGTCGGGCAGGCCGAGATGCTCCTTCGGCGTCACATAGCAGAGCATCGCCGTGCCGAACCAGCCGATCATGGCGGCGCCGATGCCCGAGGTGATGTGGTCGTAGCCGGGCGCGATGTCGGTAACGAGCGGGCCCAGGGTGTAGAACGGCGCCTCGCCGCACTCCTTGAGCTGCTTGTCCATGTTGACCTTGATCTTGTGCATCGGCACGTGACCCGGCCCTTCGATCATGACCTGGCAGCCTTTGTCCCAGGCGATTTTGGTGAGCTCGCCGAGGGTCTCGAGCTCGGCGAACTGCGCGGCATCGTTGGCGTCGGCGTTGGAGCCGGGGCGCAAACCGTCGCCCAGCGAGAACGACACGTCGTACTTGCGCATGATGTCGCAAATGTCGCCGAAATGCTCGTACAGGAAGCTTTCGCGATGCTCGGTGAGGCACCACTGGGCCATCATCGAGCCGCCGCGACTGACGATGCCGGTGACGCGGCTCGCCGTCAGCGGCACGTGTGCCAGACGCACTCCGGCGTGGATCGTGAAATAATCGACGCCCTGCTCGCACTGCTCGATCAGCGTGTCGCGGAAGACTTCCCACGAGAGCCTGGTCGGATCACCGCCCACCTTTTCCAACGCCTGGTAGATCGGCACTGTGCCGATCGGCACCGGCGAGTTGCGCACGATCCATTCGCGCGTGTCGTGGATGTTGCGGCCGGTGGACAGGTCCATCACCGTGTCGGCGCCCCAGCGGATCGCCCACACCATCTTCTCGACTTCCTCTTCCATGGAGGAGGTGACGGCCGAGTTGCCGATATTGGCGTTGATCTTCACCAGGAAGTTCCGGCCGATGATCATCGGCTCGAGCTCGGCGTGGTTGATGTTGGCGGGAATGATCGCGCGCCCGGCCGCCACCTCGGCGCGCACGAATTCCGGTGTGATGAACTCCGGCAGCGCCGCTCCGAAACTCTCGCCGTCGGCCAGCCGCTCCTTGGCGAGCTCGTGCGCGCGCTTTCGACCGAGATTCTCGCGAGCCGCGATATAGATCATCTCCTTGGTGATCACGCCCCGGCGCGCCCATTCGAGCTGGGTCACCGGCTTGCCGTCGAGGCCGCGCAGCGGCCGCGGCGTGTTCGGGAAGGGCTGCAGTGCCGTTTGCTTCACATTGCCGTTGTCGATCGGCTGGATCGGTCGGCCGTCATATTCCTCCACGCCGCCGCGGGCGACGATCCAGCCGCGGCGGGTGCGGGCGAGACCCTTGCTTACGTCAATGGCGACGGTGGGATCGGTATAAGGACCGGTCGTGTCATAGACGCGCACCTTGGGCTCCGTCGGCTCGCTGAGCGTGATTTCGCGCAACGGCACGCTGAGCTCTGGCGCCTCTTCCGGTGTGGCATAGATCTTCTGCGAGGCCGGCAGCGGCCCGGTCGTCACCTTGGGCGTCCCAATGATGTTGTCCATGACGAAGGATCTCCCATGACAAAAGGACAGAAGGAGATCCGGTGTGTCGTGCAAAGGAAGGCATCCTGTCCCTTCGCCGGCATGACCCGGATCAGGTTCAAAGGGTCACCGCGCTGCCGATCGCATAGCTCGTGGCCGTCGGTATCTCAGCCCCCTGTCGGGGCCCCCCTTGGACAGCCGCAGTCTAGCCCGAACCGCCGTTGGAAAAAACTGGCCGCCCACCGAAAAATGGAGCCGGAGAGCGCCTGCGGGCCTTGTCATCCGAACCAGCGTGCATAATATCAGAACTCGAATATATACTGGAGTGCCCGATGTCCGACCCTCGCGTCACCTATCAGAGCTTCGCCGCAACCGCACCGGCTGCCCAAGCCGCGCTGCTGGCCATGGGCAAAGCTGTCGAGGAGGCCGGGCTCGACAAGCAACTCGTCGAACTGGTGAAGCTGCGGGTGTCGCAGATCAACAACTGCGCCTTTTGCCTGCAGATCCATCTCAACGTCGCGCGGCGGATCGGGGTGCCACAGGAAAAGCTCGATCTGGTCGCCACCTGGGAAGAGGCCGGTATCTTCTCGAGCCGTGAATGCGCGGCACTGGCCTGGGCGGAGCAGCTGGCCCAGCTCCCGGGTCGGTCCGTCTCGGACGACGCGTACGCCGCCGTCAGCAAGCACTTCAGCGAAAGCGAACTCCTCTGGCTGAGCGTCGCCATCGCCAACATCAATGCCTGGAACCGGCTGGGCGCGGCGTTTCGTTTCGCGCCGCCGACTGCAAGACGCTCGGCCGCGGCCTGACTGTCAGGAGGGCCGCAGCTTCAAGGTGAAGACCGCCCCCCCTTCCGGCCGGTTCTCAACCGTGACGCTGCCGTCGTGGGCTTCGGCCACCCGCGCGACGATGGCAAGGCCCAGTCCCCGGCTCTCGGTCTTCGCCCGGTCGCGGCGCCAGAAGCGGCGGAAGATCGAGTCGCGATCGGCATCGGGGACGCCGGGGCCGTCATCGAGGACGCGCACGGTACCATCCTTGGTGACTTCGACCTCGATCGACACGCCTGGCGGAGTGTGACGAATAGCGTTCTCGATGAGATTGCGGACAGCCCGGAACAGGGCTTCCGCCTGCCCTTGCACCCAGACCGGTCCGGCATCTCCCGTGAGGGCAATGCTCTTGGACATCTCGACGGCGAGCGGCGCCATGAAGCTTACCGCATCGGCGCAGATGGCATAGAGGTCGGCCTTGGCTTCCGTTCCGACGATGAACGCCTCGAGCTCGGCGATGTCGAGCACCTGGTTGACGGTGCGCGTCATGTTGACCAGATCGGCCCGCAGCGCATCGCGCACCGGTCCCGGTTCGAGCGAGTCGATGCGGGCTCGGACGATGGCGAGCGGCGTGCGCAGCTCGTGCGCCATGTCGGCCGTGAATTCGCGCTGCGCACGAAAACCCGACTCGAGACGGTCGAGCGCCTGGTTGACTGCGTGGACGAGCGGCACGATCTCCCTGGGCATGGCCTGCTCGGGCAGGCGCGGCTCGGTTCGCTGCGGTCCGATCGCCGCCGCCGTCTTGGAGGCGTTGCGCACCGGGGCGAGCGCCCGGCGGAAGATCAGGATGTCGATCAAGAGCAGAACTAGCAGGATCGGAAAGGTGATCCACGCCACGTGCGGCAGGAAGGACCTGACGACATCGTCGATGAGCACGTCGCGGTGCGCCAGATCCTGCGCCACCTGGATCGAATAGAGCTTCTCCCCGAGCGGCCGTACGACCGTGACGCCGAACAACGTCGAACCGGCACGGGTATTCCGCGTCGACCATTCGCTGATCGATCTCTCGTTCGGCGAGAACAACGCCTGACCGTCCGCGCGGGAGGAGAACAGCACGTGGTCCTGCGCGTCCAGCACGGCGAAGGCATAGAGACCGTAGTCGGAAGAATAGAGCGGCCGGACGTCAGCCGGGATGTCCAGGGCGAGCTCACCATCGGCACGCGGATGCAGGAAGCTGCGAATGACCAGCGCCTCGCTGCGCAGCGCATCGCGCAACAGGTCGTTGGCCGCCTGGTTCAATAGCCAGTAGAGCGCGAGCGGCATCAGGATCGCAGTCGCAGCGAGCGCCAGGACATGCAGCGCGACGATGCGTGTGATGATCGAACGGAAGCGGATCATTGCTGTGGCCTCGGCGGCGACAGGCACGCGATCATCGCCGTCTCTACGACTTTTCCTCGGCCATCAGGTAACCCACGCCGCGCACGGTATGGATCTTCACCGTGGCCCCCGCGTCGCCGAGCATCTTGCGCAGGCGATGGACATAGACTTCGACCGCATTCGATGCCACTTCGCCCGATAGGCCGAACAGATGATCCTCGAACAGGCGCTTGGGTGCGACATTGCCTCCGCGGCGCAGGAAGATCTCGAGCACCGCGGTCTCGCGCGCCGGGAAGGAATGCGGCATGTCGCCGACAAAGACCTGCCGTCCCTCGGTATCGAGCGCGACGTTGCCGAATGTGAGTTTGCGGCCCAGCAGGTTGCCCGGCCGGCGCAGCAGGGCCTGCAGGCGCGCGACCAGCTCTTCCATGGCAAACGGCTTGGCAAGGTAGTCGTCAGCGCCTTCACGCAATCCCGTGACGCGATCGGTCACTCCGTCGCGGGCAGTCAGCACCAGCACGGGCGTGGCATCTCCCTTGCGCCTCATCTCGCGCAGCAAGGTGAGCCCGTCCTCGTCCGGCAGACCGAGATCGAGCACGACGACAGCGTACTTCACGGCGGCGATCGCGAGCCGCGCATCACCAATGGTGCCGACCGAGTCCGCGGCCAGCCCGCCTTGGGCCAGCCCCTTGATCAGGAGCGGCACGAGTTGCAGGCTGTCCTCGACGAGCAGAACTCTCATTGGTGCGCCATCGTATGCTGCACTCTCGACCGCACTCTAGCATGCGGTCTTTGAGCCTGTCCGTCAGGTGAAAGTAATACGGGAAGCCTATATCTCGCCGGCACCGTTCCTTCTGATCGCGTACCGGAAGGCATTCCCTATGATCATCGTCGCTCCACCAACGACTGCACATGCCAGGCGCAATCGCCTCTGGATCGCCGGCGCCGCCGCCGCTGCCATCGTGGCGGCCGTGATCGCCTCCTGGACACTCGACAGCGACCCGAGCAACGCCGTGAGCCGCTCCGACAAGGCGGCTCCGGATTCCGACGGCGCCTTTGCACCAAGCGAGACGCAGTGGAGCGGCCTCAGGCTCACGGCGGTCCGCCAGATCGCGTTTCGTGACGAACGGGTCACCGACGGCAGAATCGCCATCAACGAAGAGACGACCACGCCCGTCTTCTCACCTTATTCGGGCCGCATCACGCGCCTGATTGCGCGCCCGGGCGAGCGTGTCGAGCGCGGCCAGCCGCTTTTCGCCATCGAAGCGAGCGAGTTCGTCCAGGGTCAGAACGACCTCGTCACGGCGGTGGCGAGCGTTGAGAAAGCCAAGTCGCGGCTCGCGCTCGCTCAGGCCACCGAGAAGCGTCAACGAGAGCTGTTGGCGATCCGCGGCGGCGCGCTGAAGGATCTCGAGCAGGCGCAATCCGATCTCGTCAACGCGCAGGGCGACATGCGTTCGGCCGAGATCGCGCTGGCGGCGGCGCGCAATCGACTGCGCATCCTTGGCCGTTCGGACGAGGAAATCGCGCGCCTCGAAAAGGTGGATCGCATCGGCGCCGAGACCATCGTCTCCGCGCCGATCGCAGGGACGGTCATCCAGCGCAAGATCGGCCTCGGCCAGTACATCAACAACGGCGCCACCGATCCCGTGTTCACGGTAGGCAACCTCGACACCGTCTGGCTCGTGGCGAATGTGCGCGAGTCGGATGCTCCCTTGATGAAGGTCGGCGCGCCGGTCGAGGTCTCGGTCCTGGCCTATCCGGGTCGCCTGTTCAGCGCCAGGCTCGCCTACGTGGCGCCCGCACTCGATCCCAACACGCGCCGCCTGCCGGTGCGTGCCGAAATCCAAAACTCCGGCCTCGAGCTGCTGCCCGAGATGTTCGCGACCTTCCGTATCGTCGCCGGCGACAGTCGTCTGATGGCGGCGGTGCCGCAGGATGCAGTGGTCTACGAAGGCAATCAGGCCCGCGTTTGGGTGGCACGCGCCGACAAGAAGGTGGCTAGCCGCGCGATCGACGTCGGCGGCACCGAGAACGGTTTTGTCGAGGTTCGCAAGGGCCTGTCGGTCGGCGAGTCGGTGGTGACGAGCGGCACCCTGTTCATCGATCGAGCCGCGGCGCGCGACTGAACGGCATACCTGCTCACGGTGATGCTGAGATGGCCCAATGAGGCTCGGTTCCGTCTTCCTCGCCGGGTCGGTTGTCTGCGCGGCGCTCTCGGGATGCATGGTGGGACCGGATTTCAAGCGGCCATCGCCACCCCGGACCGACGCCTATCTGCCAGATCCGCCGACCGGCCTCGTGGACGGCGGCATTCCCGGCGCCGAAGCGCAGGTCCTGGTGCGCGACATGGACATTCCCGGCCAGTGGTGGAAGGTCTTCCAGTCCGCACCGCTCAACAGCCTGATCGAAGGGGCATTGCGTGCCAATCCCGACGTGCAGGCCGCGCTGGCGGGACTGAAGGTGGCCCAGGAAAATGCCCGCGCCCAGCGCGCGACGCTCTTTCCCACGATCCAGGCGAACTTCGCGGCCTCGCAGAACCAAACGCCCGGCAGCCTCTCGCCCGCCACGTCGACAGGGGCGACGATCTATGGGCTGTTCACCGTCGGTCTCACCCTCACCTATGCGCTCGACCTGTGGGGCGGCAACCGGCGACAGGTCGAATCGCTGGATGCGCTTGCCGAAGCGCAATGTTTCCAACTCGAAGGCGCCTATTTGTCGCTTGCCTCGAATGTCGTGGCGGCGGCCGTCCAGGAGGCCTCGTTGCGCGCCCAGATCGACGCCACCCAACGCGTCATCGCGGCCCAGCAGACGACGCTCGGCATCCTGCGCGGCCAGTCGAACCTGGGGGCGATCACCGGAGCCGATGTTGCAAGCCAGCAGGCCGCACTCGCCCAGGCCGAGGCCACTTTGCCGCCACTGCAGAAGGCACTGGCGCAGCAGCGCGACCTCATCGCCACCCTCACCGGTCATTTGCCGAGCGAGGATCTGGCCGCCCGTTTCCAGCTCGAGGACCTCGTGCTCCCGCACGACCTGCCTCTCAGCCTGCCATCGCAACTTGTCGAGCAGCGGCCGGATGTGCGCGCCGCCGAGGCCAATCTCCATTCGGCAAGCGCCCTGGTCGGCGTCGCCACCGCCAATCAGTTGCCGCAGATCACGCTCGCGGCGGGCGTCAATACGCAGTCGTTGAGCACGGACACCCTCTTCGGGCCCGGTCTCACCGGCATGACGACCGGCGCGAGCGTCCTTCAGACCATCATCGACGGTGGCGCGCTGGCAGCGAAGAAGCGCGCCGCCATGGCTGGTCTCGAACAGGCGGACGCACAATACCGTTCGATCGTACTCACCGCTTTCCACAATGTGGCCGACACGCTTCGAGCACTGCAATACGATGCGATCACGCTCAAGGCCTCGGTCGACGCCGAACGCGCCGCCGCCACCAGCCTCGATATCGCGCAGCGACGGCTCGCGCTTGGCGACACGACCTATGTGACGGTCTTGCTGGCCCAGCTCACCTATCAGCAGGCGCTGCTCAACCGCGTCCAAGCTCAGGCCGCGCGTTTCACCGATACGGCCGCCTTGTTCCAGGCGCTGGGCGGCGGCTGGTGGAACCGCACTCCGCTTGGACCCGACGAACAGGCGCGCCGGCTGCGCTGCCGTTCGCCGGCGCGCGGTGTGCACTAACCGACGGCGACCGTTCGAGGGTGCGATGAAATCCATGGTGGGCGCTGCGTTGCAGCAGCGTGTTCTCGTGCTGATCCTCGCCACCGCACTGATTGCTGCCGGCCTGTTCGCGTACAAGCGGCTGAACATCGAGGCCTATCCCGATCCGGTGCCGCCCCTGGTCGAGATCGTGACCCAGAATCCCGGCCAGTCCTCCGAAGAAATCGAACGCTACATCACGATCCCGATCGAGGTACAGATGGCCGGACTGCCGTACGTCACATCGGTGCGCACGATCTCGCTGGTCGGATTGTCCGATGTGAAGGTGCAGTTCACGTACGATGTCAGCTACAGCGAGGCTTCGCAGCTCGTCATCAACCGGCTGAGCCAACTCGGCAATCTGCCCGGCAACGCCCAGCCGCAGTTGTCACCGACCAGCCCGATCGGCGAGATCTACCGTTATCGTCTCGTCGGCCCGCCCGGCTACTCCGTGACCGATCTCAAGACGGTCCAGGATTGGATCCTCGATCGCCGCTTCAAGTCGGTGCCCGGCGTGATCGACGTGACCGGCTGGGGCGGCAAGCTCAAGACCTACGACATCACGGTCGATTTCGACCGGCTGCTCGCCTACGGGCTGACGCTCAAACAGGTGCTCGATGGGTTGAACGGCGCCAACGTCAATGTCGGCGCCAACACGGTCAATCTTGGCCCGCAGTCGGCCGTGATCCGCAGCGTGGGCCAGATCCGCTCGATGCACGACATCCGCCATACCATGCTGGCCATACGCAAGGGCGCGCCGGTGCTGGTCGACGACGTCGCGACGGTGTCGGTGGGCTTCGAGCCGCGTCTCGGCATCTGCGGCCAGGATACCGACGACGACGTCGTACAGGGCATCGTGCTCATGCGGCGCGGTGCACAGACGCTGCCGACCCTGAATGCCGTGGAGCGCGAAGTCGAACGCATCAACCGGTCCGACCTGTTGCCGCCGGGCGTGCGCATCGTGCGGATCTATGACCGGCGGGCCCTCGTCGACGTGACCACGCGGACCGTCCTGCACAACATGGTGATGGGCGTCGTCCTCATCTTCCTGGTCCAGTGGCTGTTCCTCGGTGATCTGCGCAGTGCGCTCATCGTGGCGGCGACCATTCCCTTTGCCCTGCTGTTCGCGGTGACGATCCTGGTGTTGAGCGGCGAATCGGCGAACCTGCTTTCCATGGGCGCCATCGACTTCGGCATCATCGTCGATGCCACCGTCATCATGATCGAGAATATTTTCCGCCATCTGGCCGAGGCCGGCGCGGGCCATCGGCGATCTGCCGTGGAGCCCGCGCGTGGCCTGGCCGGCAAACTGGATATCATCTTCGTCGCCTCAGGCGAGGTAACGCGAGCGATCTTCTTCGCTGCGACCATCATCATCGCGGGCTTTCTGCCGTTGTTCACGCTGTCGGGAGTCGAAGGTCACATCTTCGGCCCGATGGCCAAGACCTATGCCTATGCCCTGTCGGGCGGCCTGCTGGCCACCTTCACCGTCTCGCCGGTACTGGCGGCATTCCTGCTGCCCGAGAAAGTGGCGGAAACCGAGACCGCGATCGTACGCTTCATGCGGCGCTTCTATCGCCAGGTCGTCGATGCGGTGCTCGACCGCTGCGGATTTGTGCTCGGCGCCGGCGGCTGCCTCGTGCTCATCGCCGCCTTTGTCGCAAGCACGGTCGGGCTGGAATTCCTGCCCAAGCTCGAGGAGGGCAACATCTGGATGCGCGCCACCATGCCGGCCTCGGTGTCGCTCGAGGAAGGCAACGTCTACGTCAACAAGATGCGCGCCGTGGTCAAAAGCTTTCCCGAAGTGGTGACCGTGGTTTCCCAGAATGGTCGTCCCGACGACGGAACAGATCCCGATGGATTCTCCAACGCCGAGTTCTTCGTACCGCTCAAGCCGTTCGATCAGTGGCGAAAGGGTCTCGACAAGGAGACCTTGATCGCTCGGATGTCCGATGCCCTGCAACAGGCGGTGCCCGGCGTGAACTACGCCTTTTCGCAATATATCCAGGACAACGTCCAGGAAGCCGCGTCCGGCATCGATGCCGAGAACGCCATCAAGATCATCGGCACCGACCTCGATCAGCTGCACAAGCTGTCCCTGGACATCCGCAGCGTGCTGGAGAAGGTGCCGGGCATCACCGACGTGGCCGTGCCCCCTCTGGTGGGCCAGCCGACGATCCGCATCGATATCGACCGTGACCGGGCGGCGCGCTACGGCCTCTCACCCGGCGACATCAATGCGACCATCCAGGCGGCGGTCGGCGGACAGGCGGCCGGCGACCTCTACGAGACGGGCAGCGACCGGCATTTTCCCATGAAGGTGCGGCTGGCGCCGCAGTATCGCCAGAGCATCGAGTCGCTGCGCCGCCTCACCATCGGCGTCCAGGCGAGCGACGGCAGTGTCATCCAGGTGCCGCTGGCTGAAGTAGCGGAGATTGGACTGGCATCCGGCGCTTTCTACATCTACCGCGAGCAACAGGAGCGCTTCGTGCCGGTGAAGTTCAGTGTGCGCGGCCGCGATCTCGGTTCTGCGGTGCTGGAGGCGCAGGGGCAGGTCGCCAGGCAAGTACCGCTGCCGGGCGGCTATCGACTCGAATGGGCGGGAGACTTCGAGAATTTCCAGAAGGCTATCGACCGGCTTGCCATCGCCGTGCCGATCGCCATCGCGTTGATCCTGCTGTTGCTCTACGTCAACTTCGGATCGCTCACCGACACGCTGCTGGCGGGCAGCGCCATTCCCCTCGCCCTGATCGGCGGCATCCTCGCGCTGTGGTTGGCCGGCATGCCGTTCAGCATCTCCGCGGCCATCGGCTTCGTTGCCTTGTTCGGCATCGCCGCCATGAACGGGATCATGCTGGTTGGTTGCTTCAACCGCCTGATCGAGGCCGGCGTCGAGCACTGGCAGGCGGTCAGGCGGACCTGCGAACTTCAGATGCGCCCGGTGATGATGACCTGCGTGGCTGCCTGCGTCGGCCTTCTGCCAGCCGCCTTCTCGACAGCCATCGGCAGCCAGGTGCAGCGGCCGCTCGCCATCGTGGTCGTGGGCGGCATGCTGCTGGCGCCGGCATTGTTCCTCACCGTCCTGCCGGCGGCCATCGGCATCTTCTCCCGCCGGCGCGTAGCCGTTACATCTGCGGCGTGAGCAACGACGACCTTATCGACCTCGGCGACCGGGCGCTGCGCGTACGACGGCTGGCGCCGCAACGAAACGACGGCCTCGAGCGCACCACCCTCGTCTTTCTGCACGAGGGGCTGGGCTGCATCGAGACGTGGCGCGACTTTCCGCAGAAGCTTTGCGACGCCACGATGTGTCATGGCCTGGTCTATGATCGGACCGCCTACGGGAGATCGAGCCCCTGGCCGTCCGATCCCGGCGTCCACTACATGGAGATCGAGGCCGACGTGGTGTTGCCCAAGCTGCTGGCGAGGGCCGGCATCGAGGATTGCGTGCTGGTCGGGCACAGCGACGGCGGCACGATCGCACTCAACTACGCCGCCGCCGATCCCGATCCCTTGCGCGCTGTCGCCACTTTGGCCGCTCATGCGGTCGCCGAGCCGATCTGCGTCGAGCGGATCGTGGAGGCGCGCGCGGCCTTCGCCTCGGGCGATCTGCGCCAGCGCCTGCTCCGGTATCATGGCGCCAATGTCGACCGCGCCTTCCACCTCTGGGCAAATGCCTGGACGGCACCCGGCTTCGAGCCGATGGACGCAAACGGCCGCCTGCCGGGCGTTCAGGTGCCGGTTCAGGCCATCCAGGGCGAGGACGACGAATACGGTACCGAACTGCAGCTCGGCATCATCGCCGGCAAGGTCGGCGGCTACTGCGAGACGCGGCTGGTGCCGGATTGCGGACACAGCCCGCACTTGCAGCAGCCGGGCTACGTCCTCGCCGAAATGAGCCGCTTCATCGCTCCCCTGGCGTTGACGAGCTGACTACAGCCGCCGCAACTCGCTGGTCGTCGCCCAGTTGAGTTCGGACACGGTCGGGCAGCGCGCCTGAGCGAGCTGGAATTGTTCGCGCGCATGCTGGCGGTCGCCGCGGCGCAGGGCATCCATGCCGACGAAAAAGGCAGCCGGGCACTTGCCGTTGGTGCGCTTGGCCGCTTCGTCCGATTCGGCAACGACCTCGAGCTGGCCGGGGGTCAGTCTGCCGAACAGGAAATGCGCGATCGGTCCCGGCCATTCGGAGAGATCCTCCTTGCCGAGCTCGCCACGCAACACCGCGCGTGCATCCTGCCGCGTATGGACCTGGGCGGCATAGCGCCAGAGCAGCGCCGGCAGACGCTCGGCAACCGTCTTGCGTCCCACCAGTGCGCCGCCGAAATCGTCGGATGCCTGGCGGAAGTCGCCGAGATTGAAATGGGCATGGCCGCGATAATAGAACGCAGTCCGCCGCTCGGCCTCGTTCGAGGCGGCCGCGAGCGCCGCATCGAGCAGGCTGAGCGCGCGGGGAAAGTCGGCAATCTGCATGTTGACCTGGGCCTGCGCGACGGTGAGCCATGGATCGCCCGGCTTGCGCTGCAGCCCGTATTCGAGCGTACGCAACGCGGCCGCTCGGTCGCCGCCGCCGGCGAGTTCGGGCTGCGTGCTGGACAGCACGACCTGCCAGATGCTGGGCAACAGCTTGCCCATCTCCGCCACGTCCTTCTGGCTGTCGGCCTCGCGGCCGACCCGGCTCAACTGGAAGGCACGGATGCTGAGATAGACCGTGCGGTCCACCGGCGAAAGCTGGCTGGCCGACAGGATCTTGTCGAGCGCCTCGAGGGGCGCGTTGCGTGTCCGCGCGTCGGACGAGCGCCCGAAATCGCGCGCCGCCAGATCCCAGTCGCGCGTGCTGTTGTATTGGGCGGCGCCGTCGCCTGCGGCTGCGGCGAGGACGACCAGAGCGCCCAAAATGCAGCGTGCTTTCGAGGCCATGGGTCAATCTCGCACACTGTCGGGCGGCTCGCATCCGCCGATTGCCTGTGCCCCTCCCTGCCCCTATTTTGCGACCGAATTTCGCCCGAACCGACCGCAGGAGTATCCGTCATGGCCGCCGCCCATCCGAACAGCTTCAAGGCCCGGAAATCGCTGAAGGTGGGTGCCCGGAACTACACCTACTACAGCTTGAAGGCGGTCGAGAAAGAGGTCGGCGACCTCTCGCGGCTGCCCTTTTCGCTGCGCGTCCTGATGGAGAATCTGGTCCGCAACGAGGACGGAGCGACGGTCAGGAAGGCCGACATCGCCGCGTTCGCCGAGTGGTTGAAGGCTTCCGGCAAGTCGAAGAAGGAGATCAATTTCCGTCCGGCGCGCGTCCTCATGCAGGATTTCACCGGCGTGCCGGCGGTGGTCGACCTCGCAGCCATGCGTGACGCGATGGGAAAGCTCGGTGGCGACGCCAAGAAGATCAACCCGCTGGTGCCGGTCGATCTGGTCATCGACCATTCTGTGATCGTCGACGAGTTCGGCAACAACTCGGCCTTCAAGGCCAACGTGCAGCTCGAATACGAGCGTAACCTGGAACGCTACCAGTTCCTGCGCTGGGGCCAGATGGCCTTCGACAACTTCCGCGTCGTGCCGCCAGGTACCGGCATCTGCCATCAGGTCAACCTCGAGTTCCTGGCGCAGGTCGTGTTCCAGCAGAAGAGCGGCAGGGAGACCGTGCTCTATCCCGATACGCTGGTCGGCACGGACAGCCATACCACGATGATCAATGGCCTCGCGGTCCTGGGCTGGGGCGTCGGTGGCATCGAGGCGGAGGCGGCCATGCTCGGTCAGCCCCTGCCGATGGTCCTTCCCGAGGTTGTCGGCTTCAAGCTCACGGGCAAGCTCAAGGAAGGCGCCACCGCCACCGACCTGGTGCTCACGGTCACGCAGATGCTGCGCAAGAAGGGCGTGGTCAACAAGTTCGTCGAGTTCTACGGCGACGGACTCGAGGAGATGCCGCTCGCCAACCGCGCTACCATCGCCAACATGGCGCCGGAATATGGCGCAACCTGCGGCTTCTTCCCGATCGACGGGATCACGATCGAATATCTCAAGACCACCAATCGCGGCAGCGCGGCCAAAATCGTCGAGGCCTACGCCAAGAAGCAGGGTCTGTGGCGCTCCCGGAAATCCCCCGAGCCGGTCTTCACCGACACGCTAACGCTCGATCTCGGCGATGTGGAGCCGAGTCTGGCCGGGCCGAAGCGGCCGCAGGATCGTGTGCCGCTCTCCCAGGCGAGCGAGCAGTTCGTCGCCAACATGGAAAAGGAATTCGAACGGCGCGACGACGGCAAGCGCATCGACTGCGAGGGCGCCGACTACGACCTCGGCCATGGCGACGTCGTGCTGGCCGCCATCACCTCCTGCACCAATACCTCGAACCCCTATGTCATGCTGGGTGCGGGTCTGGTCGCGCGCAACGCCGTGAAGTTCGGGCTCAAGGTGAAGCCGTGGGTGAAAACGTCGCTGGCGCCGGGCTCGCAGGTCGTGACGGAATATTTCGCCGCCTCCGGCCTGCAGAAGGACCTCGACAAGATCGGCTTCAACCTGGTGGGCTACGGCTGCACCTCGTGCATCGGCAATTCCGGTCCGCTGCCCGACCCGGTGACCAGGGCAATCGGCGACGGCGATCTGGTCGTGTGCTCGGTGCTGTCGGGCAACCGCAATTTCGAGGGCCGCGTCAATCCGCTGACACGCGCCAACTACCTCGCCTCGCCGATGCTGGTGGTGGTCTATGCCCTCGCCGGCTCGATGAAGATCGACATCACCAGGGATCCGATCGGCATCGGCAAGGGCGGCAAGCCTGTCTATCTCAAGGATCTCTGGCCCTCCAACGCCGAGGTCGAGAAGACGGTCAGCCGGTTCGTCACCGCCAAGGCGTTCAAGAAGCGCTACGCCGACGTCTTCAAGGGCGACCGGTTCTGGCGCGGCATCAAGACCAAGCCGAGCCTCACCTATAGCTGGGACGACAACTCGACTTACGTGCGCAATCCGCCGTACTTCGAAGGCATGGGCAAGACGCCGGGCGCCCTCGGCGACATCGCGGGCGCGCGCCCACTCGGCCAGTTCGGCGACTCGATCACGACCGACCACATCTCGCCCGCAGGTTCGATCAAGAAGGACAGCCCGGCCGGCAAGTATCTCGAGGAGCACGGCGTGGCGCCGAAGGACTTCAACCAGTACGGCACACGGCGCGGCAATCACGAGGTCATGATGCGCGGCACCTTCGCCAACATCCGGCTCAAGAACGAGATGGTGCCGGGCATCGAAGGTGGCTTTACCCACGATTACCGCTCCGACGAACCGGTGCCGATCTACGATGCAGCGATGCGCTACAAGAAGGAGCATACGCCGCAGATCCTGATCGCCGGCAAGGAGTACGGCACTGGCTCTTCGCGCGACTGGGCGGCCAAGGGCGTGAACCTGCTCGGCGTCAAGGCGGTGGTGTGCGAGACGTTCGAGCGCATCCATCGCTCGAACCTCGTGGGCATGGGCGTGCTGCCGCTGCAGTTCAAGGACGGCATGACGCGCAAGACGTTGAACCTTACCGGCCACGAGAGCTTCGACGTGGGCGGCATCGACGGCGGCCTGCGGCCCGGCATGGACGTGCCGCTCACCATCCATCGCCGCGACGGCACGGCCGAAACGGTGACCCTCACCTGCCGCATCGATACCGCCGAGGAGGTCGAGTACTTCAAGAACGGAGGCGTGCTGCACTACGTGTTGCGCAACCTCGCGCAGGCGGCCTGAGGCCGCGGTTCGGGGAGCCGCTTCCATGGCGACGGGGCTGCCGGGCCATTTCATCGCCATGGCGCGCAACAATGCATGGGCGAATCACCGGCTGCTCACGGCCTGCGAGACGCTGACGCCGGCGGAATTCGCCGCGCCGCGGGTGAGCTTCTTTCCCACGTTGCGCGCGACCTTCAACCACATCCTCGACGTCGATCTCTACTACATCGATGCCCTTGAGGGGCTCGATGCGTTGCGCCGCTACAGCGAGCCCGATTCGGATTTCCCCGACGCGCGGTCGGTGCGGCTCGCCCAGATCGCCAGCGACCGGCGCCTGATCGCCTTCTGCGAGCGCCAGACGGAGGAGACGCTGGCGGCCGAGTGCATCCTGCCGCGGCCAAACCGCAAGCCGCCGCCATCGCGTGTCGCTGCGGTGCTCGAGCATCTCTTCCAGCACCAGATCCATCATCGCGGCCAGGCGCACGCCATGCTCGCGGGAACGCGTGTCGAGCCTCCGCAGCTCGACGAGTTCTTCCTCGCCGGCGACGAGCATCTGCGGCGCGACGAGTTGCGGGCGCTGGGGCTGCCCGAGAGCTGATGCGACGCCCGTCCTTCGCCGGCGCGGCCATCGAGGTGAGCGATCTTGCGCGGTCGATCGCCTTTCATCGCCTGTGGTTGCCGACGCTCGGCTTTCACCGCGTCTGGGAAGGGACGGCGAGCGTCCTGTGGGCGCGCGGCTACGACCAGCTCGTGATGCGACAGGCGAAGGAGGGGGTGTCCTACGGTCCCGGCGCACTCTCGCTTGCCGTCTCGGCCGAAAGCCGGGCACAGGTCGATCAGGTCTTCGCCGATCTGCGCGCAGCAGGTGCTGCCGTCGAGCAGCCGCCGGCCGAGCGCGAGGACTTCGCCCCCGGATGCTATTCGATGCGGTTTCGCGATCCCGACGGGGTGCCGATGGAGGTCGTTTACCGCTGGCAGGAATTGCCGGCCCTGGCCGATGCCGAGCCGGTCAGCATTCCCGGCGTCGGCGTCGCGCTCGGCGGTTACCTCTTCAGGCCGCAGACCGGCCAGCCGCCCTATCCGGCGCTGGTGCTGCTGCACGGCTTCGCCGGCCATGCCCACAATCTCGCCGGGCTGGCGCGCCGGGCGACGGCCAACGGTTACGTCGCACTCGCCCTGTCGCTACGCGGCTGGCTGGGATCCGAGGGCGAGAACGATCAGGGCCTGCGCCAGCCGCTCGACGTGCTGGCCGCCATCGACTGGCTCGCCCGCCGGCCACTGGTCGACCGCGCGCGCATCGGCCTCGTCGGCGCCTCTATGGGCGGGCAGGTCGCGCTGCTCGCGGCCGCCCACAAGCCGCCCATTGCTGCCGTCGCCTCCTATTTCGCACCGACCGATCTCGCGCGCTGGCGCGAGGCCAATCCGTTCATCCGCGACTACCTCGACGATTTGTGCGGGCTGGAGGGGCTGCCGGTACGTTCGCCGCTTCTGCGCGTCGCCCAGATCGACGTGCCGGTGCTGCTGATCCATGGCGATCGCGACGAGAACGTGCCGGTGGAGCAGACGCTCGCGATGGCGAAATCGCTCGGCGAACACGGCAAGGAGGTCGAGACGTTCATCGTCGAAGATGCAACGCACTACTTCAACGACAAGGAATATAGCATTGCCTTGCGCAAGCTGTTTGAATTCCTGCGTCGCCATCTCAATCGGAGCTAGCAGTTCATGCGCGTGTCGGAAGCCATCGAATCCCGCCGGTCGATGCGGCTCTTCAAACCGGATCCTGTATCGAAGGCCGACATCGAGTGGATCATCACCACCGCCAATCGCGCTGCCTCGAACGGCAACCTGCAGCCCTGGAAGCTCTACGTGACCATGGGCAAGGCGCGCCAGCGTCTGTCTGCGGCGATCCTCCGGGCGATGGACGAAGGCAATGCGGGACCAGGCGCCGAGTACGACGTCTACCCAAGGCAATTCAAGCCGATCTACGACCAGCGCCGCAAGCTGGTCGGCAAGCAACTCTATACTTTGCTTGGCGTGCCGCGCGGCGATGCCGTCGGCATGCAGAAGCAGTTCCGCAAGAACTACGAATTCTTCGACGCGCCAGTCGGCATGATCCTGTGCGTCGAGCGCGGCATGGGCAACGGCCAGTGGATCGATTGCGGCATCTTCCTCGACCAGCTCATGCTGCTGGCCCGCGAGAAGAGCCTGCACACTTGCCCGCAGGCGGCGTTCAGTCGCTTCCAACATGTCGTGCGGCGCGAGCTCGAGATGCCGGACGACCAGGTCGTGATCTGCGGCCTGGCGCTCGGTTATGCCGACGCCGACGCAGTGCCCAACAACCTGGTCACCGAACGCGCGCCCATCGCCGACTTCACGACGTGGTTCACCGATTGAAGACCAAGCGGACAGATCTTGTCCTTGCCGCCTGCTTTTGCGGAGCGATCGGCCTTTACGATGCGCTCTACCTCCTGCTGGGACTGACGGGCGGACCGATCATCGGTCCGGCAATGGACATATTGTTTCCCGATTTCCTCGTCTTCCACGCCGCAGTGCGTGCCTGGCTCGAGGGCAAAGCGACGCTGATCTACAACGTCGACGCATTCACGGCCTTCCAGAATGTGATCTATGCAGACCGGATTCCCGCGACGATTCATCTGCGGCCATTCTTCTATCCGCCGATCTGGCTGCTTCTGCTGTTGCCGTTGGGCGCACTTGGCGTAGGCAAAGCGTATGGCCTCTGCTTTTCCGGGACCGCGGCGCTGGCCACGGTGCTGGAAGGCAGGCGCGACTGGTGGGGCTGGCTCGCCATCATCACGTCGCCGGCCGCCCTATGGACAATACTGGCCGGGCAGAACACCTTCCTCAGCGTCGCCCTGTTCTATGGCGGATTGCACCTGCTCGAGCGTAAACCGGCGGCAGCCGGCATCCTGCTGGGCATGCTGAGTTACAAGCCACAGATCCTGGCACTGGTGCCGCTGGCCCTGGTGGCTGCGCGGCAATGGCGGGCGCTTGGCTGGACCCTTGCCACCGTCGTCATGCTGTCGTTGGTCAGCCTCGGGGTCTTCGGCCTCGATTTCTGGTCGGCGTTCTTCGATGCCGCGCGCGAGGCGAGCTCGTCGCGTGTTGTTAACGAGACGTTCGAACGCATCTTCATGCAAATGACGACCCTGCTGGCGGCAGCCCGCATCGTCGGCTTGGCGCCGGGACTGAGCGCCGCCATCCAGCTCGGCGGATCGGCTCTGGCCGTGATCGCCGTCTGGATCGCTTTTCGCCGACATGTGCAGTCCGAGCCGCGTATCGCCGTGCTTGCGACGGCTACCATCCTCGTTTCACCCTACACACTGAACTACGACCTGCTGTTGCTGATGCCGGCCGCCGTCGCCCTGTTCCGCATGGGCGTGGCCCTGGGTTTCTATCCATTGGAACGTCTGATCTATCCGGCGCTGTGGCTGACGCCGACGCTCGGTTGGGCGTTCAATCAGCATGGCCTGCCCCTGATACCCTTGGTCATCGTGACGTTCGGAGCCGTCGCCTGGGCGCGCCTCGGCGGCCAGTCCAAAGTCGAATTGCCGCAGCCGGCGACGACGCGGTAAAAACCGCGATAATTCGCCGACAAGTTTTCTTCGGGAGGAATCCATGAGCGAAGAGGTGATTGCGGTCAGCCCCGAGTGGGCGAAGCGCGCCTATGTCGACGATGCCAGGTACAAGGAGATGTACGAAGCCTCGGTCAAGGATCCCGCCAGGTTCTGGGGCGAGCACGGCAAGCGCCTCGACTGGATCAAGCCCTACAGTCCGGGCGCCGTGCGCGACGTGAACTACACCGGTGATGTCCACATCCGCTGGTTCCATGACGGTGTGCTGAACGTATCAGCCAACTGCGTCGATCGGCATCTGGCGAAGCGCGCCGACCAGGTGGCGATCATCTGGGAGGCGGACGATCCCGCCAAGTCGAGGAAGATCACGTACCGCGAGCTCCATGCCGAAGTGAACCGCATGGCCAATGCGCTGAAGGAGCTCGGCGCAAAAAAGGGTGATCGCGTCACGATCTACCTGCCGATGATCCCCGAGGCCGCCTACGCGATGCTCGCCTGCGCCCGCATCGGCGCCATCCACTCGGTCGTGTTCGGCGGGTTCTCGCCCGACAGCCTGGCCAACCGCATCCAGGATTGCGACAGCCCGATCGTCGTCACGGCCGACGAGGGGCTGCGGGGCGGCAGGTCCGTTCCGCTCAAGGCCAACTGCGACGAGGCCGTGAAGAAATGCCCGATGGTGAGGAAGGTGCTGGTCGTGCGACACACCTCGGGCAAGATCGGCTGGGACGCCGCACGCGACGTGTGGTGGCATGAGATGAAGGACAAGGTGTCGGCCGACTGCCCGCCCGAACCGATGGGCGCGGAGGATCCGCTCTTCATTCTCTACACGTCCGGCTCGACCGGAAAGCCCAAGGGGGTGCTGCACACGTCGGGCGGCTATCTGGTCTTCGCCGCGATGACGCACCAGTACGTCTTCGACTATCACGATGGCGACATCTACTGGTGCACGGCGGACGTGGGCTGGGTGACCGGCCACAGCTATATCCTCTACGGGCCGCTCGCCAACGGTGCGACCACGCTGATGTTCGAGGGCGTGCCCAACTACCCTGATTCGAGCCGCTTCTGGCAGGTGGTCGACAAGCACCAGGTGAACATCTTCTACACCGCCCCTACGGCGATCCGCGCGCTGATGCGCGAAGGCGAGGCGCCGGTGAAGAAGGCGAGCCGCAAGAGCCTGCGCCTTCTCGGCTCGGTCGGCGAGCCGATCAATCCCGAAGCCTGGCTCTGGTACTACCGGGTGGTCGGCGACAGCCGCTGCCCGATCGTCGATACCTGGTGGCAGACCGAGACCGGCGGCATTCTCATTACGCCGCTGCCCGGCGCCACCAGGCTCAAGCCCGGTTCCGCGACGCGGCCGTTCTTCGGCGTGACGCCGGTCATGGTCGATGCCGATGGCAACGAGCTGCAAGGCCCGTGCACGGGCAACCTCTGCCTCATCGATTCGTGGCCGGGGCAAATGCGCACGGTTTACGGCGACCACCAGCGCTTCATCGACACCTACTTCAAGGCCTATCCCGGCAAGTATTTCACCGGCGACGGCGCGCGCCGCGACGAGGACGGCTTCTACTGGATCACCGGTCGTGTCGACGACGTGATCAACGTTTCGGGCCATCGCATCGGCACGGCCGAGGTCGAAAGCGCCCTTGTCGCCAATACCAAAGTGGCCGAGGCGGCGGTGGTCGGCTATCCGCACGACCTCAAGGGCCAAGGCATCTATGCCTACGTGACCCTGAAGGCGGGCCAGCAGCCGTCCGAGGAGCTGCGCAAGGAACTCTCGGGCTGGGTGCGCAAGGAGATCGGCCCGATCGCCTCACCCGACGTCATACAGTGGGCGCCCGGCCTGCCCAAG
>NZ_DATBFE010000028.1:0-36010 GCF_036558665.1 Reyranella sp. | reverse complement strand
CGCCCAAGGGCGCCACCGCCTATGGCGTGCGGCTGCTCGACCGCTGGATCGCCGACAACCACGAGCGCTGACGCGGGCCGTGCCCAGCGAGGTCAACTTCTATCATTTGACCCGGACGTCGCTCGAAGACACGCTGCCGCGTCTGCTGGTCAAGACGCTGCAGGCGGGCGAGCGCGCGGTGGTCATGCTGGGCTCGGCGGAGCGGGTCGATGCGCTCAACACCCATCTCTGGACCTACGATCCCGACGGCTTCCTGCCGCACGGCGCGGCGAAGGACGGCGACGCCGACCGTCAGCCGGTCTGGCTGACGCATCTCGACGAGAATCCGAACGGCGCGACCTTCCTGTTCATGGCCGACCATGCGCGCTCCGAGCGACTCGACGCCTACAAGCGCTGCTTCGAGCTGTTCGACGGCCGCGACGAGCAGGCGGTGGCCGAGGCGCGCGAGCGCTGGAAGGCCTACAAGGCCGCCGGCCATACCGTGATCTACTGGCAGCAGACCAGCAGCGGCTGGGAGAAGAAAGCCTAGAGTCCGATCCGCTATCAGCGCCGTGGATGGCGGAAGGCCCGCCAGGCGGCCCAAAGGCGTTCACCAATCCCGATCGCGCCTTCGCGGCGATAGAAGGACGGCAGGTCCTTCTCGAACTCGGCCAGGTAGGCGGCATAGGAGCGCGGCCGCATCCGGTCGGGCTGCGCTTGGGCCGCCAGGTCATCGAGTGCCCGGTCGACGACGAACAGGGGCTCGAACGTGGCCCGTTTGGCGAGCAGCAGCTCGGCCGCGGCGTCGGGCACGTTCCACAGCGAGAAGATCGCTGCGAGCTTGGCCAGCTTCCCGGCATCGAGTGTCCGCCGGCCGCCGTGCCCGGCCGCGGGATCGAGCGCGTAGTAGGCCTCGCCCATGAACGGCCGGCCGAACTCGGTCTCCGCCGGCGTCGGCCAGATGTAACGCCCGGGCAGCGCGCGCGTGGAATAGTGCCGCACCTCGAGATCGAACAGCTCGAACCCCTGGCGCCGCATGAAGCGGTCGGTGTTGTGGAACGTGTGTTGAAACGCAGAGTCCGAGCCGATGAACATCACCTCGAGCTGGACGGCGATCAGCCCGAACTCCTCGAACCGGCCGTCGAAGCTCATCAGCACCTCGAGATCGTCGCGGTCGATATCGATCTTGAGATAGTCGACATCCTTCCAGCCTCGCCGGGCCAGCAGCTCGGGAACGACGATCGGTCTTGACGCATCGGCCAGCTCGGTCGTCTGCCATTCATTCTGACGCATGCGCTCGTCGTGCGGGGCCTTGGCCAGCCATTCCCGGCGGATCTCGCGCGTGCGCATGTAGCTCAGGCGCGGCTTGATCAGATCGGCGACCGGCTCGACCGATGTCTTGTGACGATAAGGATGACCCTCCGGCAGGCCGGCGAACCCCGCCACGTATTCGGCGTCGGCGTTGCGCTCGGTCGCGCTCAGCCGCCGGCATTCGGCTTCGCTGGCGTCGACGCCCAGGATCCTGAGGTTTGGCTCAAAGATCCGCCATCTGGGATCGATGCCGCCCGAGCAGCCGACATCGACAAGTGCGAACGGCTGCGTCGTCAGGCCCTTGGCCACGAGCGCGGCGAAGGAAGACGCAGCCATGCGCGATCAGACCGTTGCCACCGGCGTGGCCGGCGAGCCGACGGCCCCGGGCAGGCGCAGCGGCGGTGCGGTCAGCAGGAAGCGCGAGCGCTTGCGCTCGCGCAGCCACAGCGCCAGGTCCTTCAGCCACCAGATCTCGCCGAGATTCAGGCCGAGCTTGAACAGGCAGTGGTTGTGGATGGGCAGCCAGGGATGTCCGGTGTCGTCCGGGCCGGGCCTGGCCGGCACGGCCTCGACGCCGTAGTTGTCGGCGATCAGGGCCGAGATCTGGCTGTCGGTGATCCATTGCAGGAGCCGCGGGTCACGGCCGTCGAGCACGCAGCACATCGCATGGCAACGCGCCGGGTCGATCTTCTTGTCCATCTTCGCGAGTTCGTCGGTGAAGCCGGTGTATAGCAGCAGCATGTCGCCCGGTTCGACCACGACCTTGTCGGCCTCGAGCACGCGCCTGAAGTCGCCGTAGCTGACGTACTTGTGGTCGCGGCCGTAGTGCTTCTCGAGGTCGACCATGACGGCGCGGCCCTGGATCGCCTTGGCCGCCATGTTCTCGACGCCGAGCTTGTGGGCGTAGCTCATGTGGCCGCAGCCGTCGCGGCCGGCATCCTGCTGCGGGCCGACGACGTCGGTGCCGGCCTTGAAGCCGTTGTAGTAGAGCGGCTCGGGCACGCCGTCGCCGTCGGCATCGAACATGCCGCCGACATGGGCGAGCGTGTCCCACTGCGTCGAGTATTGCAGCGTCAGGATCACGCGATCGTCGCTGGTGACATCCATGAACAGCGGATTGATCGTGTTGGTGAGGAAGTTGAAGCGCCAGCCGTTCTCGTCGCCTGTCGGCGACAGTACCGGCGGCAAGCGACGCGGGTTGAGCACGTTGCCGCCGGGCAGGTCGAGCGGCAGGCTGAGGCAGAAGGAGAGGCCTTCCTTCACCTCGGCGATGCCTTCCAGCACCTTCTTCGGCGTGATGAGGTTGAGGCGGCCGAGCTGGTCGTCGTCGCCCCAGTCGCCCCAGGTCGAGCCTTCGGGTCGATGCTTCCAGCGCTTCATGACGTTCCTCCCTGCTGTGCGCGGGGAGACTAGCCCGCGCTCGCGCCGCGCGTCATCACGCTTGCATGGCTCCTGCGCGCATTTCCGCAGTCCGCTGCCGGCCGGATCGTCTATGATCGATTGCAACAAGAGGTCGTGAATGTCTGCAGCAGTCGCCGTTCCCGCCGGCCGCGATGTCCGGGTCATCAGTCTGATCGGCGTGGCCCACGGCACCAGCCACTACTATCAGCTCGCCTTCGTCACGATGCTGCTGATCGTGCGCGATGCGGCAGGTCTCAGCTTCACGGAAGTCGGGCTGCTGGGCAGTCTGTTCTACGGCGTTTCGGGCCTCGGTCAGACCGCGGCAGGCTTCGCGGTCGACCGCTTCGGCGCGCGGCCCATCCTTGCCGGCGGCCTTGCCGCGCTCGGTCTGACGCTCGGCCTGATTTCCGTGGCGCATTCCTTTCCGGCCTTTGCCGCGATCGCGGTCCTGGGCGGCCTCGGCAACTGCGTGTTCCATCCGGCCGACTTCGCGCTCTTGAACGCCTCGGTGAACCAGAAGCGGCTCGGCCGCGCCTTCAGCATCCACGGCCTCGGCGGCTCGCTGGGCTGGGCGGCCGGGCCGGCGATGTATTTCCTCGACCACCTGTTCGGCTGGGTCGGCGCCGCGCTCATTGGCGCGATTCCCGGGCTCGTGCTGTCCGTCCTCGTGCTCGTGCATCGGACCGACCTTGTCGATCACCGCATCAAGGCGCGCAGCCTGGCCGCGGCGGAAGGCCGGGTCTCGGCGCGGTCGCTGTTCCTGCAGACGCCGATCCTGCTCTGCCTCGGCTACTTCGCGCTGCTCTCGACCAACACGGTCGGTATCCAGCAGTTCGCGGTGCCGGCCTGGAAGGACATGTTCGACGTGACCGAGAACTATGCCGCCATCTGCCTGATGGTGTTCGTGATCGGCTCGGCCGCGGGCACGTTGGTCGGCGGCTACTTCGCCGACCGCGTCCACCATCACGAGCGGGTTGCGGCCATCGGTCTCCTGTCAGCCGCGGCGCTCACCCTGCCAGTCGCCACGCAAACCGTCTCGGCCGCCTTGCTCCCATTGGTTCTGGCGATGGCGGGCTTCGCCGGCGGCACGACAGGTCCGTCGCGAGACATGATCGTGCGCCATGCGACGCCGGCGGGCGCATCGGGCAAGGTGTTCGGCTTCGTTTACTCGGGCCTCGACCTCGGCTCGTTCCTGGCGCCGCTGGTGTTCAGCCAGCTCATGAACCTCGGCGAGCCCGCGATGATGTTCTGGATCGCGACCGGCCTCTACGTGGTGAATGCCGGCATCGTCATGCTCATCCGCCAGGCGTCCGCGCCGCCCGTGCCGGCCGCCGCAGAGTAAGCGGTCACGCTGCCTCGTAGGCTTCCTGCGCCGCCAGCCATTCGTGCTCGGCGTGGGCGAGTTCGCGCTCCAGCCGCACTTTTTCCTTCTGCAACTCGGCGGCGAGCGCCGGGGGCGCCGATGAATAGGTCGCGGGATCGGCGAGCCTGGCTTCGAGCTCGCTTCGCTGCCTGGTGAGCTCGCCGATGAGTTTCTCGGCCTTCTCCAGCGTGCGCTTGAGGCGGCCGCGCCTGGGCTTCTCCGCCGGCACGGGAGCGGGCACCGGCTTCTCCTTCCTGGGCTTCACCTCCCTGGCGGGGCGCGTACCGCGTTCGCGCAGAAGCCGGGCCTGGTAATCGTCGATGTCGCCGTCGAACGGGCGCACCGTGCCGCCGGCGACCAGCCAGAGCTGATCGGCCACCATCTTCACGAGATGCGTATCGTGGCTCACCAGGACGACGGCGCCGTCGAAATCGTTGAGGGCGTCGATC
Source organism: Reyranella sp. (assembly GCF_036558665.1). Lineage (GTDB taxonomy): Bacteria > Pseudomonadota > Alphaproteobacteria > Reyranellales > Reyranellaceae > Reyranella. The sequence goes on along the minus strand of NZ_DATBFE010000028.1, from coordinate 31,507 downwards.
AGGGAGGCGCGGGCATCCATGTCGAGATGGTTGGTCGGCTCGTCGAGCAGCAGCAGATGCGGCGCGTTGCGCGTGGCGAGCGCCAGCAGCAGCCGTGTCTTCTCGCCGCCCGACAGCACGCCCACCTTGAGGTCGGCGCGATCGCGCGAGAAGCCGAAGCGGCCGAGCTGGGCCCGTACCTTCGCTTCGCCGGCGCCGGGACCAAGCGCGCGGTTCATGTGGTCGAACGCCGTTTCGCCGTAGTCGAGCGCCTCCTCCTGGTCCTGCGAGAAGTAGCCCATGCGCAGCTTGGGCGTGCGCTTGATGGTGCCTTCCCGCGGTATCAGCCGGTCGCAGAGGAGGCGGATGAAGGTCGACTTGCCGTTGCCGTTCTGGCCCAGAAGCGCGATGCGGTCGTCCATGTCGAGCCGCAGATCGAGCTTGCGCAGCACGGCAGGACCTTCGGCGTAGCCCACGCTCACCTCGTCGAGTATCTCGATCGGCGAGGCGAGCTGGTCCGGTGCCGGGAAATTGAAGGCGATGCGCTCCTCGACCGGTACGGCGGCCACCGGCCCCAGCTTCTCGATCATCTTGAGGCGCGACTGGGCCTGGCGGGCCTTGCTCGCCTTGTAGCGGAAGCGGTCGACGAAGGCCTGCATGTGCTTGCGCTGGGCCGCGAGCTTGGCTTGCTGCGCGGCGTCATTCTCCAGCCGCTCTGCGCGCGTGCGTTCGAACGTGTCGTAGTTGCCGCTGTAAGTGACGAGCTTCTGCTGGTCGATATGGACGATGTGATCGCACACGTCGTTCAGGAGGTCGCGATCGTGGCTCACCATCAGCAGCGTGTGGCGAAAGCGCTTGAGATGTTCGGTGAGCCAAAGCTGCGCCTCGAGATCGAGATGATTCGAAGGCTCGTCAAGGATCAGGAGATCGGGATCGCTGAACAGCGTGCCGGCGAGCGCCACGCGCATGCGCCAGCCACCGGAAAATTCACCGCAGGGCCGGCCTTGGGCCTGGTTGTCGAAGCCGAGGCCGTTCAGGATCGAGGCAGCGCGTGCCGGCGCGGAGGCCGCCGCGATCTCCTCGAGCCGCATATGGATCTCGGCGAGCCGCAGGCCGTCGTGACAGGTTTCAGCTTCCGCCAGAAGCCGGGTGCGCTCGAGATCGGCCGCGAGCACCGCGTCGAGCACGCTGATGTCGCCGCCCGGAGGATCCTGCGGCACGGATCCGACGCGCGTGCGGCCCATGAGGTTGATATCGCCGCCGTCGGCCTCGAGCTCACCCTGGATCAATTTGAGCAGCGTCGATTTGCCCGCGCCGTTGCGGCCGACCAGGCCGACCTTCCAGCCGTCGGAGAAGGCCGCCGAGGTGCGATCGAACAAGATGCGTTCGCCATGGCGGAAGGAGAGATCGGTGATGTGCAGCATGAGGCGGCGGGGCTTTACCATGTGCAAGGGGGGCGAACCAAGGCGATTGGCCGGCTTGCCGGTGCCGACCCTCGTCTTTATAAGGCGCGCCCACTCGCTCAATTGAGACTGGCAAGAGGGATTCATGGCCGTCGAACGCACTTTCTCGATCATCAAGCCCGACGCGACGCGCCGGAACCTGACCGGCAAGATCAATGCCCGCTTCGAGGAAAAGGGCCTGCGCATCGTGGCGCAAAAGCGGCTCTGGATGAGCCGCAAGCAGGCCGAGCAGTTCTACGGCGTGCACAGGGAGCGACCATTCTTCAAAGATCTCTGCACGTTCATGACCTCGGGCCCGGTCGTGGTCCAGGTGCTGGAAGGCGAGAACGCCATCGCCGCGAATCGCGAGATCATGGGCGCCACCAATCCGGCCAACGCCGCGCCTGGCACCATCCGCAAGGACTTTGCCGAGTCGATCGAAGCCAATTCAGTGCACGGCTCCGATTCGCCGGAGACCGCCGCGGTCGAGATCGGGTACTTCTTTTCGGGCACCGAAATCGTCGGCTGAGCGGAAGCAGGCGATGAAAAAAGCGGCCTGAAGAGGCCGCCTTTTGCTTGGCTGTCCGGCGACCGTCAACCCAGGACGGCAAAGCCTATGATCAGCGCCAACGTGCCGCCGATGCCGAGAAGCAACGCGAGGACCGGCACATGGCCCACGAGTCCCAGCGCCATGGTGCTCAGCAGCAGCACGAGCCAGAGGATCATGAAGAGAACCAGCTTGCCGAAGGCCTGATAGGTGTCCTGGTGCGCGCGGTACTCGTCCTGAGTTGCTTCGGCCATCGAGGCTCCCCCGTGTGAACTTCTGGGCAGTTTTATAGCGGACTAGGGTTCGGTGGAAAAGAGCAGGGTGCCGCCGGGCGCCACGCCTTTAACCTCGACACCGCGATCCGTCTCGACCACGCGCCCTTCCGCGAACCAGCGCACGACCAGCGGATAGAGATGGTGCTCTTGGCGCAGGATCCGCGCAGAAAGCATCTGCTCGGTATCGCCGGGTAGCACCGGCACCGCCGCCTGGGCAACGATCGGTCCTGCGTCGAGATCGGGAACGACCAGGTGGACCGTGCAGCCGCTGATCCGGACGCCGGCCTCGATGGTCTGCCGCTCCACTTGCCGGCCCTTGAACGCCGGCAGCAGCGAGGGATGGATGTTGATCAACCGGCCGGCCCAGCGCTCGACGAACCAGCGGTCCAGGATTCGCATGAATCCCGCAAGCGCCACCAGTTCGACGCCGTGCCGCTCGAGCGTCGTTGACAGGACGCGATCGAAGCTCTCGCGATTGGGGTAGCCCTGGTGAGAAACGACGGCGGTGGCGACACCGGCCTTGTCGGCGATCCCAAGGCCGGGAGCGTCCGCGATGTTGCTGACGACGCAGGCGATCTCGGCAGGATAGTCCGGTTCGTCGGCCGCCCGGATCAGCGCAGCCATGTTGCTGCCGCGCCCAGAGATCAGGATCCCGACCCTCAGCTTCGCCATAGGCTCGCGGCATGTTCGACCACGCAGTCCGCCTCGAGACCCGGCGCGCGCTCGATGATACCGATCTCGCTCACGGTCTCGCCGGCATCGACGAGTGCCTGGGCAACCCGCGCCGCGTCGTTCTTCGCGGTTACGACAATCATCCCGATGCCGCAGTTGAAGGTGCGCAGCATGTCGTCGACCGACACGTTCCCGACCTCGCGCAGCCAACCGTACACGCCAGGTGCGTCCCATTGCCGTGCGTCGAGCCGCGCCCGCAAGCCGCCGGGCAGGCAGCGCGGGACGTTTCCCGGCAGGCCGCCGCCCGTGATGTGGGCCAGCCCCTTGATCGCGCCGGTCGCCCGGATCGCCGACAAGAGCTGCTTGACGTAGATGCGCGTCGGTTCGAGCAGGGCCTCGCCCAGCGAGCCGCTGCCGAACGGCGAGGGTGCGTCGTAACGAAGCGCGCTGCGCTTCACGACGCTGCGCACCAGCGAATAGCCGTTGGAATGCGTGCCGCTGGCCGCGAGGCCCAGCACGACGTCGCCCGCGGCGATGTCCGCCCGCGGCAACAGCTGCGCGCGCTCGACGGCGCCCACGGCGAACCCTGCAAGATCGTAGTCGCCCTCGCCATACATGCCGGGCATTTCCGCGGTCTCGCCGCCGATCAGCGCGCAACCGGCGCGGCGACAGCCCTCCGCGATTCCGGAAACGATGCGGCGGCCCGTGTCGATCTCGAGACGGCCGGTGGCGTAGTAGTCGAGGAAGAAGAGCGGATCGGCGCCTTGCACGACGATGTCGTTGACACACATCGCCACGAGGTCGATGCCGACGGTGTCGGGGATACCCGCTTCGATCGCTACCTTGAGCTTGGTGCCGACGCCGTCCGTGCCGGACACGAGGATGGGGTCGCTAAAGCCCGCCGCCTTGAGGTCGAACAGTCCGCCGAAGCCACCCAGACCGCCCATGACACCGCGGCGATGGGTACTCTGCGCCAGCGGCTTGATGTCTTCGACCAACGCATCGCCCGCGTCGATATCTACTCCCGCGTCCTTGTAGGTCAGCGGCGGGCGATTGTGTCCGGGGGCGTCGGGCTTCAAGCCGGGCTCATTCGTGCTAGATAGGTGGCGCGAACATAGCCAAAAACCGGACTCCCGCAATGCCGCCAGCCCGCTGGTTTTCCACGATTCTCGCCGTCATGCTGGCGGTTGTTGCCACTATCGGGCGTGCGCAGGCGCAAATCGCCAGCAACAACACCTACACGATCCCCGGTGTCGAGGTCGACATTACCGGCACGGACGCCGTCAAGGCGCGCGACCAGGGTATCCTGGAGGCCGAGCGGAAAGCCGTGAAGATGCTCATCGACCGCATGGTCGCGGCGGAAGATCGCGCGAAAGTGCCGCCGCTCGACGATGCTCGGTTGCAGAGCCTGGTGCGCGGCGTCGAGTTCGCGCGCGAACGCGCCGCCGGCAGTCACTATCAGGCGACGCTGAACATCGTTTTCAGCGCCCAGCCCGTCAAGGCATGGCTTGGCGAGGCGGGAATCGGTCTCGTCGAAACGGTGGCGCGCGCGGCACTGGTCGTGCCGCTGTGGAAGGACAAGGACGGCGTCGAGGCGCTGGATGATCGCAATGCCTGGCGTGATGCCTGGCAAGGACTCGACACCGCGGGCAGCGCCGTGCCGGTGACGGTGGTGCGCGGCGACCAGCTCGACCAGAACGTGCTGTCGGTCGAACAGGCGTATGTCGGCGATGTCTCGGCCCTGTCGCGGCTGAACGAACGCTATCACGCACCCACGATCATCGTGGCGATCGTCGAGGGCGACAAGCAGTCGGGTCCACTCTCCGTCAGCGGTATCCGTTACGATACTCAAACCGGCGCCCGCAGCGACATCCCGAAGGTATCGGTCAACGATGCGCAGGGACTCGCGGATGCGGCCAAGGCCATGCATGCCAAGCTCGCCGAGCAATGGCGCAGCATTGCCGTCGTCCGGCGCGATTCGGAAGCGGCGATGGACGTGACGGTGTCGATCCGCGCTCTGAGCGACTGGGTACAGATCCGCCAGCGACTGGCCTCGGTGCCGGCGGTCAAGAAGATATCGGTCCGCACGCTGGAGGCCGATCGCGCCGACTTGCACCTCGACTATTTCGGCACGTCCGACCAGCTGCAGCAGACCTTGGCCCAGGCTGGATTGCAGCTCGACAAGGATGGCGATCAATGGCGGCTGCGGGCCCGCTGATCTGCTCCTGCGGAACCCTGCGGTGAACCGGCAAGAATCGACCAGTCGCTGGCGCTTCTGGGTGGGTGCGGCGGCGCTGTTCGTGCTGACGCTGTGGCTGCTGAACGACATTCTGCTGCCGTTCGTGGTCGGCGGTGTGGTCGCCTATTTCTTCGACCCCGTGGTGGCGCGGCTGCAGCGGCACGGCCTGTCGCGGACGCTGGCTACTACGACGGTGACGATTCTCGCGGCGCTGATTGCGATCGGCGCGGCCTTCGCGATCGTGCCGCCGGTGTTCAGCCAGGTCGAGGCGCTGGTAAGCAAGGCACCAGAGTACATCGTGAACGCCGCGACCCGGCTGCAGCCGATGATCGAGCCGCTGCGGGCCAAGCTGGGACTCGAGCCGCTCAGTTTGCGCGACCTCCAGGCCGAGGCCTCGCAATGGGCCGGGCAGGCGCTCGCCATCCTGGGAGGCGTGGCCAGCCGCGTGGCACAGCGCGGTGCCGCCGTGATCAACCTTCTGGCGCTGCTGTTTCTGACCCCGGTCGTGACCTTCTACCTCCTGCGCGACTGGCCGAAGGTACTGGCCGCCATCGACAACGCCCTGCCGCGAGATCATGCCGACACGGTGCGCAAGCTCGCGCGCGAGTCGAATGCGGCCGTTGCCGGCTACGTGCGCGGCCAGGCGCTGGTCTGTCTCTGTCTCGGCACGATCTACGGCGCGGGCATGTCGCTCGTCGGATTGCAGTTCGGCTTCGTCATCGGCCTGATCGCGGGGTTGATCTCCTTCATCCCGTTCGTCGGCACGCTGGTCGGTGCCACGATGGCGCTCGGCATGGCGCTGGCGCAGTTCCCGCCCGACTGGATTTCCGTCGTGAAGGTGGCGGCAGTTTTCCTGATCGGACATTTGTTGGAGGGCAACGTGCTGTCGCCCAAGCTGGTTGGGGACAGGGTTGGCCTTCACCCGGTGTGGATCATGTTCGCACTACTGGCGGGCGGCTCGCTGTTCGGCTTCGTTGGCGTGCTGGTGGCGGTGCCGACCGCCTCCGTCGTCGGCGTGATCGTGCGCCATCTCCTGGCGCGCTATCATGCGAGCGCGCTCTATCGTGGAGCCGACATCGAGTGAAGGGCGGTGACCTTGCCATGGTGAACCAGCTCATCCTTGATCTGGCACTGCCCCCGCCGACCTATGCGCGCGGGGACTTCGTCGTGACCGCCGGCAACCGCGAGGCCTTGGCGTGGATCGATCGCTGGCCGGACTGGCCCGCGCCTGTGCTTGCGCTCTGCGGGCCGGCCGGATGCGGCAAGACTCATCTCGGGCACATCTGGGCGGCAGGCACCCGGGCACCGATCATTGAAGGTCGGGACCTCGACGGCAAGACGGTCGCCGATCTCGCCGCCTTGTCCGACGCCTCGCACGCCATTGCCATCGAACATGCCGATCGGGCTCCCGAGCGCGCGCTGTTCCATCTCTACAATCTGATGCGTGAGCGGCACGGCTCGCTGCTGTTGATCGCCGAGCACCCGCCTGCGCATTGGCGGATCACCCTGCCGGATCTTGCCTCCCGGTTGCGTGCGGCGCCGGCGGTGGCGGTTGCGCCTCCGGATGACGATCTGCTGGGCTCGATCATCCTGAAGCAGCTCGCCGACCGGCAATTGCATGCCGGCGCGGGCGTCGTGCACTATCTGGTCTCCCACATGGAGCGGTCGGCCGAGTCGGCACGACATGTGGTGGCGGCGCTGGACCGCCGGGCGTTGGTCGAACGGCGCGAGATCGATCGGCGGCTGGCAGCTGACGTTCTCGCGGAATTGTCGGCGGCATCGCCACCGACGGAGGGGAGGAAGGAATGAAGAAACTTGCCATCGTGGCTGTCTGTTGCATGGTCGCGTTCGGCGCGTCGGCGCAGACGCCGTCGGTCATGGGAACGTGGCTCACCGCCTCCGGCGTTGCAAAGGTCCGCATCGGGCCGTGCGCCGATGCAGCGAGCGGACCGATCTGTGGCTTTGTCGTCGGGCTGATCAATCCAAAGGGGCCCGACGGCAAGGTCGTGGCGCCCGACGTGGCGACCGACTATCGCAACACCGATCCTGCGCTGCGCGCGCGCAAGGTGCTCGGCATGCCGCTGATCTGGGGCTTCAAGAAGACCTCGGATCCCAACGCCTACGAGGGCGGCCAGATCTACAATGGCGAGAACGGCAAGGTATACAGCGCCAATATCAACCTTCAGCCGGACGGCACATTGCGGCTGCGCGGCTATGTCGGCTCGCCGATGTTCGGCGAGACGCAGGTGTGGACGCGCGTCGATCAGTAGGGAGCGAAGCGATGGATATGGGAATCAAGGGCCGCAAGGCGATCGTGTGCGCGGCGAGCAAAGGCTTGGGCAAGGGCTGTGCCCTGGCGCTGGCCGAGGAGGGTGTCGACCTCGTGATCAACGCCCGTACCAAGAACGAGCTCGAAGCGACGGCCGAGGAAATCCGCAAGAAAACCGGTGTGAAGGTGACGGCTGTCGCGGTGGACGTCACGACCGACGCCGGCCGCAAGCAGGTGCTCGCCGCCTGTCCCGAGCCCGACATCGTGGTCAATAACGCCGGCGGTCCGCCGCCGGGCGATTTCCGAGACTGGAACCGCGACGACTGGATCAAGGCGATCGACGCCAACATGCTGACGCCGATCGAATTCATCAAGGCGACCGTAGATGGCATGATGAAGCGCGGCTTCGGCCGCATCGTGAACATCACCTCGAGTTCGGTGAAGGCGCCGATCGATATTCTGGGTCTGAGCAACGGCGCCCGTTCGGGCCTGACCGGCTTCGTGGCCGGCGTGGCGCGCGTCACGGTCAAGCATGGCGTCACCATCAACGCCCTGCTGCCGGGGCAGTTCGCCACCGACCGGTTGCGCGGAACCTATCGGGCCCGGGCAGCCAAGAGCGGAAGAACCTACGAAGAGGAATACAAGGCAGGCGAGGCGGTTCATCCCGCCGGCCGGTTCGGCACCCCCGAGGAGTTCGGGGCGGCCTGCGCGTTCCTTTGCAGCGTCCACGCCCGCTACATTACCGGGCAGAATCTGCTGATGGATGGTGGCCAGTATCCTGGAACGTACTAGGCAGCGCCGGCGACGTCGCGCGGACGTACGAAGGCGACCAGTTCGGCCGAGCCCATAGCGAGATCGGCCCAATGTTGGGCCGGCGTCCGCAAGGTCGCCAACGCACCGGTCGGGAATTTTTCGCGCAGAGCGTCGATCAGAGCGGAAGGACCGCGGCCGGCCAGAGCCTCGGCGAGCTGGCCGATGCCTTCGTTGTGCCCGATCAGGAGAACCGTCGCGGCTTCGTCCGGCAGGGCACGCAGTCGCGTCAGAAGTGCGGTCTCGGAGGCGAGATAGAGGCCCTTTTCCAGCGAGATGGGCGGGGCAGGGGTGGTCAGGCGGCGGACCAGCGGCGCCAGTGTCTGACGCGTCCGCACCGCCGTCGAGCACAGGATGATGTCGGGCCGAGGGGTCTTGCGCGCAACATGGTCGGCCATAAGGTCGGCCGCGCGTTCGCCCCGTGCGCTCAAAGGGCGTTCATGATCGGTCAGGCCAGGATTGCTCCAACCGGACTTGGCATGCCGCAGAAGGAGGACTGTCTTCACGAGGTCATCCCAAAAAAATCTATGAGAAACAAGTAATTAGCTAATTGCCATGACACCGTCATGTAGTGGCGGTAGCGTTCTGTGCATAGATTGCAGGAACCTCGACCAGCGAACGATGGACGCCCTCACCACCTCCGCAGCCGGCGAACGGCCGTCTGCCATAGCAGCCGATAGTCCACGACGCTTCATCAATCGCGAGCTGTCGTGGCTCGCCTTCAACACGCGCGTCCTCGAAGAGGCCAGCAATCCCCGCCATCCGCTGCTGGAGCGCGTGCGCTTCCTGTCGATCTCGGCCGCCAATCTCGACGAATTCTACATGGTGCGCGTGGCCGGGCTTGTGGACATGTTGCCCAACCGCTCGACCTTGCTGAGCGATGACGGCCTCACGCCGGCCGAGCAACTCGCCGCGATCCGCGAGCAGGCCTCCATCCTTATGGCCGAGCAACAGCAGGCCTGGGCGACGCTGCAGGGCGAACTGCGCGCGGCCGGCATTGCGGTCCTCAATGCCTCCGAACTCGTCGAAACCGAACGGACCTGGCTGGAACAGTACTTCATCGACCAGGTCTTCCCGATCCTGACGCCACTGGCGATCGATCCCGCCCATCCGTTTCCGTTCATTCCCAATGGCGGTTTCTCCGCCCTGCTGAAGCTTCAGCGCAAGGACGACAAGCGCACACTGATGGCGCTGCTGCCGCTGCCGTCCCAGGTCGACCGCTTCGTTCGCCTGCCAGGTGCAGCCATCCGCTTCCTGCCGCTCGAGGAACTGATTGCGATCTTCCTGCCGCGTCTCTTCCCAGGCTACGAAGTAACGGCACGAGGTTTCTTCCGGCTGATCCGCGACAGCGACGTCGAGATCAACGAGGAATCCGAGGATCTCGTCCTCCTCTACGAGAGCGCGCTGAAGCGGCGCCGCCGCGGCGACCTGATTTCGATTACGCTCGACGCGGCCATGCCGGCCGAGCTGCGCGACTTCCTGTTCGATCAGCTCGAGATTGCTGGCCATACGGTCCACATCTTCGAGCTCGAGCGCATGCTCAATATCGGCGACGTCAAGGCGGTGATTGTCGACGACCGGCCGGATCTCAAGTTCGTGCCCTATATCGCGCGTTTCCCCGAGCGCATCCGCGACTTTGGCGGTGACTGCTTCGCGGCCATCCGGGCCAAGGACATCGTGGTTCATCACCCCTACGAGAGCTTCGACGTGGTGGTGCAGTTCCTGCGTCAGGCGGCGCGCGACCCCGCGGTCGTGGCGATCAAGCAGACGCTCTATCGGACTTCGGCCGATTCGCCGATCGTGAAGGAGCTGATCGCGGCGGCGGAAGCCGGAAAGACGGTCACGGCGCTGGTGGAACTCAAGGCCCGCTTCGACGAGGAAGCCAACATCCGGTGGGCGCGCGACCTCGAGCGCGCCGGGGTGCAAGTGGTCTACGGCTTCATCGACCTCAAGACCCATGCCAAGGTGTCGATGGTGGTGCGCCGCGAAGCGCAGTCGATTCGCACCTACGTGCATTTCGGCACCGGCAACTATCATCCGATCACGGCGCGCATCTACACCGACCTGTCGTTCTTCACCTGCGATCCGGCCATGGGACGCGACGCGGCGCGTCTGTTCAACTTCATGACCGGCTACGCCCGCCCGGAGAAAATGGAGAAGATCGCCTTCGCGCCGGTCACGCTTCGCTCCACACTGTACGACCTGATCGACACCGAGATCGCCAATGCCGAGGCCGGCACGCCGGGCGCGATCTGGGCCAAGCTCAACTCTCTCGTCGACCCGCAGTTGATCGACCGGCTCTACGCCGCATCGCGGGCGGGTGTGCAGATCGACCTCGTGGTGCGCGGTATCTGCTGTCTGCGGCCGGGGGTGCCAGGCTTGAGCGAGAATATCCGCGTCAAGAGCATGATCGGCCGCTTCCTGGAACATGCGCGCATCGTGTGCTTCGGTGCGGGCGTCGCCCTGCCGTCTGCACAGGCCAAGGTCTTTATTTCGTCCGCCGACTGGATGCCGCGGAATCTCGACCGGCGGGTCGAGCTCCTGTGCCCGGTGGAAAATCCCACCGTTCACGAGCAGGTCCTGGATCAGATCATGGTGGCCAACCTCAAGGACGACGGCCAGAGCTGGACGATGACGCCCGAGGGTGCGTATGTGCGCCCCCACCCGGGCAAGGAACCCTTCATCGCCCATCACTATTTCATGACGAATCCGTCGCTTTCGGGCCGGGGAAGCGCGTTGCGTCTGAGCGGCGCGGTACCGCGACTGGTTCTCAGCTCCTGAGCGGGGGGCGCGCGCCTCGACGCCCTTATTTGTCGCTGCAAATGCGCCCGGTTTCGGCTAGACGGGGCGCGCATGGACGGCCAACAGACCGCACAGGCCCGCGTCGAGGACGGCCACGTCGGGGAGGGCCGCGTCGGCATCATCGACGTCGGCTCGAATTCGATCCGGCTCGTCGTCTACGAGCGCGCCAGCCGGGCGCCGTTGCCGGTATTCAACGAGAAGGTTCTGTGCGGTCTTGCTCGCGGTTTGGACGCGACCGGGCGGCTGAACCCTGGCGGCGTCGAGCTCGCGCTCGCCAACATCGACCGCTTCGTTACGCTCGCTCAGAACATGAAGGTGAAGTCGCTCGACCTGCTCGCCACCGCGGCGGTGCGAGATGCCGTCGATGGGCCAGATTTCATGCACGAGCTCGAGCGGCGGCCGGAAATCAAGGCCCATATCGTCAGCGGCCAGGACGAGGCGCGCTATTCCGGATACGGCGTAATGTGCGGCATGCCGGATGCGTCGGGGGTCATGGGCGATCTGGGAGGCGGCAGCCTCGAGCTGGTGGCTCTCGGACAGGGCCGGATCGGCGCCTCGAGCACCTTGCCGGTCGGACCGCTGCGGCTCATGTCGTCGGGCAAGAGCGATCCCAAGCGGATCGTCGTCGATGCCATCGACGAAGTGCGCTGGCTGCGCGACGAAATCGGCAAGACGTTCTACGCGGTGGGCGGCGCGTGGCGGTCGTTTGCGAGACTGCACATGGAGCAGGCGGGCTATCCGCTGCACATCATCCATCAATACGACATACCGGCGGACGATGCCCGCGCGGTGGCGCGGCTGATTGCCGTGCAGAGCGCCAAGTCGCTGGAAAAGATGCCCGGCGTGTCGCGACGCCGTGTCGAGACGCTGCCCCTGGCCTGCCTCGCCCTCGACCGGCTGCTGGCCGCGCTCAAGCCGCGCAACGTTATCTTCTCCGCGTTCGGGCTGCGCGAGGGCTTCTACTATTCGCGGCTCGGCGCGCAGGAGCAGGCGCGCCATCCCCTGATCGCCTTTGCCGAGGAGCAGGGTGCCGGCTGGCGGCGCTTCGACCTTTCGCCGATGGAGATCTTCGACTGGCTGACGCCAGTCTTCGCCGGCGAAAGCGCCCCCGAGCGCACCCTGCGCACGGCGGCGTGCCACCTGAGCGACATCTCGTGGAACGATCATCCCGACTATCGCGCCGAGCAGGCCTATGTGCGTGTACTCCATCTGCCGGCGCCGGGCATGAGCCATCGCGATCGCGCGGTGCTCGCGATGACGCTCACCTATCGGTACAAGAGCGACCCCAGGTCGGCGACGGTCGATACCGCGCTCCGGCTCAGCGACGGCAAAGGCCGATCCTTTGCGCGGCGCCTCGGTGCCTGCCTGAGGCTGGCCTACAATCTTTCGGGCGGAGCGCCGGGCCTGTTGCCGCAAATCGAGCTGCGCCGCACCGAGCGCGATCTGCGCCTGATCGTACCACCCCTGCTGAAGCGAAGCCTGGGTGACGTTACCGCGCGTCGCCTGGAGAGCGCCGCGGAAGCGTTTGACCTGAAATCGGTCATCGTGTCCGACTGAGCGCAACCAGCTCTATTTCGAGGGCGCGACCGGCAGCAGCTTCGCATGCTCGCCTTCGAGGGCAAGCGCGAGGCGGCCCTCGATCAGGTCGATCGCGTCGCGACCGAAGATGTCGTGCCGCCAGCCCGTCAATACGTGGACGTCGCGCTTGCCCGCAGCCAGGCGGTCGAGCTCATCCGCGCTCGCGACGAGGCGGGCCGCCACCCCCGCCTGCTCGGCCTTGAGGCGCAGCAGGGTGCGCAGCAGATCAACCACGGCGCCCGGCGCGCGAAGCTGTTCGGGCGGCTTGTCGCGCGTCGGCAGCTCGGACTCCGGCATCTGCCGGGCCTTCTCGATGGCTTCGAGGATCTCGCGACCCTGCCAGCCCTCTGCAAAGCCGCGGCCGAGGCCACGGGTCATGGCCAGCTCCTCGATCTTCTTGGGCGCATGACTGGCGATCTCGAGAAGCTGCTCGTCGCGCAGCAGGCGCTGCCGTGGGATGTCGATCCGCTGCGCCGTTCGCTCGCGCCAGGCGGCGACTTCCTTCAAGGTTCCGAGCAAGCGTGGCGAGGCGCCGCGGGGCTTGAGGCGCCGCCAGGCGAGGTCGGGATCGGCGCGATAGGTCGCCGGATCGTTCAGCACGGCCATTTCCTCTGCGATCCAGGGCAGGCGGCCGCTCTTCTCGAGCTGACGGCGCAATTTCTCATAGACGACGCGCAGATGCGTCACGTCGGACAGGGCGTAGGTGATCTGCCGCTCGCTCAGCGGCCGGCGGCTCCAGTCCGTGAAACGGCTGGACTTGTCGATGCGTGCCTTGGCGAGCTTGGTCGCAAGCGACTCATAGGAGGCTGCCTCGCCATGGCCGCAGACCATTGCTGCGACCTGCGTATCGAACAGCGGCTGCGGCACGCGGGTCATCCGCAGATAGAAGATTTCCAGATCCTGACGCGCGGCATGGAAGACCTTGAGGACCTTGGAATTGGCCATCAGCTCGTCGAGCGGGGACAGGTCGATTCCCTCGGCCAGCGCGTCGATGGCGGCAGCGTCCTCCGGGCCCGCCACCTGCGCCAGGCAGAGCTTGGGCCAATAGGTGCGCTCGCGCATGAATTCGGTGTCGACCGCGACGAATTCGGCATCGGCCAGGGGCTTGCAGAACGCCGCCAATTCGTCCGTCTTGGTGATGAGCTTCATTGGGGACGATCTATAGACCCGGCGGCGTCGTCCGGCAAAGTTGACGCGCAGGGAAAGAGCCGGCCAGCTTGACTTGACGGCGCGATCCGTGCCTTTTGCCGGGCCGTTAAAACCCGGAATTTCCGTAATGTCTTCCGTTTATCGAACCCATACCTGCGGCCAATTGAGGCTGGAGCATGTCGGCCAGACAGTCCGTCTCTCGGGCTGGGTCCAGCGCAAGCGCGACCACGGCCACCTGCTGTTCATCGACCTTCGCGACCACTACGGCGTCACCCAGATCGTTGTCGATGCTGCGAGTCCCGTGTTCAAGGCCGCCGACGCCGTGCGCAACGAAAGCGTGATCACCGTAACTGGCGCGGTCGTCGCGCGTGACAAGACGACGGTCAATCCACGCCTCGAGACCGGCGAGATCGAGCTCGATGCCCGGGAGATGACGATCCAGTCGATGGCCGAGCCGCTGCCAATTCCGGTCTACCAGGAGAACGACACCACTCCGGAGGAGTTGCGGCTCAAGTACCGCTTCCTCGATCTGCGCAAGGACAAGCTGCACCGGAACATCATGCTGCGCAGCCAGGTGATCGCGAGCCTCCGCCGGCGCATGATCGAGCAGGGCTTCACCGAGTTCCAGACGCCGATCCTGACCGCGGACAGCCCCGAGGGCGCGCGCTCCTATCTCGTTCCGAGCCGCCTTCATCCCGGTAAGTTCTATGCGCTGCCGCAGGCGCCGCAGATGTTCAAGCAGCTCCTGATGGTGTCGGGCTTCGACCGCTATTTCCAGATCGCTCCCTGCTTTCGCGACGAGGACGCGCGGGCCGATCGGGCCCCCGGCGAATTCTATCAGCTCGACTTCGAGATGAGTTTCGTTACCCAGGAGGACGTGTTCGCGGCCATCGAACCCGTACTCGGTGGCGTCTTCCAGGAATTTGCCGCCTTCAACCGCGAAGTGCCGCGCAAGGTGACGCCGTTCCCGTTTCCGCGCATTCCCTATGCTGACGCGCTGTTGACCTACGGCACCGACAAGCCGGATCTGCGCAATCCGCTCAGGATATTCGACGTGGGCGAAGTCTTCGCCGGCTCGGACTTCAAGGTGTTCGCCGGCGTCGTCGCCAAAGGCGGCGTGGTGCGCGCGATCCGCGCTCCCAACGCCTCAGGCCAGCCGCGAAGCTTCTTCGACAGGCTGAACAGTTGGGCCCAGGGCGAGGGCAAACCCGGCCTCGGTTACATCGTGCTGGAGGGCGGTGCAGGGAAGGGGCCGATCGCGAAATTCGTGACCGACGAGCGGCTGGCCAGACTCAAGGCGCTGACGGGCGGCGAGGATGGCGACGCGGTGTTCTTCGTTGCGGATCAGCCGGAGGCGGCCTGGAAGTTCGCGGGCCAGGCGCGCAGCAAAATCGGCGAGGAGCTGGGCGTGATCGCGGAGGACGAGTTCCGCTTCTGCTGGATCGTCGATTTTCCCATGTTCGAGTACGACGACAAGCTGAAGAAGATCGACTTCAGCCACAATCCGTTCTCGATGCCGCAAGGCGGGCTGGAAGCGCTGGAGACGCAGGATCCGTTGACCATCAAGGCGTGGCAGTACGACATCGTCTGCAACGGCATTGAGCTTTGCTCGGGCGCGATCCGGAACCACAAGCCCGAGATCATGTACAAGGCGTTCGGCATCGCAGGCTATAGCCCGGAGGAAGTGGAGCATCGCTTCGGCGGCATGCTCAACGCCTTCAGGTACGGTGCCCCGCCGCACGGCGGCGCGGCGCCGGGCGTGGACCGCATCGTCATGCTGCTGGCCGACGAGCCCAACATCCGCGAAGTGATCACATTCCCGATGAACCAGCAGGCCGTGGACCTGATGATGGATGCACCGACCGAGGTGCCGGCGGAGAAGCTGCGGGAGCTGCACATCGCATTGAAGCTGCCGCAGGCCAAGAAAGAATAGCCGATCGCCGTCACGGAGGCAGCGCCATGCTTGCCGCTCTGCGCGCTCGCTGCCAAACTTTGGCCAACGCCGGCGTACGACCGGATGACCAAGGAGGAAGCGATGACGGACACAGTGAACAAGGGCCGACGTGATTTTCTCACCGTCGCGTCGGCAGGCGGGGCAGCGGCGGCGCTTGGCGTCTTCGGTATCAATCCGGCGATGGCGGCCGGCATCGCGGCTGGCCGGTCGGAGAAGCCGCTGAAGGCCGCCTTCTCCAACGCCGGCCTGCAGGCGACCTGGTGCGCCCAAGGCAAGACGGCCGCCGAATATTGGGGCAAGCTGTTCAATGTCGAGGTCACGTGGTTCGACGGCCAGCTCGATGCCGTCAAGCAGCGTGCGGCGATCGACAACATGGCGTCTCAGAAGTGGGATTTCGTCGCCATCCAGGCCTTCGGCATCGGCACCTTGACCCAGCCAGTGCAGAAGATGATCGATGCCGGCATTCCGGTAATCGACATGGACACGCTGATCGCGCCCCTGGACAAGATCAATGTCCACAGTTTCCTCGCGCCGGACAACGAGTTCATGGGCTCGGCCGTCACCCAGGCGCTGGTCACCAAGATGGGCGGCAAGGGCAACATAATCATGACCCAGGGCGCGCTCGGCCACACCGGGGCGCAGGGAAGGGCCAGGGGCTTCGAGTCGGTCGTCAAGCAGTACCCGGGCGTCAAGGTGCTCGACACGCAGCCGGCCGACTGGGACGTGTCCAAGACGGCGCGCCTGTGGGAGACCTATCTCACGAAGTATCCGCAGATCGATGCCGCCTTCTTTCACAACGACGACATGGCGCTCGCCGCCTACAACGTGATGAAAGCTCACAACCGTACCAGCATCCTGATTGGCGGCGTCGATGCCATGCCGCCGGCGATCAATGCGGTGGAGGATGGCCGCATGTTCGCGACTGTGCGCAATCCCTCGTGCCGCATCCATGGTGGCGCCATCATCGCTGGCGTCGCGGCCGTGACCGCAGGTGAGAAGACCGGCCCCGGCATTCCCAAGAACATCGTCACCGATGGTCCGGTGGTGACCAAGGCGAATGCGCCGGGCATGTTGTGGATGGAAGATCATTTCCTGATCTGATGCCATGCAGGTGGAGTCGGTAGCCGTGCCGGAGGACACTTCGGCACGGTTGGTCATGCGGGGGATTTCCAAGTCGTTCGGCGGCGTGGCCGCCCTGCGCGATGTCGACTTCACGCTTCGGCAGGGCGAGATCCATGGACTGGTCGGCGAGAACGGCGCCGGCAAGTCGACGCTGATGAAGATCATCGCTGGCGTGCACGCCCAGTACCAGGGCCGCATGGCGATCGACGGACGCGAGGTGCATTTCCGTTCGGCGCGCGACGCCCTGGCAGCCGGCGTCGGCATGGTTCACCAGGAACTCAGCATCGTCCCCGATCTGACGGTCGCCGAAAACGTCTATCTCGGCAAACAGCCCACGCGTGGCGGCGTGGTCGACTGGCGAGCCATGTTTGCGGGCGCGCGCGAGCACTTGGCGAGCCTCGGCATCGATGTCGATCCGCGTGTCCGCATGGGGTCGCTGGCGATCGGTCTGCAGCAGTTGATCGAGCTGGCGCGCGTGCTCTTTTCCGGCGCCCGCATCGTCATCCTCGACGAGCCGACATCGGCGTTGTCGCCGCCGGAAGTACATAGGCTGTTCGAGGTGCTGCGCGCCGTCAGGGCCAATGGCCGCAGCATCATCTTCATCTCGCACTTTCTCGACGACATCCTCGTGGTTTCGGACACGGTGACGATCTTCCGCAATGGCCGGCGCATCGTCACAGAAGCAGCAGCCGGTATCGACAAGGGCTGGGTCATCGAGCGCATGATCGGCTGTGGTCATGAGGATCTCGAGGAGAGCTATACCGGCACTGTCGCCCTGGACAGCAAGCCCGGCGCCCCGGTAGTGCTGGCGCTGCGCAACCTAGGGGTCGGACGCGCTTTCGCCGACGTCTCGTTTGATGTCAGGGCGGGCGAGGTGCTGGGCGTCTACGGCTTCATGGGCTGCGGCCAGATCGAGCTCGCGCGCACCATGTTCGGCAAGGTGCGGCCGACCGCCGGGCGCCTGGAGATGAATGGCAGAGCGCTGCGCCTGCGCAACACCGCGGATGCACGTCGTGCCGGCGTCGCCTTCGTGCCGGAGAGCCGCCGCTCGATGCTGTTCTACCGTGAGCCGGTCTACAAGAATATGTCGATCAGCGTCCTGGGACGCATTGCCCGCCTGTGGCTGAGGCCCGCGATGGAGAAGGTCATTGCCCGTCGCCATGCAGCGTCTCTCTCGATCCGGCCATCCCGGGTTGAGACGATGCTGCAGAGCCTGTCGGGCGGCAACCAGCAGAAGGTGGCACTGGCGAAATGGCTGACATGGCCACCGAAAGTCCTGGTCTTGAGTGAGCCGACACGCGGCATGGATGTCGGCGCCAAAGAGGACGTCGTCGGCATCGTCCGGGGCTTGCGCGAGCAGGGCCTCGGCATCGTCGTCATGTCGACCGAGCCCGAGACCGTGCTATCGCTCGCGGACCGGATCGTGGTGATGAAGAAAGGTCGGATCGTCCGCGAATTCGCCGGCGAGACGGTCAGCAAGGATCGGCTGCTGGAGGCAGCATGAAGGAGGACGGGGCATGACGACGTCGTCGGACGTCAAGGCCGAGCCGCAAGCCGGTTCGCGACTGGGAGCGTTCGTGCGCGGGCAGATGCGCAACATCGCCCCGTTCGTGACCCTGATCGTGCTGCTGGTCTTCTTCGGTGTGGCAAGCCCGTCCTTCGCGACGCTCGACAACGCCGCGAACATCCTGACCCAGATTTCGGTAGCAGGCGTCATCGCGGTCGGGCTGACCTTTGTCATCCTGTGCGCCGAGATCGACCTGTCGGTGGCGGCGATCGCCAATGCGACCGGTATCGTGGTTGCCTACTTCACGCTCCAGGAATCCTACGTGAATATCGCCAACGTGCCGTTGCCGGCGATAGCGGCGATCGCGCTGGCCTTCGTGTCCTGCGCCTTTCTCGGTCTCGTCAATGCGATCGGCATGACCGTGATCGGCATCCCGTCCTTCATCATGACGCTTGCCATGATGCAGATCGGTGCCGGCATCTGCGCGCTGTTGGTGCGCGGGCAGATCGCCTACGCCGTTCCCACGTTCGTGGCCACGATGGGTGCGGGCTCCATCGGCGGTATTCCGTGGATCATCATCGTGCTGGCCGTCTTCCTGCTCGTGGGCCACGTCGTTCTGACCTACACGCGATTCGGCCGCTACGTGTACATGGTGGGCGGCAATCGCGAGGCGGCCGAGTATTCCGGCGTGAACGTGAAGCTGGTCCTGAGCGCGGTCATGGTCATTTCGGCCGTCTGTTCGGGTGTCGCCGGCATGCTCGGCGTGGCGCATTTCGGCAGTGCCCAGCAGAACGAGTTCGACGGCTATCTGCTCGATGCCATCGCCGCCGTGGTCGTGGGTGGCACCAGCTTGTTCGGCGGTCGGGGCGGCATCGGCAACACGATCATCGGGCTCCTTATCCTGGGGGTGCTCAACAATGGCCTCGACCACGTCGAGATCGACAGCTTCCTCAAGATCCTGATTCGCGGGCTGATCCTGCTTGGAGCCCTGATCATCAATGTCTATGTGCAGGCCGTTCGAGAAGGCGAACGTGCCGGCTGACCGATTTGACGGACAACAAAAAATTGAATACGCTCAAAATGTTACAAAGAATTCCTAAGAACAATTATGAGCTTCCCTCGGCTCACCTTGCTGGTTTTGCCCCTGGTCGTCGGGCTGGCGCTGCTGACCGGCGCATGCGGCATGCCGCTGGCGCTGACGGCGGCGAGCTACGGCGCCGACGGCGTCTCGCTGGCCGAGACCAACAAGACCGCGGCCGATCATCTGGCCTCCATGGTGTCGAAGAAGGATTGTGCCTTGTGGCGGATGTTCCGCAACCAGGACGTCTGCCGGGCGCGTGACGGCGACCACGATCCCTACGACGTCAATTACACGGAACCCTTCCGTCTGGCCGGCGAGGGCGGCGTGGAGTATCTGCCCCCACCCCATGCTGCGGCCGATGCGCCGCCGACGAGCTGGGATGCCGAGGCCTACGCCCGGCCGGAGACGAACGAGCCGCCATCGCCCGTGACCACGGTCGCCGACCAGACCCCGCCGTCACCCGCCGCGGCGCCCCAGGCCGCACCGGCGAAGAAGCCGGCCGTCAAGCACACGCCGGCCAAGCGAAAGCGCCTCAGGAAGCACGCACCAAATCGGGCGGCGACTGTCCCCTGAGAAGATAGGCCTCGAGATTGTCGAGCGCCTTGAACCCCATGGCGTTGCGGGTCTCGACGGTGGCCGATCCCATGTGGGGCAGCAGAAAGGTGTTCTCGAGAGCGTAGTAGCCCTGGTGGATCCTGGGTTCGCCGTCGAACACGTCGAGGCCTGCGGAAGCCAGGTGCCCGCTCCTTAGCGCCGCGATCAAGGCGTCGTCGTCGACGACCCCGCCCCTTGCCGTATTGATCACGATCGCGCCCCTGGGCAGACGGGCGATGCGTTCGGCATTGACCCACTTCCGGGTTTCGGCCGTCATCGGCGCGTTGATCGACAGGAAATCGCAATGCGGCAGCATGGCCTCGGGGTCGGCATGGAAGACGGCGCCCTTCTCGAGGTCGGGCGGCAGTCGGCTGCGATTGCTGTAGTGGATCGTCATGCGGAAGGCCCTCGCGCGGTCGGCCATGGCCTGGCCGATCCGTCCCATGCCGAGGATGCCCAGCCGCTTGCCCGTGACCTGCACACCCATGAGCTGCGTCGGGGTCCAGCCGACCCAGTGGTGAGTGCGCAGCATGGCTGCGCCCTCGTGCGCTCGTCGGGCAGCGCCCAGAAGGCACAGCATGGCGATGTCGGCAGTTGCGTCAGTGAGCACGTCAGGCGTGTTGCTCACGACGATCTTGCGCTTCGCCGCCGCCGCCACGTCGACGTGCTCATAGCCCACCGAGAATGTCGCGATCATCCGCACCGAGGCCGGCAGGGCGGCGATGGTTTCGGCGTTCAGCGGGTCGCCCGCTGCGCACATGATCGCCTCGCATCCCTCGCTTGCCCCGGCAAGAGCCTGACCATCGAGCAGTCGATCCTCCGGGTTCAGGACGGCATCGAAATTGGCCGTCAGCCGGGTTTCGACGTCGGGTGGAAAATGCCGCGTCGCCAGCACACGAGGTTTGCGGTTAGTCATGGACCATATTCCTTCCTGTGCAGCCCTGCCGCAGCCGATCATTCTGGAAATTCAAATGCATGGATATTACGCTTGCTTGCCCCGCTACAAGGCCTAGTCCTGCTCAATCGCCCCGTTGACCACGTATAGTTTTCGCTGTTCCCGCGTCCAGACGGTGGCTTCGCTTGCCGCCGTGAGCGCATTGCTCGTGCTAGGACTGTGGATAAGCGTGGCAGCCTTGGCCCAGGAGCCGCGACAAGGGCCGCAACAGCCGCCACCGGCTCAGCCCACCCGGCCACAGCCGGCACCGTCGCCGCCTCAGCCCGGGCAACCTCAGGCGGCGCAGCCGCAAGCCGCGCAACCGCAATCGCAGTCCGTTCAGATCCCCGAACTGCCGGCCGACTCGGTGCTGGTGCCCAACCGGGCGAACTACGAGATGAAGCTCGCGGTCGCCCGTCCCAACAGCGGCATCGTCGAGGTCAATGGCAACATGGTGCTGGAGACGGTCGATTCCTGCGATGCCTGGGAGATCCGCCAGCGCATCAAGCTCACCTTCCTGCGCAGCGACGGCGAGGAATTCGAGACCGACTCGAGCTTCACGAGCTACGAAACCAAGGATGGACTGCAACTGCGGTTCAGCGTGCGCAACGTCCAGAACGACGAGGTCGAAGAGGAGCTGCGCGGTCATGCCGAGCTCGATTCGCTGGGCGGCAAGGGGCGGGCGAGCTTCACATTGCCCGAGGCTCGCAGCTTCGAACTGCCGGTGGGCACCCTGTTTCCGACGACGCATCTTGCGCTGGTCCTCAAGCATGCGCGTGACGGCGACAAATCGGTCTCCTACAAGGTGTTCGACGGCGCCCGGCTCGACGGCGCGTTCCAGGTCAATGCGGTTATCGGCCGTCCGTCGCGGTCCAGGCCGGGAACGCCGTCCGTTCGCGGCGATATCGGCCTGTTGCGCAACCAGCCGGCGTGGGGCGTCCGTTTCGCGTTCTTCGCCAATGGCGATCAGGGCGCCCAGCCCGAATACGAGCTGGCGCTGGATCTCCTGGGCAACGGCATCGCGCGCTCGATGCTGCTCGACTATGGCGACTTCGCCGTCGATGCTCATCTCGTTCAAATCCAAAACCTGCCGAGACCCAAATGCTGAAAGTCCGACGGAGGCTGCTCGCAGCCGTGCTCGTTGCCGGAATCGCTTCGCTGGCCGCGCGCGTCGAAGCCCAGCAACTCCAGCCTCACCGCGCCGCCTATGACGTGGCCCTGCTCGATCACGGCAAGCCGGGTGCGGACTCGCCGGGAACCTACGCGTTTGAACTGCGGCTGACCTGCGAAGGCTACATCATGAACCAGCGCCTGCGCCTCGAGCTCGACGGTCGACGTGCCGCGGTCGTGACCGAACAGCTTTCGCAAATGACGGAAAGCCGCGATGGACGTAAGCTGCAATTCGAGCATCGTTCCAGCACCAACGGCCGCCAGACCAGCCTCGTTCGCGGCGATGCAACGCTGGACGAAGACGGCCGCGGCGAGGCGCGCTTCAGCGATCCGGACGGCCAATCGGTCGTGTTGCCGGCCGGCACCATGTTCCCTATGGCGATGAGCCGGGCCACGCTCAAGCATGCCATTGCGGGCGACTCCAGTTTCGACGCGCTGTTCTTCTTTGGCGAGAAGCCCAAGCCGCCGCAGTCGGTGAACGTGGTGATTGGCAAGGTGCCGAAACGGCTGGCGGATCTGCATATCCCCGACGGCGGCGCCTCCCTCGTCAAAGGTCGTTCCCGTATCTACTTCCGCGGCGGTTTCTTCGATGCCGCTGCCAAAAAGGAGGGTGAGCAGGCCGCCTTCGAGATGAGCAGCCTCACCCTCGACAACGGCATCGAGCTTTATGGCACCCACGAAGAGGGCGACGGCGGCATCGAATATCGCATCTCGCGGCTGGAAGCGCTGCCCAAACCCAACTGTAACTGATCACGGCCTAGGCGGACGCTCCCGGCGGCCATAGCCAGGCCGCACCGCGTACGCCGCTCGAATCGCCGTACCGGGGCGGTAACAGCCTGGTCGCGATGAATTCCGGCTCGGAGAACACGTAGCGTTTCCAGAGCTCGGGCACCCGGTCGTAGAGCACCGCCATCTTTGACAGGCCGCCGCCCAGCACGATGGCGTGTGGGTCGACGATGTTGACGACGACCGACAGCGCTCGCGCCAGCCGGTCGCAATAGAGTTCCATCTGAGCTGCGGCCTCGACGTCCCCGTGAGCGGCAGCCTCGGCGATATCGGTCGCCCGCATCTGCCGGCTGGTGTGCCTGGCGAATTGATCCTGGAGGCGCGGGCCGCTCAGCCACGTTTCGATGCAGCCGATGCGGCCGCAATAGCAGCGCGGGCCCGGACGCTCGTCGTCGTGCGGCAGCGGTAGCGGAGTGTGCCCCCATTCGCCGGCAATCGCCTGGGCGCCTGTAAGGGGCCGCCCGTCGATCACGATGCCGCCGCCGACGCCGGTGCCCAGGATGACGCCGAAGACGATGCCGCAGCCGGCGGCCGCACCGTCCGAAGCTTCGGACACGGCAAAGCAATTGGCGTCGTTTGCCAGCCGCACTTCCCGGCCGAGCGCGTGCTTGAGGTCGACCGGAAGCGGCCGGCCATTGAGCCGGGTCGAGTTGGCGTTCTTCACGAGGCCTGTGGCGGGCGACACCGCGCCAGGATGGGCAATGCCGACGGTGCAGCGGGCACCGACCTGTCGTTCCAGTTCGGCGATCAGATCGACGATGGCCTTGACGTCCTGCTCATAGGATGTCGCCGGTGTCGGGACCCGCAGACGGGCCTTCTCGACGCCCGCGTCGTCGATGACGAGGCCTTCGATTTTGGTGCCGCCGAGATCGATGCCGATGCGCATGGTTCCTACTTCACAGGAACCGGGCGGCGATGTCGATGCTGGTCTTGACGCCGATCGAATCGAAGGTCGAGGCCAGCCATCGGGTCGCTGCCGCGCGGCCGAGCTGGAACAGGTGCTCGAGGAACTCGGGCTCGATGTTGAATTTGCTCACTGCGCCGAGCGGGGCGAGCGCGGCGTCGTCATTGATGGAATGGATCAGCATCATCTTGAGGCGGGCGCCGAACGGGCCGGTGATTGCTCCCTGGCCGATCAGGTCCTGGACGAAAGCAATTGCACGCATCTCGGCCATCAGAGCGCCACCGAAGGTGATCTCGTTCAGCCGATCGGCGATCTCGGCATTGGACCTGGGCACGCCCTTGCGCACCGCCGGATCGAGCTCGACGAGCACGACATCGTGGCTGTCGCTGGCATAGATGAACGGCCAGATCGGGGGATTGCCGCGATAGCCGCCGTCCCAATAGGGCACGCCGTCGATCACCACTGCATCGTGGATGTTTGGCAGGCAGGCCGACGCGAGCAGTGCGTCGATCGACAGCTCGTGTCGGCTGAATAGCCGCACTTTGCCGGTCTCGACGTTGGTGGCGGCGACAAAGACCTTGATCTGTTCGCAGGCGCGCACTGCGGCTTCGTCGAAGTGCTTACGCAGGAGATCGCGCAGCGGGTCGAAGTTGAGGGGATTGCGTTGCCAAGGCGAAAGCGTTCGCTGGATCACGTCGGCCCACATCGCCGTCGGCGAATCGTCGAGATTCCAGTTGCCCTGCAGGCGATCGAGCGGCGAGCGTCGGACCGGACTGGCCACCGCCAGGGCGCCGAGCTCGTTCCAGAAATCCGCCAGCGCCTTGCGGGCGCCTTCGGGACCGGCCTTGGCCCAGCCCTGCAGCATGATGGCGGCGTTCATGGCTCCGGCGCTGGTGCCGCTTACCGCCTCGAAGGCGAGACGGCCATCCTCGATCAGCGCATCGAGCACGCCCCAGGTAAAGGCGCCATGCGAGCCGCCGCCCTGCAAAGCAATGTTTATGCGCTTGATAGAATTCATCCAGCTGTTCTCCGCGACGCATCGGCGTTACGCTTCCGTGAAATGGAGGGGCAAGCGAGGTTCGGAGCGATATTGGCCGACCGCGGCGCAAAAGGGCCGTGGCGAAAGCGCCCATCGACCGTCCTGTGGGTTCTCTCGGTCGGGCAGCTCATCACCTGGGGACTGGTCTACTACACGTTCCCGTTGTTCGTCGCGCCGATGGAGAAGGAGCTGGGCTGGTCGCGCAACGACCTGTTCGGCGCGCTGTCGGCTGGCCTTCTCGTGGCGGGGTTGTGCTCCATTCCAGTGGGCGCCTGGATCGACCGGGGCCATGGCCGCCGGCTGATGGCCGGTGGATCGCTCCTGGCGGCCGTGCTGATGTTCGTCTGGTCGCGCACCCAGTCGCTGCCGGTCTTCTACGGCGTGTGGATCGGGCTCGGCGCCTGTCAGTCGGTCACGCTGTACGAGCCCGCGTTCGCGGTCATCACCCGAGTCTATGGCCCGCGCTTCCGGCAGGCGATCATGGTGATGACCTTCGTCGGTGGTCTCGCCAGCACCTTCGGCATTCCATTCGCTCAGCTTCTGATCGATCGCATCGACTGGCGGCCGACGCTGGTTGTCCTGGCTGCCATCAACCTCGGCGTCGCCTTCTTCATCCACTGGCTGTTCGTTCCCGGGCCGCGGGAAAAGGCCGTGCCGATCGCCCACCCTGCGCCCGCGAGTGCGGCGCCGTCCAACAGAGGGCCGCTCGCGGCTGCCGTCAAGGTGCCGGCGTTCTGGGGGCTGGTCGTGGCCTTCGCGGGCTATGGTCTCGCCTTTTCGGCGATGAGTTTCCACCTGATCCCGCTGCTCGCCGAACGGGGCGTCGCGATCGGCGTGGTGATGGCGATCATCGCCTTGATCGGGCCGATGCAGGTGGTGGGGCGCGTGCTCCTCATGGCGGGCCAGCGCCATATCACCGTCATTCAGCTCGGCGCGCTGATCTACTTTGCCTTTCCGATCGCCATGGCGATGCTGGCGGCCGGCATCAGCGATGTCTACGGCCTGATCCTGTTCGCGATCATCTACGGCGTGGCAAACGGCCTGGTGACGATCCTGCGCGGCATGGCGGTGCCGGAATTCATCGGTCCGGAAGGCTATGGCGTGGTGAGCGGCGCGCTCACCATGCCGACCAATGTGATGCGCGCCGCCGGGCCGCTGATGGCGTCGCTGGCCTGGAGCACGTTCGGCAACTACACGCCGGTGCTATGGGGACTGTCTGCCATCATGCTGGTGGCCGCCGCGGGCTTCGCCGCCGCGGCGATTCTTTCCAAGCGCCAGGCGCAGCGGCCCGCCGGCGGGACCTGAACCCGGGACGAACCTCGGCGCAACCGTTCATTCAGCCGCGAGCTTGTGCGGCTTGGGCTTCAGGTGCTGCACCTTGGGCATCACTTCGCGTGCCAGCAGGTCGAGCGAGTGCCGCCAGGCTTCGGGCTTGTCCATGTAGTCGAAGCCGAATACCAGGAGCTGACCGAAGCCGCCGACCTCGTCGTAGATCTTCTCGATCTTCTCGATCACCGTCCTGGGCGAGCCGACGATCCAGTTGTGGCGCGCACAATATTCCGGCGTCACATCGGAGTCGGGCACGCTCTGGTCGTGCTTCAGATACTCGAAGAAGCCGAACTGGGCGAGCAGCGGCAGGAAATACTCCCGCATCATGCGGCCCATCATCGAGCCGACGGACAACCGCATGGCTTCCTCGTCGGTGTCGGCCACGAGGACCTCGCGCACCATCCGCCACTCGCCGCGATCGGGCGTGCGCCCGGCCTTGGCCGCGCCGACCTCGACCGAGTCCCAGTGGCTCGCGACATAGGCCGGGTTGAGATTCAGGCTCATGGGCAGGAACCCTTTCTCGCCCGCGAGCTTCAGCGTGTCGGAGTTCTTCGAAAGCCCCGCCACGCCGATCGGAGGATGCGGAGTCTGCTGTGGCTTGATGTGCGCCTTCAGGAAGCCGAACATGGTTTCCGGTCTGGTGACGTGCCAGAACTTGCCCTTGTAGTCGAACGGCTCGGTGGCGCTCCACAGCTTCAGGATGATGTCGAGAGCCTCGCGTGTCATGTCGCGATTGACGCCCGACATGCCGTCGACGTTGAACATCGCCCAGTCGCTCGGCAGGCCGGACGCCGCAACGCCGAAGTTGAGGCGGCCACCGGAGATGTTGTCGAGCATGGCGACCCGGTTCGCGAGTTCGGCCGGGTGATGATAAGGCAGCAGGAAGCCGCCCGGGCCGAGACGGATATTCTTGGTCTGCAACAGGGCCTGGGCGACCAGGAGGTCGGGCGACGGATGCGGCTCCCATGGCGCGGTGTGATGCTCGCCAATCCAGCATTCCTTGAAGCCCAGCTCGTCGAGCCAGCGGATCACCTGGAGGTCCCACTCATGGCCGGCCTTGAGCGGCCTCTCCGGGGGGTGCGACGGCATCGTGAAATATCCGAACTGCATCGTTTCCTCCTGAGTATTTTCTCGAGGAAGTCGACTACCATCGGTCGGAGTGCGCAAGGGCTTGAGTTCGAAAGATGAAGAAATCCCGCCGGGCGGTATTCGTCTGCTGTGATGGCTTGGGCCGCGACTGGGTGCGGCGCGAGACGACTCCCGTTCTGCATGACCTCGGCCGCAACAGCCTTTGGTGCGACGCGCACACCGCCGTATTCCCCTCTGTCACGCGTGTTTCGGCCGCATCGGTATCGACCGGCTGTCTGCCCGGTCGCCATGGCCTGCACGGCAACCGGATGGGATTGCTTGAAAGAGGGAGAATCGTCGTCCGTGACGTCGGCCATCCGGACTTCCGGACGCACATGCGCCGGGCCACCGGCCGCACGCTGCTGGTTCCGTCGCTTGCCGAACGCGTCGCGGGCGTGGGCGGCTTCATCGCGTTCTCGAACGTTTCTCCAGGGGCCGCTTATTTCCTTGATCCCGATCACTTTGGTTACGTCTATCACCGCGCGGGCTCCTATGCGCCGAACGGCGAGCCTATCGCGAGCGCCGATGCGCTGGACGTGAGCCACGATCTCGCTGGTGATTGGGCGATGACGCAGCGCTTTTGCGCCGAAGTGCTCGGCGATCGCCGCCCGACGGCCGCCATCCTGTGGCTTGCGAACCCCGACCTGACCTTGCACGGTGTACCGCTCGGTTCGCCTGAGCATCACGACGCGCTTGGGCAGACGGAACGCTGTGTGCTGGAGGTCTTCCGCACCATCGAGGGGCTGCGCGACGGTGGCGAGGAGATTCTCCTGCTGGTCGGATCGGATCATGGCCAGGAGACGATCGGCGCCTGCATCGACCTTTCGGTCTGGCTCGTGGCCCACGGGCTGGGCGGCGAGCTCGAGGCGGGCGAGGTCGCTGTCGCCGGCCAGGGTACGGCGGCGCTGCTTTACGCAACGGACAGGGGACGCGGCCGCTTGCTCGGTGTTCTCGACGAGATGCGGAGTGCGCCGTGGGCGGATGAAATCGTGGTTGAGGGCGATCTTGCCCGACGCGGCCATGCCGCGCGCGGCGGGGTCGTGGCCGCGGTCAACATGGCGCGACAGGACAACACGAATGCCTATGGCATTCGCGGCCGCCGTTACGTCGCCGCCGAGCCCGACAAGCCCGCGGCCATCGGCAGCGGCCAACACGGCGGCTGGGGAACCGACGAGACCAGGCCTTTCCTGATCGCGAACGACGGACGTTCGTCAGGAACGGCTGGCCGGCCCACGTCTCTCGTCGACATCGCCCCCACCATCGTCCGCTTTCTCGGGCTTCCGGTGGAGGGTTTCGACGGCGCGCCGTTGCCGCTCGACTGAGCCGGCATCCGTGTCGCCGGCTGTGCGGGATAGCTTGCCCACCAAATCGACGTAGGCGCGGGCGCGCGCTTCGAGGGTCAAATTGTCGAGAATGAACCGACGTGGGCTGAAGTCGCCGTCGGCCACGTGTGACCAGAATGTCGAAAAGCCATCGCGAAAACCGGCGGCATCGACGAACTTCATGCCGCATCGGGCGTCCCAGTAGGGTACGGACGTTACCGGTCCGAAGCTGACCCGATGGGGGTAGTAGTCGGGGTCCTGCCAGACGCCGCCGAAGTCCCAGGCGAATACCGGGACGTCGCATGACAAGGCTTGTTGCAACGCTATGCCTTGCGTTTCGTGCTCACAGAGGAAGACCATCGACCGCGAGCGCTTCAGGAGCGCGTGGAAGTGCTCCTCGCGATAGTGGCCGTAGGTGATGGTCGCGACGCGCACTCCGGATGCTCGCAATGTCTCCAGGACAGGATCCCGCACAGCTGCGTTGTCGCGGGCGGGCTGGCACCGGATCTTGACATACACCAGGACATCGATGTCCTTCGCGACCTCTTCGATGGGCATCCACCTGTCGGTGTCGATGCCGACAGGCCACGTATGGACCTTCCCGGGCCAGTGGATGGCGAACATCTGGCGCGCCCATTCGCAGAGCACCAGGACCCCGAGAATGCGATGGTCGGCGAAGAGCGTCGGTGCGTCGACCGGGTGATTGTGAACGGCTGGTCCGAAGACGATGGGCGTGTCGCGCGGCATCCTGTCGAGCACCCGCGGCTTGCCGATGACGCATGCGACCTCGCCCGGATGGCGCTGCAGGTGTTCGTAGTCGTTGACGCGATACGAAACGCCGAGCCGGTCGAGACCCGCGACGAGGTTCAGAAACACCCGCTCGAGACCCATCACCCGCCGCGGTCCCCTGACGATGCGACGGACGATGGCGCGCGGGTAACGGTCGAACCTCAGCCAACGGTCGGGATCGGCTCCGTCGTCGTCGGAGTAGAAAAGGTTGAGAGTATCGTCAGACAGGACAAACGACCTTGGCAAAAGAAACCTGCACGCAGTCCACGCAACGCGTGACTTGAACTATAGACGTTATTGCCAGATTAGCAGCCATTGAGTTGGCAACGACTGTGTCAAGCCCCGATACGGCCAGGGCAGTCGGCGAGCGGCCTGTGCATCGCCTCTGTCATGTCGCACCCTCTATGCTGTCTCGCCGCGACTGGCTAACATGGTGCGAGAACGGCAGATCAAGGAGGGACGGCCATGCTGGAGCGGCTTCAATTCTACATCGGCGGCAAGTGGGTCGATCCCGTGATGCCCAAGGCGATCGACGTCGTCAATCCGGCGAAGGAGGAAGCTTTCGCACGCGTCTCGCTGGGCTCCAAGGCTGACGTGGACAAGGCGGTCGCGGCCGCGCGACGTGCCTTCGCGACCTATTCGCGGACGACGCGCGAGGAGCGTCTTGCCCTCCTGGAGAAGATCATCGCAGCGTACAAGGGGAAGTTCCAGGTGATCGCCGAGGTGATAAGCCAGGAGATGGGCGCGCCGTTGTGGCTCGCCAAGGCGGCCCAGGCCGCGACTGGCCTCGGACACCTGACCGAGGCCGTGAAAATCCTCAAGGATTATCCATTCGAGGAAATGCACGGCACCACCGCCATCGTGAAGGAGCCGGTCGGTGTCTGCGGCTTCATCACGCCCTGGAACTGGCCGATCAATCAGATCGCGTGCAAGGTAGCACCGGCACTCGCGGCGGGCTGCACCGTCGTGCTCAAGCCTTCCGAAGTAGCGCCGATGAATGCCATGCTGTTCGCCGACGTGCTGCACGAAGCTGGGGTGCCGCCGGGTGTGTTCAATCTCGTCAACGGCGACGGCCCCACGGTCGGCGAGGCGCTGTCGTCCCATCCGGGTATCGACATGATGTCGTTCACCGGCTCGACGCGCGCTGGAATTGCGGTCGCCAAGGCGGCTGCCGACACGGTCAAGCGCGTGGCGCAGGAACTGGGCGGGAAGTCGGCCAATATCGTGCTCGATGATGCCGATCTGACCAAGGCGGTTTCTTCGGGCGTGATGAGCATGATGCTCAACTCCGGGCAGTCCTGCAACGCGCCCTCACGCATGTTCGTGCCGCGCACCAAGAACGACGCCGCGATCGCCATCGCGAAGGCCGCCGCCGAGAAGGTCAAGGTCATTGATCCGGCGACGCCCGACGCGGGACCTGGCACGATCGGGCCCGTCGTGAGCGAGGTGCAGTTCAACAAGATCCAGGCGCTGATCCAGAAAGGGATCGAGGAAGGCGCAACGCTGGTCACCGGCGGCCCGGGGCGGCCCGAAAACATGAACCGTGGCTACTATGTCCGGCCGACGATCTTCGCCAACGTCACCAACGACATGACCATCGCCCGGGAGGAGATATTCGGGCCGGTCCTCACCATGCTCGCCTACGACAGCGAGGACGACGCGGTCGCGCAGGCGAACGATACGCCTTACGGCCTGTCCGGCTACGTTCAGTCGGGCAACATCGATCGGGCTCGCAAGGTCGCCTCCCGTCTGCGCACCGGCAACGTGCATCTGAACGGCGCCGGCCCCGACTTCGGTGCACCGTTCGGGGGCTACAAGCAGTCGGGCAACGGTCGCGAATGGGGCGAGCACGGCTTCGAGGAATTCCTTGAAACCAAGGCCGTGATGGGCTGGATGCCCAAGGCGGCGTAGCCGTCCGACAGGAAGCTTCGGCGGCGGCCTGGGCCTAGGCTCCAGACTCAATTGCACCAGTAGATGATTGCGGCCGCGATGATGGCGGTGGCGAGGAAGTTGTTGGCGAGCTTGTCGTAGCGAGTAGCGACGCGACGCCAGTCCTTGAGGCGACACCATAGCCTCTCGACCAGAT
>NZ_DATBFE010000027.1:0-2938 GCF_036558665.1 Reyranella sp. | reverse complement strand
GCTCCTGCGGTCGCCGATGCCCAGCGCGTGGACGACGGTGAGGTTGCGGGGCCGCCCCGTGGAGAGAAAGCGCCGTTCCACCGCCTCGTGCAGGCACGAGGCCTCGACCAGGCCGCCGCCGCCGCCGATCAGCGCGACGGTATCGTCGTCGCCGATCATCGCCACGGCGGCGTCCGCCGACATGAATTTGTCGATGCTCACCGCACGCTCCGCCGGTCGTCGGGGGTCGGCAGTCGGGCGGGCCCGACGACGGATGTCAGCTGTGCGCACGATTTCGATGCCTCCTCAACGGTTCCAATATTTGCCTTCTTCTTGCAACCCCCCGACGCCCGCCCCCCGACTGCCGCCCCGGAGCCTCATCGCAGGTAGGCCGACTCCAGACCCTTCACGAGGGCGATCATGGTGTCGAGGGTGGGGGTCGGCAGCCCGTGCCCGCGCGCCAGCCGCTGCACCGCGCCATGGATGCTGTCGATCTCGGTGCGGCGCCGGCGCGCGATGTCCTCGCGCATCGACGACTTGGACGTGCCGGTTCCGCCGCCCGAGGTGTCGACCAGCCTCATCAGCACCTCGCGTGCCTCGGCGATATCGAGCGCGATGCCTTCCGCAGTGGCGACGGCTGCCGCCTCGTCCACCGAGCGGAGCACGATCTCGCGCAGCTCGGGCACCCGCATGATCTCGAACGAGCGCAGGTCGGTCACTGCGGAGATCGCCCCCAGGGCGACATTGCCGAGCAGCTTCTTCCACTTGTCGCGCTTGATGTCGGCGCTGGCGGTGGTGGCGAGGCCGGCCCGGGTGAAGGCACCGGCGATGGCGGTGGCGCGGGCCGACAGGCCGCCCGCCATCTCGCCAACGATGGTGGGCAGGTCGCCGAAGTTGCGCACCACGCCCGGCGCCTCGACCAGGCCCGCCTGCGCGGTGAGCCCGCCCATCACGTTGGGCGCGCCGAGGACGCCCGCCAGCGTCTCCTCGTTGCCGAGGCCATTCTGAAAGCTGATTGCCACCGTCTGCCCCGCGAACAGGTGCCGGGCAGCGTTGGCGGCGGCGTCATTGGCGAACGCTTTGCACTGGAACAGCACGACATCGGCCGGCTTGACGGCACCGGCGTCGGTGGTCGCCTTGACGGGAATGGCGCGGTCGCCCCCGACGCCGACGATACGCAGGCCATGGGAGGCGATGGCCGCGATGTGCTCGTCCCAGGTATCGACCAGCGTCACGTCGAGCCCGCCTTCTGCGAGCAGCCCGCCGAACAGGCCGCCCATGGCACCCGCGCCGATCACCACCACTCTGGGGTTCTCGAATGCCATCGCCCCCGTCCCTGCCCTGTGCCCGCTCGCTTAAATGGCGCTCTGGTAGCGCTCCCTGACGACGCCGATCACCTCGTCGGGATCGCGCTGCCACCAGTTGCGGGCGGAGAAGACCTCGACCTCGCGGTGGCCGACATAGCCCGCCGCCTCCACCATGCGGCGGATGCCGGGGATGTCGATCAGGCCGTCGCCCGGCATGCCGCGGTCGAGGCGCAGGTCCTGCGTATCGGCCAGCCAGTCGGCGATGTGGAAGTTGCAGATGCGCTTGCCGGCGCGGGCCAGTTCGCGCGGCAGGTCCGGGTCCCACCACACCGCGTAGGTGTCGACGGCGATGCCGAACACGTCCTCGGCATCGAGCGCGTCGCACCAGTCGTTGGCGATCCCGACCGTGCTGAGCACCGAGCGCGATCCACATGCCATGGGATGCAGCGGCTCGAGCGCGATCCTCACGCCGGTCGCACGTGCGCAGGCTGTGAGGCCGGCAACCCGCTCCAGCACGCGCTTCCTCGTCGACTCCAGGCTCTTGTCGCGAGGATCGACGCCGCCGGCGACGAACATCAGCGAGCCGGCCCCGATCGTGGCCGCGTCGTCTATGGCGCGCTTCACCTCGTCGATCACGCTCGCGGCTTCCCCTGGGTCGGGCGTGGCGATCAGGCCGGCGGCGCACAGGCTGAGCACCTGCAGCCCTGTCCCTCTCAGCATGCGGGCCACCTCGGTGGCGCCGTGTTCGCGCAGCCTGTCACGCCAGATGGCGACAGCGCCGATGCCGTGCCGCTGCATGCCGTCGATGAACTGCTGCGTCGTCCATTTCTGCAGCACGTTCACCTGGTGGAAGCCCAGGAGGCGCTCGTCGAGCTTGGGTTTGTCGGCCATCGCCATGACCTCCTAATAGGTGGCGCGGCCGCCGCTGACGTCGAACACGAAGCCGGTGGTGAAGCTGCAGGCGGGGCTGGCGATGAAGGCCGCCAGCTCCGCTACCTCCTCCACCTCGACAAGGCGCCCCATGGGAATCTTGGCCTTCATGTTGCGGATGTGCGCTTTGGTCATGGTGCTGAGGAGATCGGTGGCGGTCATGGCCGGCGCGATGCAGTTGACCGTGACGCCCACGTCGGCCAGCTCCTTGGCCAGCGCCTTCGAGAAGCCGATCACGCCGGCCTTGGCCGCCGAGTAGGCCGAGATGTTGGGCACGCCCTCCTTGCCGGCGATGGAGGACACGGTGATGATCCGGCCAGACCGGCGCTCGCGCATGTGGCGGGCGGCAAGCCGGCTGGCGTAGAACACCGAGGTCATGTCGATGGCGATGACACGGTCCCAGTCCTCCAGCTGGTAGTCCCACGTCGGGGCGATGGGTCCGTTGATGCCGGCGTTGTTGACCAGGATGTCGATCCTGCCGAACGCTTCGAGCGCCTTGTGGAACGCGCCCTCGACAGCCGGATAGCTCGCCACGTCCACCACCTCGGTAGCATCCGGCTTGAAGCCCACTTTCCGCAGCGGGCCAACGTCGCGATCCCACACCACCACCCTGGCGCCACGTTCGGCAAACAGGCGCGCGATGGCGAGCCCGATACCGCGCGCCGCCCCGGTGACGATGGCGACCTGGCCGTCCAATCTGGTCTTCATGGGCAATCGCCTCA
>NZ_DATBFE010000026.1:0-2360 GCF_036558665.1 Reyranella sp. | reverse complement strand
GATAAGGCCATGCACATAGACCTCGCGGAACGGCGGCGCGCCATCCATGAAGTACTGGCCCATCATCACCATGCGGGCGACCCAGAAGAAGATGATGTCGAAACCGGTGACCAGCACGTCGCCCGGATAGTAGCGCTTCAGCGCCGCGGTCTGCTCCGGCCAGCCCAAGGTCGAGAACGGCCACAGGCCGGACGAGAACCAGGTATCGAGCACATCGGGATCGCGCCGCAGCGGCACGTCGTTGCCGTACTCCTTCCTGGCGAGCGACTGCGCTTCGGCTTCGTCGTAGGCCACGAACACCTTGTTGTCGGGCCCGTACCATGCGGGAATCTGGTGTCCCCACCATAGCTGGCGCGAGATGCACCATGGCTGGATGTTGCGCATCCACTCGTAGTACGTGTTCTCCCACTGCTTGGGGACGAACACCGTGCGCCCTTCCTCCACCGCCTTGATCGCGGGCTTGGCGAGCGTCGCGGCATCGCAGTACCACTGATCGGTCAGCCACGGCTCGACCACCACGTCGGAGCGGTCGCCGTACGGCAAGGTCAGCTTGTGATCCTCGACCTTTTCCAGAAGGCCGAGCGCAGTCAGGTCGGCGACCACCTTGTCGCGCGCCTTGTAGCGATCGAGCCCGCGATAGGCTTCCGGCGCGTTCTCGTTTATGCGCGCGTCGGCGTCGAAGATGTTGATCATCTCGAGCTTGTGCCGGCGACCAACCTCGAAGTCGTTGAAGTCGTGCGCCGGCGTCATCTTGACCGCGCCGCTGCCGGTCTCGGGATCGGCATATTCGTCGGCGATGACCGGAATGCGGCGGCCGACCAGCGGCAGGATCACGTGCTTGCCGACCAGGTCCTTGTAGCGCGCGTCGTCGGGATGCACCGCGACGCCGGTGTCGCCCAGCATGGTCTCCGGCCGTGTCGTCGCCACCACCAGGAAGCGATCGGCATGCCCCTCAACCGGATAGCGCAGATGCCAGAGATGGCCCTGCTTCTCCTTCTGCACCACCTCGAGATCGGAGATCGCGGTGTGCAGCTTCGGGTCCCAGTTCACCAGCCGCTTGTCGCGATAGATCAGGCCCTGGCGGTAGAGATCGACGAACACCTTGCGGACCGCGCGGCTGAGGCCTTCGTCCATGGTGAAGCGCTCGCGCCGCCAGTCCGGCGAGGCGCCGAGCCGGCGCAGCTGGTTCGTGATCGCGCCGC
Organism: Reyranella sp.; assembly: GCF_036558665.1. Lineage (GTDB taxonomy): Bacteria > Pseudomonadota > Alphaproteobacteria > Reyranellales > Reyranellaceae > Reyranella. Next base: position 1,158 of record NZ_DATBFE010000026.1, on the reverse strand, counting down.
CCGATTGCGCCTTCCATTCCCACACCCGCTCGACGAACTTCTCGCGGCCGAGCTCGGTGCGCTTCTTGCCTTCCTTGGCCAGCTCGCGTTCCACCACCATCTGCGTCGCGATGCCGGCGTGATCGCTCCCCGGCTGCCACAAAGCATCGCGGCCGCGCATGCGTTCATAGCGAATGAGCACGTCCTGCAGCGTGAAAGTCAGCGCGTGGCCCATGTGCAGGCTGCCGGTGACGTTCGGCGGCGGCATCATGATGGTGAAGGGCGTGCGGTTGGACCCCTCGTGCGCCGCGAAGGCGCCGGACTGTTCCCACGCGCGATAATGTTTCTTTTCGACCTCGTCGGGCCGGAAAGTCTTCTCCAGCATCGCTGGCCTTTCCCAAGCAGAAAATTCGGGCTGTTATAGCGGCCGACATTGCCCCGTCAACCTGGGCAGGCCGCCGGTCGGAAACGCCGATCCGTCAGCTGAGTTCGGCGCGCCGGGCGATCCGTTCGACCTCGCGGCGGACCAGGCGCTCGACGATGGTCTGCAGATTGGCGTCCAGCCAGTCGCGCAACATCGGCTCGACCGCTTGGCGCACCAGCGTCTCCACCAGCAAGCCTTGGCCCGGCGATTGGACTTCAACCACGGTCTGTGCCCTCCGCGCGATCAGTTGCGCCATGACGGATGCCGATGCCTCGGCGACGTCGGGTGATACAAGGGGCGGCTCGCCAACACCGGGGCCGGCGACGTGGTACGTCGGCTCGGCCATCTGAGGCGCCGGAGTGGGCCTGGTCGGTGGTGGCGCCGGTGGCGGTGGTGGGGGTGCCAATTCAATCTCCTCTTCCACGACCGGCTCGGGTTCCTCGACCGCCGGCGGCGCCGGCTCTTCCTGAACTTCGTCGGTCAGCACCAGATCGTCTTCCTCCTGCGGCGGTGCAGGAGGTGGCGGCGGCGGAGCGACCACGGCCGGTGGCGGCGGCGGTGGAGCAACCGCGGCCGGCGGCGGTGGCGGAGGTGCTGCCGGCTGGACCGGAGCAGGTGCTTCCGCCTTCTTCTCCGTCGCGTCGTCGGCGCTGCCTTCTTCCGAAATGATGCGCCGGATCGAAGCGAGGATCTCCTCCATCGACGGTTCTTGGGTAGCTTTAGCGTCGTTCATGACCTCGTCCCCGGAGGTGCTG
>NZ_DATBFE010000025.1:0-25945 GCF_036558665.1 Reyranella sp. | reverse complement strand
TGGCGAAATTCGCCATGCCGCTGTTGATCGGCAGCGTGGCCTGGAACACACGGCCGAGTTCCTCGGCGCCCGCGTGGACATGCACCAGCTTCTGTCTCGGCACGGGGATGTCGAACAGCGTGTAGCCTGCCGTCGTGGCCTCCCCCAGCCGTGGGCCGATCGCGAGGATCAGATCGCAGGCCTTGATGCGTTCGGCGAGCGGCGGGCTCGCCCCGACGCCGAGATCGCCCACGAAGTTGGGATGGCGATTGTCGAGGAGGTCCTGGTTGCGAAACGCCGTCGCCACTGGAAGGTTGTTCGCCTCGATGAAGGCGCGGATGTCGGCACAGGCTTCCCCCGTCCAGCCGCCGCCGCCTAGAATCACCATCGGTTGGCGCGCTTCGTCGAGCAGCCTTCGGACGGCCGCCATGTCTTCGGCGGACGGAGCGCCTCGCGCAATCTTGTAGGGACCTGCATCGGCGACCTCGACCTCGTCGGTCAACATGTCTTCCGGCAAGGCCAGCACGACCGGGCCGGGCCGGCCGTTCACGGCTCTGTGAAAGGCCTGGCTCACGAGTTCCGGAATCCGCCGCGCGTCCTCGATCTGCGCGACCCATTTGGCCATCTGGCCGAACATGCGCCTGTAGTCGATCTCCTGGAACGCCTCACGCTCGGCCTGCTCGCGCGCCACCTGTCCCACCAGCAGGATCATGGGCGTCGAATCCTGGAAGCCGGTATGCAGGCCGATGCTGGCGTTGGTGGCGCCTGGCCCGCGCGTGACGAAGCAGATGCCCGGCTTGCCGGTCAGCTTGCCGTAGGCTTCGGCCATGTTCGCCGCGCCGCCTTCCTGCCGGCAGATGACATAGCGCAGCGAATTGCGCTGGGCATAGAGAGCGTCCAGGGCCGCAAGATAGCTCTCGCCCGGGACGCCGAAGACCGTGTCGGCGCCGTGAATGCGGAGCTGATCGATCAGGACCTGCGCGCCGCTGCGGCGCGCGAGAGACGTCGTCATCTTTCCCTCACTTCGTGGGTGCGAAAGCCATCGGCACCAACATCTTGTTGTTCATAGGTCTTCATGAACTCCGGCTCTTTTGCCGACAGGCCTGCCATGCCGGGTCCGACGCCCTCACTGCACGACGCTGAGTGCGGTCAGCGAAATAGCCGACGGGATGGCCGAGATGTTTCGTCTGCACCGGCAGCCCTTCGCTCTCGTAAAGAGCGAGAAAATCGCACAGTCGGCCCGGCTGCAGTTCGTGGGTGCGATGATCGAAGATCACGTCTCTTTTCCTCCGGCAAGTCCAATTTCCGTGGCGATTGTGTGACTTGCCCTGCCCAACCTCAACCCCGGTGGACTCAGGCTCGGATTCAGCGCATAAGTGCGGCATAGCGACACTGGCCGAAGAGTATCTTCAGGAGTCATCGGCAAAGACGTGAGAGCGCGATACCGGTCAACGTCTACCCCGTGAGCTTCTTGGTCATCATCTGTCAAAGGTCTACGAATCGCTGGGACGCATCTGTCCCGCAAGCGCGCGCCGGACTCCGCTCCCTCCTTCCTCCAGCCCAGAGCCTTGAATGAGTCGTAAATTGTTTGTGGGCAATCTGCCCTACTCGGTGACGTCCGAGCGTCTGCAAGAAGCTTTCTCTCAATTCGGGACCGTTGCCTCTTCGAAAGTGATCGTTGATCGCGAGACAGGCCGCAGCCGCGGCTTCGCCTTCCTCGAGATGGAAACTGATGACCAAGGTGCTGCAGCGATGCAGGCCATGAATGGTGCATTGCTGGATGGACGCTCGATTGCCGTCCGCGAAGCAGTCGAACGCCAGCCCGGTGCCGGCGGCGGCTTCGGCGGTGGCGGCGGCGGTGGCGGCGGCTTCCGTCCGCGCGGTCCGCGCCCGCCTTATGGCGGAGGCGGCGGTGGTGGTAGCGGCTATGGCGGCGGCGGCTATCGCGGCGGCGGTGGCGGCGGCTTCGGTGGCGGTGGCGGCGGCGGTTATCGCGGCGCCGGAGACGGTGGCGCAATGCGCGACCGGCGCGCCGACTTTTCCGGTGGCGGCGGTGGTGCCGGTGCCGGCGCCGGCGCCGGCGGCTACGATCCGGGCGCCGACATGGGCCGTCCTCAGCGCCGGCGTGATGGCGGACCGCACCGTCGCGACCGTGACTACGAACCGCGCAAGCGTGGTTTCGACGACGACCAATAGGCCATCGTTCCAGATCGCATGATACGACGACGCCGGGGTACGCCCCGGCGTTTTCATTTTGTCGATTGGATTTCACTTCCCCCGTTCGATTCAAACCAGCATCATCCGCGCCGACGCGACGGGGGGATGGACGGATGCTGGCCAATGATCCGGTAACGCAGGCACGCCTCGATCTGGCGGCGGCGCTGCGGTCGGCGGCACGCCATGGATTGAACGAAGGTGTCTGCAATCATTTCAGCATGGCGGTGCCCGACCGCGAGGACCTCTTCATCGTCAACCCGTACGGCCTGAACTGGTCGGAGATCGTGCCGTCGGATCTCGTGATCGCCGACTTTGCCGGGAACGTGATCGAAGGACGCTATCCCGTCGAAGCCACGGCCTTCTACATCCATGCATGCATCCACGCCGCCAAGCCGCGCGCAGCGGTCGTGCTGCACACTCACATGCCTTACGCGACGGCCCTCACTTCGATCTGCGACGGGCGCATTGAGATGTGCACCCAGAACGCCTTCCGTTACTGGGACCGCATCGCCTACGACGAGACCTATGGGGGCCTTGCGCTGTCGACGGCCGAGGGCGAACGCATCTGCCGGGCGATGGGCGACAAGGACATTCTCTTCCTGCGCAATCACGGCGTCCTCGTCTGCGGTCCGACCGTCGCCCAGGCCTACAACGATCTCTACTACCTGGAACGCGCGGCCATGGTGCAGGTGCTGGCGATGCAGACGGGCCGCCCGCTTCACCTTATCGACGAAGCCACGGCCCGACAGACGGCCGGGCTGATCGCCGAGGACACGCAGCAGGCGTTCCTGCATTTCGAATCGCTGAAGCGTATGCTGGATCGCGACGAGCCCGGATGGCAGACATCGGGGCGACGGAGAAGCTCGGGGGAGTGACAATGCGCACGATCGCCATCGGCATGACGTGTTTGGGCTTGGCCATCGTACCCGCGTCGGCCCAGGCCCCGCCGCTGGGCAAGCTCGAGATCAAGGCTTTTCAGGCGATCCCGAAGACCAAGACGGCGGTTCAGCTGACCGACGACACGGCCCTCGGGAGGCACCTGCGCGGCGAGGTGATGGGCCGACTGGCGCGCCGCGGCAACCAGGTGGGTTTCAGCGGCGACAACGTCATGCGGATGGATGTCACCTACCTCAACCTGCAGGGTGGCTACGACAGTGGCTCCGGCACCATCGGAGGCCAGCCGAGCTACGTGCCTCCCGCCTCCAATCCGCGACCCGAGCTGCCGAGCAACCGCGTTCAACGCCGCGACACGATCGATCTTCCCAAGAGCAGGTCGACGCTGCGCATCACGCTGACGCTTTACAGCGTTGCCTCCGGCAAGGTCATCTGGGGTGCGACGGCGTCATGCGGCACCGACGGAAGCAACGTCGAGCGCGTCGGCGAGGCGATGGTCGATGCGATCTTCAAGGATGCCGACCATAGTCACATCGCCGATGCCGCTTGCCCACTGTAAGAAACAGGGACCTTGGGAGAACGATCAATGCCGCGCCTGGCTCCGCTCGACCTCGCGAAACTCACGCCCGAGCAGAAGAAGGTGGCCGATGCGATCGTCGCGGGACCGCGTGGCGGTTTGCGGGGACCGTTCGAGCCCTGGCTGCGCAGCCCCGTGCTTGCCGACCGGGCACAGAAGCTGGGCGAGTATTGCCGCTTCAACAATTCACTGCCGCGCGATCTTTCCGAACTGGCGATCTGCCTGGTTGGCCGGCACTTCAAGGCACAGTACGAATTCTACGCCCATGCCCGTCTCGCCAGGGAAGCGGGTCTTGCGCCGGCCATCGTCGAAGCCGTGCGCACGCGTCAGACGCCGCCCTTCACGCGCGACGTCGAGCGGATCGTCTACGACTTCGTGACCGAATATCTCGCCACCAACCGGGTCGCCGCGCCGAATTACAAACGGGCGGCCGACGCTTTCGGGGAACAGGGAGTGGTCGACCTGGTGGGCGTGTGCGGCTACTACATGCTGGTCTCGATGACCCTCAACGTTTTCGAGATGGCCCTGCCTCCCGGCGAACCCGAGCCGTTAGCGTAGCACCAGGACCAACAGCGCCAGCGCCGCCAGCGCCAGCCCCACGCTGGTCGCTTGCCAGAACAGCGGACGCGACAGGTAAACGCGCTCGCGCTGGATCTGCTGCGCGATCCGATTCCAGATATCCAATGGGACCGGTTCATTGTCCGGCAGGAACTCGGTCAGGAGCGCCAGCCGGTTCTCCCAGGCATCGACCGCATGACAATAGCGCGCGTCGCGCTCGCGCCGTCGCTCGAAGCCGAGACGGCTCGCACCTTGCAGGCTGCCGACGGCATATTGCGCCGCGACCAGCTCGCGCCAGTCTGCGTCAGCCCCGCCCGACATGCAGCGGCTGATCTGCGCGAGGCCCCGGCGGACCCAGCTCTTGGCCGTGCCGAGCTGCACGCCGAGCCGCGCCGCCAACTCGCGATGGGTCAAGCCTTCGAAGTATACGAGCGTGACCGAGCGGCGGTGATTGAGCGGCAGGTTGGCGAGGCAGGCCTTGACCTGGCGGGCCTCCTCGCTGCGCATCGCCTGATCGGCCGGGTCGCGATCCGGAAAGACCAGCGCTTCGGCGTCCAGTTCGCAATGCCCATCCTCGCGACGATGCAGCTGGTCCTTGGCCGACAGAGCGCGATTGCGCACGATCCTGACCAGCCAGGCATAGGCGGGCCCCTTGTTCGGATCGTATCGATGGGCCCAGCGCCATACGCGCAAGAAAGACTCCTGCACTATGTCGTCCGCTACATCGGTACGGCCGACAATGCCTCGAGCGATTGCGCGCATGCGTCCGCTGGTCAGCTCGTAGAGGCGCGCGAAGGCGCGCTCGTTTCCTGCGGCGGTTTCGGCAAGCAACAATGCCAGTGGCTCGAGCGACACCGCCGCGGATACGGCGGCGGGGGCGTGCAGCGACGGCACACTCGTCTGTCCGACGAGCCGGCGAAGATTGAGGATTTCTCCCATTGCTTCCTCTTCAGACCTTGATACCCCGGCCCGGTCAAGCCGGATGCAAGCGGCGCCAGAAAAAAATGGATGGCCGACCCGCCCGCGAGTCGCATCCGTTTTGCGCAAATCGAGGTTCTCCGATCGACGGCGCACTCTGCGCGTCGCAATCGAGGAGAAACACGATGACCATCGCCAGGCTCAGCCCCACCTCGGATGGGGAAATCCGCCGCAGCTTCCTGTCCGGCTTCGGCAAGTTCACCTTGTCGGCCACCGCCATCGCCCTGCTGAGCGGCAACGAGAAGCTCGCAATGATCGGCTCGGCGGCTGCCCAGACGGCCAACAACGACGTCGCCATCCTGAATTCGGCCCTCGGCGCGGAGCAGCAAGCGATTGCCGCCTATCAGCTCGGGGCCGAATCGGGCCTTCTACAGAAGCCGGTGCTCGCGCTGGCCGTCCAGTTCCAGGGCCATCACAAGCAGCATGCCGATGCCCTCGCGAAGGCCGTGCAGAAGCTCGGCGGCAAGCCGGCGACGCCGCTCAAGGACTACGGCTTTCCCAAGGAGAAGCTCAAGACCCAAGCCGACGTGCTGAACTTCGCCGCGACACTCGAGAAAGGCGCCGTCAGCGCCTATCTCGGCGCCGTTCCGATCCTGACCGATCGCGAACTCGCGAAGGCAGCGGCCTCCATCCTCGGCGACGAGGCGATGCATTGGGCGGTGCTGCGCCAGGCGCTGGGTCAACCCCCGGTGCCCGAGGCCTTTGTCTCCTGAGTTGAGTGCACGAGTGCCCGGTCGTGAGAACCCTGGCTGCTTCCTGCCTCCTCGTCATTCTCATGGCCGGGTTCGCGGTCCAACCGACCGCCCAGGCGGCAGCCGGCGACCCCGCACGAGGCGAAGAAATCTATCACCGCTGTCTCGCCTGCCATTCACTCGAGCACAATCGCGTCGGGCCCCGGCATTGCGGCCTGTTCGGCCGAAAAGCCGGCACACTCGAAGGCTACTCGTACTCGGCCGCGATGAAGAAGTATGGCGTGATCTGGAACGAGAAGACCCTCGATCACTTCCTGGAGAATCCCATGAAGGCCGTTCCCGGCACCAAGATGGGCTATGCCGGCATCAAGGACGCCCAGGAGCGGGCCGACCTGATTGCCTATCTCAAGCAGGCGACGCGCGACCCGAAGATCTGCCACTGATCCGCCGACCTATTCCTCGAAGATCGCCACGGCGCGCGTCCAGCCCGCTGACGCGCCCCGGATCTTGTGCGGGAAACAGGCGATGGTGAAGCCATCGGCCGGCAGCGCCTCGAGATTGTGCAGCTTCTCGAGATGGCAGTAGCCGATGTCCCGGCCAGCCTTGTGGCCTTCCCAAATGATCGAGGGGTCGTGGTCCTTCGCCCACTTCTGGGCGGTGAAATAGAACGGCGCATCCCAACTCCAGGCGTCGGTGCCGGTGAGGCGAATGCCGCGCTCGAGCAGGAACATGGTGGCGTCGTAGCCCATGCCGCAACCAGAATTGACGTAGTCGTTGTTGCCGTAGCGCGAGCCGGCCCGGGTGTTCACCATGACGATCTCGAGCGGCTTGAGCTCATGACCGACTCGCTTCAGCTCCGCCTCCACTTCCCTGGCGGTGATGACATGCCCGTCGGGCTTGTCGCGGAAGTCGAGCTTGACGCCGGGCTGAAAGCACCAGTCGAGCGGCACCTCGTCGATGGTGATGGCGCGCTCGCCCTTGTTCATGGTCGGATGGAAATGGTAGGGCGCGTCGAGATGCGTGCCGTTGTGGGTCGACAGATTGACGTTCTCGACCGCCCAGCCGGCGCCATCGGGCAGATCTTCCTTCTTGAGGCCGGGAAAGAACCCTGCGATCTGGCCCGCCGTATCCTCGTGCTTGTGGTAGGCGATCCTGGGCCCGAACGGGACGGGATCGGAAATGACGTCGTTCTCCAGATAAATCGACAGGTCGACGAATCGGCGTTTCATGCGGCCTCTCCAGGGAGCTCGGCCGCCTAGTTTCCGGCTTTGGGGTCGCCCGTCAATTGCGACGGCTTCACTGCGCGCAGGATCGCCATCGACAGAAGCTTGCCGATGCACTTCTGACCGAAGTCGTTCAAGTGCAGACCGTCGTTGTAGACGAATTCCGAATAGGGCATGCCATCGTTGTACCAGGCCTTCATGATCGCCAGGCGATTGAACATGCCGGTGCCCTTCTCCTTGGCCACCTCCGACATCACCCGGGCATATTCCTGCTCGTCCGGCAACGCCACGACGGCTGGCACGTATTGAAGGTTCATCAGGATGAAGTCGGCGCCGAGCGACTTGCCGATGTCGATTCCCGCCCGCAGTTTGCGGGCGAACTTGTCCAGAGGCGTATGACGGATCGCCGAATTGGTGCCGACTTGCCAAACCACGAGATGGGCGCGCTCGGGCTGCACGTCCGATTGCATGCGCGCCGCCATCTCCTCGGCATCTTGACCGCCTATGCCCTTGTTGAAGACATGCACGGCCACGCCCGGCATCGCGGTGTCGAGCCGGCGCTTGAGCTGGGCGGGATAGGCGTACTGCGGAGACGTCGTCCCGTAGCCTTGGGTCGAAGACGATCCCATGGCGACGATGCGCAGCTCCCGGTCATTGATTACCGCATCGCGGGCGATCGTGAGGGGATGCCCAAGATCGAGCAACTCCTGACTGGCTCGACAATCGGGGCTGGCGACGCTGGCCGTCGACCAGGTCATGACGGCCATTCCCAAGGCCGCGGCAAAGGCGCTCGACTTCATCAAGGCTCCGTATGGGCCGGCTTCCCCTTGAACCACGCCGCCCCATAGGCGACCAGTGACCTTTATGGCGATCCCGGCAAAGCTGACAGCGACCTGTGAAAAGATAGAGTCGTCAAATAAGCGACGATGATCTCGGCGGTAAGCAGAAGAAACGTTCCCAGACAGAATATCTGGAGAGAATGCTCACCGCATCTGCGAATTGGTGTCAAGATTGGCCAAGTTAAGAACATTGCATTGCCACTGCTAGGCGGGTCAGCCCTGTGTCGGCCCTGGCAGTCCTATACCTTCTTTTTGCTGCATCTCCTCGATCGGCGATCTGGCCGGCAGAGAAGACGAATAGCAGAATATGCGCGACATCAAGCTGCCAGACGCGGCGGTAGATGGCGCTGCGGCTTTCAACCAACCTTCGCGCGTCGTTATGCGGCGGTAGGCAAATCACCGCCGTGCAGCCCGAGATGAAGACGAAGATCTCGGCGGCATCGCTGAAACCGTAATTGCGGATCCTCAGGTCGCGCCCCGATGACGGCACGCTGAGCGCAACAGGCCTCGCTGTCATGACGTTCATGGGATCCGCAGGTATCGCAGACAGTGGTCCTCGACTACGTTCGTCCGGGAGGACGAAATGACCAAGACGCCATTGCTGCTCGTGCCGGGCATGCTCTGTTCACCGCGACTGTATGCCCCGCAGGTTCATGCGCTCTCCGATGTTGCCGAGATCGTGGTCCCCGACTGGCGCCAGGCCCCGCTGTCCATCTTCGACTCCTGGGATTCGACTGCCCGCTGGGTCCTCGATCGCATGCCGCCGGGCCCGTTTGCCCTCGCCGGCCTGTCGCTCGGCGGCATGATCAGTATCGAGATCATGCAGTTCGCGGCCGATCGGGTGACGAAGCTTGCTTTGCTCGACACCGGTATGCGTGGACAGAACGAAACCGAGCAAGCGATCCGCCGGGCGCGCATCCGACTGACCAGCGAAGGCCGGTTCGAGCTGGTGCTGGGCCTGCAGCTCGCACGATTCCTGCCTGCCTATCGACTTACCGACAAGAAGCTGGTCGACGAAGTCATGGCCATGTGCCTCGAGACCGGGGCGGAGATCTACAAGCGACAGGAAGAGCTCGCGGCCAGCCGCGTCGACCGCCGCCCGGATCTGCCCACGATCAAATGCCGTTCCATCGTCGTCTGCGGCCGCGACGACGCCGCAACGCCGCTTGCGTTTTCCGAGGAGATCGCTGCCGGCATCAAGGGCAGCGAGCTGATCGTGATCGACGGGTGCGGGCATCTCGTAACCATGGAGAAGCCCGAGGAAACCAACGCAATCCTGCGCCGCTGGCTCACAGATTCGTCACTCCGAGCGTAGTCGAGGGCCTTCCCTCGACGGCGAACTGGACGTCGCAGAGGGAACGCCCCTCTCGGCTCCGCTTTGCCAACGCTTGGCTTCGGTCGAGACGGTTTGTCAGCCAATCACTTTCTTCTCGCGCAGCGCCGCCACTTCGGCCGCCTTCAGCCCGCCGATCTCGCGGAGCACCCAATCGGTATGCTCGCCGAGCGACGGCGGCGGGCGCGTGTCGTCGACCGGAGTGTCGGAGAAGCGGTAGTTCGAGCCGATGATCGGCACCTCGCCGACACGGCTCTGCTTGTAGGTCTTGAGCATGCCGCGCCGCTTGACCTCCGGCTCGTCCAGCGCCTCCTGCATGGTGCGGATCGGCCCGGCCGGCAGATGGCGAAACTTCTGCGCCCAGTTCTCCTTGGTATCGGTCCTCAGCACGTCTTCCATCAGCTTGGTCAGGACGGGCTTGTTGGCGACGCGCTGGGCGATCGTCGCGAAGCGCGGATCTTCCGCCCATTCGGGGTGGCCCATTGCCTTGCAAGTGTCGATGAACAGCTTCTGGTTGGCGACGGCCATGTAGATCTTGCCGTTCTTGGTGTCGAAAGAACTGTTGGGCACCGAAGCGAAGTGACCGTTGCCGGCGCGCCTCGGCTGTTCGCCGCCGATCAGGTAGTAGGCGCCGAGATTGCCGAGGCAGGCGAGCGCAGTGTCGTAGAGAGCGAGATCGATGTACTGGCCCTTGCCGGTGTCGGTGCGCGCGAACAGCGCCGCGTTGATGGCCGCGACGGAATGGATTCCGGTCATGGTATCGACGATGGCGATAGCATGCCGCAACCCCTCGCCGTCGGCCTCGCCGTTCACGCTCATCATGCCCGATTCCGCCTGCAGGACGGGATCGTAGCCGGGCCGGTCCGATAGCGGCCCCGTCTGACCATAGGCCGAGATCGACAGGTAGATCAGTCGCGGATACTTGCGGTGAATGCTGGCGTAATCGAGGCCGTATTTCCTGAGCACGCCGGGGCGGAAGTTCTCGACCATGACGTCGGCGGAAGCGAGGAGCTTGTGCAAGACGGCTTGGCCGTCCGGCGTGGTGAAGTCGAGGGCGACGCTTTTCTTCCCCCTGTTGTAGGTCATAAAGAAGTGGCTCTCGCCCTTCTCGCCACCGGCGCGCGGACCCGCGCCCTTGCGCGTGTCGTCGCCGCCATCGGGATTTTCGATCTTGATGATCTCGGCGCCCATGTCGGCGAGTATCTGGGTGCAGAGCGGACCGGCGATGACGCGCGAGAAGTCGATAACGCGTATTCCGCTGAGCGGCGGACGACCTGATTTTGCCATGCCGCGAAAATACGGCGTCGCGTACGCGGCTGTCCACGAGCGGTGATTTCACGATGCTGGGACAGCATGAACTCATTTCGCATGCCGCTCCGTCGACGCTCGCCGTCGCGCCTGGGCATGCGCGGCGTGGCAATCAGTGGGCGTCGACCGCCATCGCAGCGCCGGACGGCGGTTTGCGCAGGATCAGGACGGTGAGCATGCTCACCAGGATGCCGACGCCCAGGATCCAGAAGCTGTCGGCGTAGGCCATCACCGATGCGTTGAGGCGGACCTGCTGGGCCAGCACGTCGAGACCGCGCTGTGTGGCGGTGTCCAAGGTCGCGCCCTTGCTCACGAACAGGCTGGTCAGCGCGTGCAGACGGTCCTGGACCCTGAGGCTATTTTGCGTCAGCGCCTCTGCGATCGTCGAGAAATGGATCTGCTCGCGCATCTGCACCATGGTCGAGAGCGTGGCGATGCCGACCGAGGCGCCGAGGTTGCGCATGACGCTGGTGATGCCTGCCGAATCGGCGGTGTCGCGAGACGACAGGCCGACGATGGAGAGCTGCGTGAGCGGAATCGTCGCGAGCGGCTGGCCCGCGGCGCGAAGAAGCTGGGGAAAGATGAGCTGATCCATCGCCGTATCAGGCGTCATGTCGACATTGATGAAGCAGCTCGCGGCAAACATCAGCAGGCCGAGCGCCACGAGCACGCGCGGATCGACCTTGCGGATCAGGAACGGCATCAGCGGCAGAAGGAAGAGCTGCGGGATGCCGCTCCACATCACCACCTCACCGATCTGCTGGGCGTTGTAGCCCTGGATTTGCGCCAGATAGGCGGGAATCAGGTAGATCGAGCCGAACGCCGTGGCGCCGAACACCGCCATCAGGAGACCCGATCCGCCAACCGAGGGCTTGGCGAACAGACGAAGGTTGATGAAGGGTCGGTCGGTCGTGAGCTCCGCGATCAGGAAGACGGCGATGCCCAGCACCGCCGCGATCGTGCCGGCCACGATCAGGTTCGACCCGAACCACTCCTCGCGCTGTCCCTCCTCCAGCACGAAGGTGAGGGAGCTGAGCCCGATCGCCATGGCGCAGATGCCGAGCCAGTCGCCGTGCTTCAGGTCCGAAAGCCGCATCGGCGCGGGATCGAGGGCATAGAGCTGGAGCGCGATCGCCAGCAGGCCAGGCACGACGTTGAGATAGAAGATGTAGTGCCAGCTCAAATTCTCGGTCAGCCAGCCGCCCGCGGTCGGCCCGACAGCAGGCGCGAAGGTCGCCACCATGCCAAACAGGGCCACACCCACGGGCTGCTTGTCCGTCGGCAGGCGCGAACGAACGATCGTGATCGCCGTCGGAATCAACACGCCGCCGGTGAAACCCTGACCGGCGCGGAACAGGATCATCTCCGGCAGCGAGGTCGACATCGCACAGAGGATGGAGAAGACGACGAACAGCGCCGAATTGACCGTCAGGAACCGGCGCAGACCAAAGACGCGCGACAGCCAGCCGCTCAAGGGTATGATGATGATTTCGGCCATCAGGTAGCCAGTCGACATCCAGCTCCCTTCCGCCGGAGTGGCGCCGATCGCGCCACCGATCTCGGCGAGCGAGGCATTGGTGATCTGGATGTCGAGGATCGCCATGAAGGCACCCAGAATGCCGCCGCCGACGGCGATCCAGTCGCGTAGCGAGACCTGGCCAGCCGCGCGATTCATTGCTGCGCCTGGATTTGCCCCTGGACGTGCGCGAGGTTTCTTGCCGGCGCGGGACGAATATCCACTGTCGCCGTGGCCGACAGGCCGGGCCGAATGCGCGCCGTGAGCGGATTCTTGGGATCGAGCAGGATCTTCACCGGGACGCGCTGCACGATCTTTGTGAAATTGCCGGTCGCATTCTCAGGCGGCAGCAGCGCGAACTGGGCTCCCGTGCCGGGCGCCAGGCTATCCACGGTGCCGGCGATCGTCTTGCCGGCAAAGGTGTCGAGCTCGACGCTCACCGGCTGGCCGGGCAGCATGTGGCCGGTCTGCGTCTCCTTGTAGTTGGCGACCAGATAGATGCGATCGGTCGGCACGACGCTCATCAGCCGCGCGCCAGCCTGCACGAACTGTCCCTGGCGCACACTGCGGTCGCCGATGCTCCCGTCGACGGGGGCGACGATGTTGGTGTAGCCGAGATTGATCTTCGCCTGCGCAAGCGTCGCCTTCCTGGCGGCGATGGCGGCTTCGGCCTGGTGGCGCTGCGTCTGCAGCACGCCGATGTGGGCCTGCGCCGCCTGGAACCCAGCACGATCGCGCTCGAGGACAGCCCTCTTTTGCGCGAGATCGGATTCAGCTTGCTGATTGCGCTGCGCGCTGGCTGCTCCGGAGCGGGCAAGGGCGCTGTAGCGCTGCAATTCCTGCTGAGAAAAGGTGATCGCCGCCTCGTCCGCCGCAACCGCTGCCTTGGCTTCGGCGATCGTCGACTGCTGCTCGGTCAGGAGCGCATCGATATTGGCGGCGGTCGCTTCGGCGCTCTCGAGGTCGGCAGCAGCGGCGTCGACAGCCGTCTGATAATCGCGCGGATCGATGCGCGCCAGAACATCGCCCTGCTTCACGGCCTGGTTGTCCTGGACGTTCAGTTCCACGACGTAGCCGGAGACCTTGGGTGCGACGGTCACGCTGTCGGCGCTGAGATAGGCGTCGTTCGTTGTCTCGTAGAAGCGGCCGACCAGATACCAGTAAGTGCCGTAGCCGGCTGCCGCGATCAGGGCGCCGGAAGCCAGTATCGCGAGCCACCAACGGCGGCGGCGCTGATGGTCGGCCTTCCGTTTGCTCTGCGGCGGTTCCTCCGGCGTCGGATAGGGGATTCGCTCGAATTCGAGGGACGACGGTAGGGATGAACCGTCCACGGATTGCTCCTTTTGGGCGTAGTCTGCGGCCTGTGCCGTTGCGCAGCGAATTTGAACACTTGTATTGTTTTATCAAGTAGGATTGAATTTGCTACCTAGTATTGTATATACGACTTACACAATTGGAGGCGCCAAGGACCGCGCCAGAGCCATGATCGACATCAACGCCGTCCGTACCGACCCCGCGATTGCCAAGGTGGTGCAAGCCCAGTTTCGCCGAGCCGTCGGCATGATCAGCGGACGGTGGAAGCTCGAGATCCTGTGGCTGTTGAACCAGGGCACTCACCGTTTCGGCGAGCTGAAGCGTGCCTTGCCCGGCATCACCCAGCACATGTTGACCGCCCAGCTCCGCGCCCTGGAGAAGGACGGGCTGATCAAGCGCACGATTTACGCCGAAGTGCCGCCGCGCGTGGAATACGAGATCACTCCGGCCGCTCGGCGGCTGCGGCCCATTTTCGTCGAAATCGTGAAGTGGGCCGAGGACCGCGAGATGGCGCCGGCACAGGAGCCCGCTCAGGACTGAGCGGCGACGGCGTTCGCGCTCTCAGCGGCGGCGATCGAGTACTTCCATCAATTCGTCGATCTTGATCTGGCGATCGCGCTCGGATCCGCCGTGGAAGGCATGGGCCACGCAGTGCTGCAGGTGATCGTGCAGGATCTCCTGCTCCACCTTGTCCAGGGCCGCCCGCACAGCGCGCACCTGGTTGATGACGTCGATGCAGTAGCGGTCGTCCTCGACCATGCGCCTCACGCCGCGCACCTGGCCTTCGATGCGGCCAAGCCGCGCAAGCTGCGATCTCTTTACCCGTTCGTCCATGCTTGCACTATACCCCTGTAGGGTATAAACGGCAAGCCCATGGATCACACCCACCCCCATCACGATCATGCTCACGCCGCCGCTCCGGAAACGGCCATCGATCCGGTGTGCGGGATGAAGGTGAAGATCGCAGGCGCCAGCCATACGGCCGCCCACCACGGGCAAACCTACTATTTCTGCAATCCGAAGTGCTTGGCGAAGTTCGCGGCGGAGCCCCCGCGCTATCTGAAGCCTCAGGCGCAGCCCACCCCGCCGCCGGCTGCACCCGGGGCGATCTTCACCTGTCCCATGCACCCCGAGATCCGTCAGGTCGGACCAGGAAGCTGCCCGATCTGTGGCATGGCGCTTGAGCCCGCGGAGATCACTCTCGATCAAGGTCGCAACGAAGAATTGGCCGATATGACCCGCCGTCTCTGGATCGGCGGGGCGTTGACCGTGCCGGTGGCGGCACTCGACATGGGCGGCCATTTCTTCGATCTGCATCCGCTGCTGCCTCATGGGCTTCTGCCCTGGCTCGAACTCGTGCTCGCGACGCCGGTCGTCCTGTGGGCGGGCTGGCCGTTCTTCGCGCGCGGCGTGCAGTCGGTGATCCGGCGCGCCCTTAACATGTTCACTTTGATCGCGCTCGGCACGGGCGCCGCCTGGCTCTACAGCCTATGCGCTACCGTGGCGCCCGGTCTGTTCCCGGCCTCATTCAGGGCGGTCGATGGCTCGGTGCCGACCTATTTCGAGCCGGCCGCGGTCATCGTCGTGCTGGTTCTCGCAGGGCAGGTATTGGAGTTGCGCGCGCGCGACGCGACCTCGGGCGCCATCAGGGCGCTGCTCGGCCTTGCTCCGCGCACCGCCTTGCGCATCGCCGCCAAAGGCGACGAGGAAGTACCCATCGAGACGATCGCCGTCGGCGATTTGTTGCGGGTCCGGCCAGGCGAGAAGGTCCCGGTAGACGGCATCGTTACCGAGGGGCGCGGTTCGGTCGACGAGTCGACCATTACCGGCGAGCCGATGCCGGTGACCAAAGAAGCCCACGCCAAGGTCGTGGGCGGAACCGTCAACCGCAGCGGCACCTTCGTGATGAAGGCCGAGCATGTCGGCGCCGACACGGTGTTGGCGCGCATCGTCAAGCTGGTGGCGGAAGCGCAGCGAAGCCGTGCGCCCATCCAGCGGCTGGCCGACGTCGTCGCCGGATGGTTCGTGCCGGCCGTGGTCGTGACCGCGGCGCTCGCGGCAGCAGGTTGGGCGATCTGGGGTCCTGTTCCCGCATTCAGCCACGCCCTGCTCGCGGTGGTCTCGGTGCTGATCATCGCCTGTCCTTGTGCATTGGGGCTCGCCACACCGATGTCGATCATGGTCGGCGTTGGCCGTGGCGCATCGATGGGCGTACTCATCCGCAATGCCGAAGCGTTGGAGCGACTGGAAAAGGTCGACACGCTCGTGTTCGACAAGACCGGTACGCTGACCGTCGGCAAGCCGACCGTCGCGGCCATCGTGGGCGCCGCTTTGCCCGAACTGGAGGTGTTGCGCCTTGCAGCCAGCCTCGAGCGCGGCAGCGAGCATCCGATTGCGGCGGCCATCGTCGAAGCCGCGCGCGCCAAGAACGTTACCCTGGCTGCCATATCCGATTTCGAGTCGGCTGCCGGCCGAGGCGTTGCCGGCACCATCGAAGGCAAGCGGGTGGTGCTGGGCAACGCGCGCTTCCTCGCCGAGCGCAAGATCGGCAGCGTCAATGCGCCGCAGACCGAGGCGACCACGGTGCTACTGGGGGTGGACGGTATCTTTGCCGGATCAATTGCGGTCAGCGACTCCATCAAGAAGACCGCCGGCGAAGCGCTGCGCGCACTGCGCGCCGATGGCCTTCGCCTAGTGATGTTGACCGGCGACAATCGCCGCACCGCCCAAGCTGTCGGCCGCGTGCTCGGGCTTGCGGAGATCGAGGCCGAGGTTCTGCCCGAGGACAAAGCACGCATCGTGCAGCGCCTGCGCGCCGAAGGCCGGATCGTGGCGATGGCCGGCGACGGGATCAACGATGCGCCTGCATTGGCGGCAGCGGACGTCGGAATCGCCATGGGCGGCGGCACGGATATCGCCATCGAGAGTGCAGGTATCACGCTGGCAAAGGGCGACCTTTCGGGCATTGTCCGCGCGCGAAGGTTGTCACAAGCAACGATGCGCAATATCCGCCAGAATCTCGCATTCGCGTTCATCTACAATGTCGCCGGCGTGCCGATCGCGGCGGGCCTGCTCTATCCGCTGGCCGGCCTGCTGCTGAGCCCGATCCTGGCGGCTGCGGCGATGTCCTTGAGCTCGGTCAGCGTCATCGGCAATGCGCTTCGGTTACGACGGGTCAGGCTCTAAAGGGACCGTCGCCATGTCGCCACAAGGAGAACACCTCGGCCCTGTCACAATGACGTCCTTTTCTTGGCTCCTGGCCTCGGGCGTAGAAGAAGATGGTCGCAGGAAGGTTCGATTACTTGGTCAATGTCTCCGAAGCGGCTTTCCAGAGCATGGTCATCGCCACCATCGAAAGCTTCCTGGTGCCAGGCCGCGCCGGCAAGGCCGGTCGCTTGACGCGGCAGCGCGAGACGTTCGGCCTGCTGTGGGGCTATGAGACGACGACGCCAAGCAAGGGCCGGTGCTTCAACGTCGAAGTCGCCATCGTCGATGTCAACGCCGAGCGCGGTCGCAGCTCGGTGGTTCCGTCGCGCGGGCTGGAGACGGTCAACAAGGCGCTGCCGACATACTGGCCGAACCTGAAATTCCTTGGCGACTTCCACAGTCATCCCTGGACGGCGCGCGAGCCGTGGCCGAGTCGGCCGTTCCTGTCGGAAGACGATCGCTGCAGCATCGAGAACAATCCGAGCTATGCGAGGCTCGGCCTGCGTGTCGCGCTTCTGCTCAATGTCCAGAAGCTTTCCAAGAAGAGCAGGATGATGCCCGTCTTTTCTCACGACAATACGCTCGAGTTCCGGCTGAACGATCTCAGGATGAGCCTCGCTGCCTGGGTCGCGTGCCCGGTGCGCAATGGTTCACGCGAGCAGGCGCTTTACGTAATCCCACGCCCGGCCCGCACCTCCCACGACAGGTGGCGCCGCGAACCCTGGCACGCGAAATGCCGCTACCTCGACAAGAAGCGCGTCTGGCTCAATGCTCCCGTTCACAATTTCCTGACGCCGCTCGGCGACTGACGACTCCGCGACCGTATCGACCCCAATGAAGAGATTGGTCATTCCGCTCCTTGCGCCGATCCTGACGCAGCCGGCATCGACATTCGCGCACAGCGAAGATGCTGCCTATTGTGCGACGTTGTCGGCGTTGGCGAATCGCTACATCGTCAGCAGCACCGGTGAAGGTCGAGGAGCGCCGGATCTCGAGACCCGCGCCGCAATATACGATTGCGACAAGGGCAACACCGCCGCCGGCATCCCGGTCCTGGAGCGCAAGCTGCGCAACAACGGTTTTACCTTGCCGAAGCGTTCATGAAACTTCGAGCGCGGCGCCGGTAAGGCGACGATAGGCCTCGAGATAGCGTTTGCTCGTGGCCTCGACCACCTCGGTCGGCAGCTCGGGCGCCGGCGCATCGCCGTTCCAGCGCCCGGCATGACGCTCGCCATCGAGCCAGTCGCGCAGCGGTTGCTTGTCGAAGCTGGGCTGCGGCCTGCCGGGACGATAGCCGTCGGCCGGCCAGAAACGCGAACTGTCCGGAGTCATGACCTCGTCGATCAACATGATCTCGCCCGACCGGGTCCGTCCGAACTCGAACTTGGTGTCGGCGATGATGATGCCGCGGGCGGCGGCCACGTCGCGACCCTTGGTGTAGACCAGCCGCGTCAGCCGTTCGAGCTCGGTCGTCACCTCCTCCCCCAGGATCTCGCGCATCCGGCCGACCGGGATGTTCTCGTCGTGACCGCTCTCGGCCTTGGTGGCGGGACTGAAGATCGCCGGATCGAGCCGGCTGCTTTCCTCCAGGCGCTCCGGCATCTTCTCGCCTGCGAGCGTCCCGCCCTTGGAGTATTCCCGCCAGGCCGAACCCGACAGATAGCCGCGGATCACGCATTCGATGGGAAACACCGTCCCGCGCCGGCACAGCATTGCGCGGCCCAGCAGCGCGGCGCGGTGGCCGTTCAACAACGGCACGGCGGCCGCAATCTCGTCGGCGTCGGCAGAGATCATGTGATGCTTGACGACGTCGCCGAGCTGCCGGAACCACCAGGCGCTGACCTGCGTCAGCACCGCCCCCTTTATCGGGATCGGTTCCGCCATAACGACGTCGTAGGCACTGACCCGGTCGGTCGCGACGAGCAGGAGCCGGTCGGCATCGATCTCGTAGACATCCCGCACCTTGCCGCGAGCGATCCTCCGCAGCGGCAGATCGCTCTTGGTCATCAGCATCATGCTATTTTTCGTTCTGCATCTCGTGGAAGACTTCCTTCGCCGTCAGCAGCGCTTCTCGCACCGACGGCAGGCCGATATAGCCGCAAAGGTGCATCAGTGCCTCGGACAATTCATCCTCGGTCCAACCGGTGTTGCGGGCCATGCGAAGATGGATGGCGAGCTCCGGCCAGCGCGCCTGGGCCGTGTCCGAGACGACGCAGATCAGCGCCTTGGTCTTGAGGTCGAGGCCGGGCCGGGTCCACAGCATGCCGAAGACGGCCTCGCGCGCGTAGTCGCCGAATTTCTTCATGATAGGGTCGTCGTAGACCGACTTGGCCATCTTGTCGGCAGTCGCCGCCCCCATGAGCTGGCGGCGGATCTCGGTTCCCTTCCTGTAGTTCTCGCTCTCGGCCATGTTGCCTCCTCGGTGCCGGAAACAGCCTAGCCTTCCGCTACACCAGCCGGTAGCCGATTCCCGGCTCGGTCAGCACGTGCCGCGGTGTGGACGGATCGGCCTCGATCTTCTGGCGAAGCTGACGAACGTAGACCCGGAGATATTGCGGATCGACCGACTCGTCGCGCCAAACCTCGCGCAACAGATGCCTGTGCGTCAGGACCTTGCCGGCATGGATCACGAGTTGCTCGAGGATGTCGTATTCTTTCGGCGAAAGCTTCACGTCGTCGGTTCCGCGGCGTACGAGCCGGCGCACCAGATCGACGCTGAGATCGTCGCTGGTGAAGCCGCGTTCGGCGCCCTGCTGCTGCAGGCGATGGCGCAGCGCCGCGCGGATGCGCGCCATCAGCTCGTCGGCGCCGAACGGCTTGGTGACATAGTCGTCGGCGCCGGAGTCGAGTGCCGTCACCTTGGCGGTTTCATCTCCCCTGCTCGACAAGACCACGATCGGCACCGGTCCGACAGCGCGTATCCGGCCGACAAGCTCCAGGCCATCGATGTCGGGCAGGCCGAGATCGAGCAGCACGAGGTCGGGCCGATGATGTCGCAGGGCGGACATTGCCTCGCGGCCGGTCCCGGCTTCGAGCACACGATAGTCGTGGGCTGCGAGCGTCGTTCGCAGCAGCCTCCGGATCGGCGGTTCGTCCTCGACGATCAGGATGACGGCGGCGGCGCCGGTCATGCGCGGGTCTTCATGTCGACACCGGATAGCTGACGATGAACTCCGCACCGCTGCGATCGGTGCGATTGCGGGCCGTGATCGTGCCACCCTGAACCTCGACGAAGCCCTTGGCGATGGCGAGACCGAGACCGGTTCCGGCGCGCCGCCGGTCACCGGCGTCGGCGCGATAGAATTTATCGAACAGCCGACCAAGTGCTGCGGAAGCAATGCCGGGCCCTTCGTCGCGCACCGCGATTTCGATGCGGTCGCCAGACTGGCGCGCCAGCACCTCGATGTGTCCGCCCACCGGCGAATACTTGGCTGCATTGTCGAGGATATTGAACAGCACCTGCTCGGCCAGGACGAAATCGAGCATGACCGCGGGCAAGTCGGACGCGATCGAGGGGGAGACGACGCGGCCTTTCAGGACCGGCGTGGCGCGACGCAGCGTGGTGGAGACGAGGTCACCGACCTCGACGGCCTCGCGCCTGGGCACGATCACCCCGGCGTCCAGCCGGGTCATGTCGAGCAGATTGCCGACAAAGCGGTCGAGCCGCTCCGCCTCGGTCAGGGCCGTGCCCAGCAGGTCCTCCCGTGTCGCCTCGTCGTAGCGATCCCGGTAGCTCGCGAGACTAGAAAGAGCGCCGATGATCGAGGCGAGTGGCGTGCGCAGGTCGTGCGAGACGGAGGTGAGCATCGCTGAGCGCAGCCGCTCACGTTCGGCGCCGATCCTTGCCTGGTCTATGTCGGCAGCGAGCGCCACGCGCTCGATCGCCACCGCCGCCTGGTTGCCGACCGCCTCGAGCAGGCGACGGTCGGAAGCGCTCGGCTTTCGCTGGTCTCCGAGCGGCAGGACGCCGACCACGCCGATCGGCGCGCGGCTGGTGCGGATGGGCACGAACAGCCAGCGGCCGCCCGGCAGGGTGTCGGTGCCCTTACCGGCGGGCTGGTCGGCATCCCGGCACCAGCGCGCGGCCGCCAGATCTGCGTCCGTGAACTCGCAGTCGGGCGGAAAGGCGGCATGCAGGGTGAGCCGGCCACCCGCCTGCGGACTGCGGTCGGGCATCAGGACCGCCACCTCGGCATTCAGCAATCGGGCAAGATGCGTGACTACGATCCACAGAAGATCGTCGAGAGCGACGACGCCGGCGATCTTGCGGCTGAAGGCGTAGAGGTCGGCGGTGGTCCGCGCTTCACGCCGAGCGGCCTGGGCCTGGGATCTCGTGCGAGTGCCCAGAGCGCTGGCAACCACCGCCACGAACATGAAGAAAAAGAGGGCGAGGACGTTGGCGGGGTCGGCAATGGTGAGCCGATGGAGCGGCGGCAGGAAGAAGAAGTTGTAGCTCAGCACAGAGAGGGTCGCGACCCAGAGCGACGGCACGAGCCCGTGGCGCGCCGCCGCGATCATCACCGGCACGACGTAAACCAACGAGATATTGGGTAGCTCGACATGGGTGTTGACCAACACGCCGATCGCCGTCGCCAGCGCCGTCGTCAGCACACCCTCGAAATAAGGCCCGATGGAGCGAGGCGCGCCCACCAGCCAGTCGATCGTGCCCGTCGGCTGCGGGTTGCTGCTCGACGGCGCAACCTCGACCGCCAGACCCGAACCGCTCCGTACCAGTTCGTCGACGACCGAGCCGTGGAGAATCTCGAACCACCGCGAACGGCGCGACTTGCCGACGACCAACCGCGTGGCGTTGCGCGACCGGGCGAAGGAAAGGATCTCCTCGACCACGGCACGACCGGGGATGGTCACGACTTCCGCGCCGAGCTGCGTCGCAAGCTGCATGGCCGCACTGAGCCGGCCCTGTTCGGCTTCGGTGAGCAAGGCGTGTCGCTGCGTCTCGACATAGAGGGCGATCAGCTCGGCGTCGAGACCGTCGGCCGTGCGCTTGGCGGCGCGCACGGTGTTGGCGGCGTCCGGACCGGGATCGAGGCAGACGATCACGCGCTCACCGGCCGCCCACGGTCCGGTAATGGCGTGCTCGCGCATGTAGCTTAGCATCTGCTCGTCGACGCGCTCGGCCGTGCGCCGCAGGGCAAGTTCGCGCAACGCCGTAAGATTGCCCGGAGAAAAATAGTGGCTCAGGGCGCGTTGCGCCTGCTCGCGGACATAGACCTTGCCCGCGCCCAGCCGCGCAATCAGGTCGGTCGGCGTAATGTCCACCAGTTCGACCTCGTCAGCAGCGTCGATCACCGAGTCGGGAACGGTCTCGCGTACGCGGATACGGGTGATACGCGCGACGACGTCGTTCAGACTCTCGACGTGCTGCACGTTCATTGTCGAGTAGACGTCGATTCCGGCGGCCAGCAGCTCCTCCACGTCGAGATGGCGCTTGGGATGGCGGCTGCCCGGCACATTGGTATGGGCGAGCTCGTCGACCAGCACCAGCTTCGGCCGGCGCTTCAGGATGGCGTCGAGGTCCATCTCGTCGAGCGTGCGGCCCTTGTAGGCGACTTGGCGCCGCCGGACAGTTTCGAGATCGACCAGCAGCGCCTGCGTCTCGGCCCGCCCATGGGTCTCGACGACACCCACGACCACATCCGTGCCCTCGGCCTTGCGGCGATGGGCGGCGAGCAGCATCTCGTAGGTCTTGCCGACGCCCGGTGCTGCCCCGAAGAAGATCTTGAACTTACCGCGTGCTTCCTTCTGCGCCGCTTTCAGAAGCGCTTCAGGCGAAGGCCTCGTGTCATCGGGAAGGCTGGCTGCCATCAAAGTTCGAGGATGTCACTGCATCCCCAGAGCGTCGAGGGCCATGTTCAGCTGCAGCACGTTGACGCGGGGTTCGCCGATCACGCCCAGGAACCGGCCTTCGATATGCGCGTCGACGAGGTCGCGCACGCGCTGCTCGGGCAGTCCTCGCTCCTTGGCCACGCGCGGCACCTGGAACAAGGCCGCCGCTGGCGATATGTCCGGATCGAGGCCGCTCGCCGAGGTCGTCACGAGATCGACCGGGATGGCGGCGTCGGGGTTCTCGGCCTTCAGCGCCTCGACATCGCGCTGCACGCGCTCGATCAGCGTCTTGGAGGTGGGACCGGCATTGCTGCCTGCCGAGTTCGCCGCGTTGTAGGGAGCGGGAATGCTCTTGGTCCGGTCCTTGGGATCGGTATCGGTCGTGGCCGAAGGGCGGCCGTGAAAATAGCCGGCCTTCTCGAAGTTCTGACCGATCAAGTCCGAGCCGATCACCGTGCCATCCTTCTCGATCAGACTGCCGTTGGCTTGCCGAGGAAAAAGCATCTGGGCGAGACCGGTCATAGCCAGCGGATAGACAAGCCCGGTCAGGACCGTGAAGCAGACGATCATGACGACCGCGGGCCGCAATTCTTTCAGCATAGTACCCTCATACGAGTCCGGCGGCGGTGACGGCCATGTCGATCAGCTTGATGCCGGCGAACGGCACGATCACGCCGCCTAGGCCGTAGATGAACAGATTGCGCAACAGAATCGCCGATGCGCCAACCGGGCGATATCTGACGCCGCGCAGCGCCAGTGGAATCAAGGCGATGATGATCAGCGCGTTGAAGATGATCGCCGACAGGATAGCGCTCTGCGGAGTGTGCAGACGCATGAGGTTAAGGGCCTGGAGCTGCGGATAGAACGCGAGGAACATCGCCGGAATGATGGCGAAGTACTTCGCGACATCGTTGGCGATCGAGAAGGTGGTGAGCGCACCGCGCGTCATCAGGAGCTGCTTGCCGATCTCGACGATCTCGATCAGCTTCGCCGGGTCGCTGTCGAGATCGACCATGTTGCCGGCCTCGCGCGCGGCCATGGTGCCGGTGTTCATGGCGACGCCGACATCGGCCTGGGCCAGAGCGGGCGCGTCGTTGGTGCCGTCGCCGCACATCGCGACCAGCTTGCCCTGCGCCTGCTCGTTCCGGATGAGCTTGAGCTTGGTCTCGGGGGTCGCTTGGGCGAGGAAGTCGTCGACGCCCGCTTCGGCCGCGATTGCCGCTGCGGTCAGCGGATTGTCGCCGGTGATCATCACGGTGCGGATGCCCATGCGCCGCAAGGTGGCGAATCGGTCACGGATGCCGCCTTTGACGATGTCCTTGAGATGGACCACACCCAGCAGCTTGCCATCTCTGGCGACGGCGAGCGGCGTGCCGCCCGACCTGGCGATCTTCTCGGCGATTACCTCGATCTCGCGCGCCGCCTGGGACGTCGAGCGTACGTCGGCGATCACGGCATCGACGGCACCCTTGCGGATCGACGAACCGTCGATATCAATGCCGCTCAGCCGCGTATGCGCCGAAAAGGGAATGAACCTGACACGCAGCGGCGCCATCTCGCGCCCGCGGATGTCGTACTTCTCCTTGGCCAACACCACAATCGACCGGCCCTCGGGCGTTTCATCGGCCAGCGAGGCGAGCTGGCTCGCATCGACCAGCTCGCGCTCGTTGATGCCCGGTACCGGCAGGAACTCGGTCGCCTGGCGGTTGCCGAGCGTGATGGTGCCCGTCTTGTCGAGCAACAGCGTGTCGACGTCCCCCGCGGCCTCGACGGCGCGGCCTGACATGGCGAGCACGTTGAAGCGAACCAGCCGATCCATGCCGGCAATGCCGATCGCTGAAAGAAGAGCACCGATCGTGGTCGGGATCAGGGTGACGAAAAGCGCGACCAGTACCAACACACCCATCGTGCCGCCGGCATAGGCGGCGAAGCTCGGAATGGTGGCGACCGAGAAGACGAAGATGATCGTCATGCCGGCCAGCAGGATGTTGAGCGCGATCTCGTTCGGCGTCTTCTGTCGCTCGGCGCCCTCGACCAGGGCAATCATGCGGTCGAGGAAGGTTGACCCCGGCTCGGCGGTGATGCGCATCTTGATCCAGTCCGAGATCACCTGCGTGCCGCCGGTCACGGCCGATCGATCGCCACCGCTTTCCCGGATCACAGGCGCAGATTCGCCCGTGATGGCAGCTTCGTTGACCGAGGCCACGCCTTCGATCACCTCGCCGTCCGATGGGACAAGGTCGCCGGCCTGGACCAGCACGATGTCGCCCTTCCTGAGCTCGGTGGCAGGCACCTCCTCCCACCTGGTTGCCGAAGGGTTGGCCAGCCGCTTGGCGACGGTCTCGGTGCGGGACTTGCGCAGAGTCGCCGCCTGAGCTTTGCCGCGGCCCTCGGCGACGGCTTCGGCGAAGTTCGCGAAGATCACCGTGAACCACAGCCAGAGATTGATCTGGAAGGAAAATCCCAGCCCGCCATTTCCGACGACAAGGTCGCGGATGAACAATATCGTGGTGAGGGTCGCCACGACCTCGACCGTGAACATGACGGGATTTCGCATCATCACTCGCGGGGCGAGCTTCTTGAAGGCATCGACGACCGCTGGCCCGAGGATCGTCGGATCGGTCATGGTGGTGACCGGCATCCGCCTGCGCATGTGCGCCGCGATTTCAATGGTCATGGATGCCTCAACTCAGAAGAGTGTCCCGCCGTTCATCGCGAACTGCTCGACGAACGGGCCGAGCGCAAGGGCGGGGAAATAGATGAGACCGCCCACGATCAGGATCACGCCGATCACAAGACCGACGAACAGAGGTCCATTGGTCGGGAAGGTGCCGCCCGAGGCGGGCACGATCTTCTTGGCTGCCAGCGAACCCGCGATCGCGAGCATCGGCACGATCATCAGGAACCGTCCCATGAACATCGCAAACCCGATGGTGGTGTTGTAGAAGAGCGTATTGGCGCTGAGGCCGGCGAAAGCCGAGCCGTTGTTGGCCGTTCCAGAGGTGTAGGCATACAGGATCTCGCTGAAGCCGTGCGGGCCGGCATTCGCTGGACCGGCAAGGCCGGCTTCGACAACCGTTGCAATCGCCGAGAAGCCCAGGATCGAAAGCGGCAGGACGAGGATGGCGAGCATCGCCATCTTCACTTCTTTGGATTCGATCTTCTTGCCGAGATATTCGGGCGTGCGACCGACCATCAGGCCGGCGACGAACACCGAGATGATCGCAAACAGCAGCATGCCGTAGAGGCCCGAGCCCACGCCGCCGATGATGATCTCGCCAAGCTGCATGTTGAACATCGGCACCAGACCGCCGAGCGGCGTGAAGCTGTCGTGCATGGCGTTGACGGCGCCGCACGAGGCGTCGGTCGTCACCGCGGTGAACAGGGCGGAGTTGGCAATGCCGAACCGCGTCTCCTTGCCCTCCATGTTGCCGCCTGCCTGCATCGGCGAGGCATGCGTATC
>NZ_DATBFE010000024.1:0-8181 GCF_036558665.1 Reyranella sp. | reverse complement strand
GGTAGCTGCGAGGTCAACCGGACGATCGCCGCTAGATGGCCGCCCACTGCACCGAAGCTATCGACTTGGTAGCTGCGAGGTCAACCGGACCGCCCTGCCGCTCAACTGCATACTCAAGGTGAAGCTATCGACTTGGTAGCTGCGAGGTCAACCGGACGGCTCGGATTGCCGGCGACCCATTGAGGGTCGGCGGCAATCCGGGCGCTCCGCGCCGCTCGGCAAGACGCCTGCAACCGAGCGCTCCGATCAAATTCGACCGCCCAACCTCGGACCGCAGGATCACTCCCGGCAGGCCCACTCCATCATGCGCGTCATGAAGCCTTCGCAGGCCTCGATCTGCGAGGCGAGGATGAACTCGTTGGGCTGGTGCGCCTGGGCGATGTCGCCCGGGCCGCAGACCACGGTCGGCACGCCGAGCGTCTTTTTGAAGATGCCGGCCTCGGTGCCGTAGACGACGCTGCCCACCGTGTTGGAGCCCGACCAGCTTCCGGCCAGGGCCTTGGCGTCGTCGTTGCCCTCGGGCGAGAAGGCGGGCGTCGAGGAGCGCAGCACGGTGTCGATGGCGGCGGCGGGATGCTTCGCCTTCATCCGCGGCAGCAGCTCCTCCCTGAGCCATTTCAGCGCGCGCTCGCCCAGCTCGTCGATCGGCCGGCCCGGCAGCTCGCGATAGCCCCACAGCACCTCGCACTGGCGCGCCAGGATGTTGCCCGCGGTGCCGCCCACGATCGTGCCGACATTGAAGGTCGCGGCCGGCGGCATGAACTCGCTGTCCCGGGGCGCCGCCGCGTCGAGCTCGTCCTGCACGCGGTTGAGGTAATGCACGAACTCGCCGGCGAAGTGGATGGCGCTCACCCCGAGATGGGTCATCGAGGAGTGGGCCTCGAAGCCGGTGAATTTGGTGACGTAGATCTGCGCACCCTTGTGCGCATGGACGACGGTCATCATGGTCGGCTCGCCGATGATGATCGCCCGGGGCTTCGGCACCTCGCCGGCCATGCGCGCCGCCAGCGCGTGCGCGCCGATGCAGCCCACCTCCTCGTCGTAGCTGAGCGCGAAGTGGATCGGCTTCCTGAGCCTGGCCTTCCTGAACCCGGGCACCATGGCGAGCGCGATGGCGTAGAACGCCTTCATGTCGCAGGTGCCGCGGCCGTGATACCTGCCGTCCTTCAACGTCAGCGTCCACGGATCGCTGTCCCACGGCTGGCCGTCGACCGGCACCACGTCGGTGTGGCCCGACAGCACGACGCCGCCCGCGACCTCGGGGCCGACGGTGGCGAAGAGGTTGGCCTTGCTGCCGTCCTCGCTCGGCACCAGCTTCGAGGCGACGCCGTGCCCCTCGAGGTAGTGCCGGACGTAGTCGATCAGCGCCAGGTTGGAATTGCGCGAGGTGGTGTCGAACGCCACGAGTCGGCGCAGCATTTCGACGGAATCGACGGTCTCCCCGGCCATGATGCCCCTGTCTCTGCTCAAACGGACGTGCGGCCGATCATAGTGAGGAATTCGCGACGCGTCTCGCCGTTGTCGCGGAAGGCGCCGAGCATGCGGCTGGTGACCATGGCGACGTCGGACTTGTGCACGCCGCGCGTCGTCATGCACTGGTGCGCGGCCTCGATGACGACGGCGACGCCGCGCGGCTGCAGCACCTCCTGCAGCGTGTTGGCGATTTGCGCCGTGAGCTTCTCCTGGATCTGCAGGCGATGGGCATAGGCGTCGACGACGCGCGCCAGCTTGCTGATCCCGACCACGCGCCGGTCGGGCAGATAGCCGACATGGACGCGGCCGATGATGGGCACCATGTGATGCTCGCAATGCGATTCGAGCCGGATGTCGCGCAGCACCACGACCTCGTCGTAGCCCTCGACCTCCTCGAAGGTCCGCTGCAACATCTCGCCCGGATCCTCGTCGTAGCCGCCGAAGTACTCCTCGTAGGAGCGCACCACGCGGTCCGGCGTGCCGATCAGGCCTTCGCGGTCGGGGTCGTCGCCGGCCCAGCGGATCAGCGTGCGCACCGCCTCCTCCGCTTCCTCGCGCGACGGGCGGGCAATGCCGGTGGCGAGCGAGACCATGTCGCTCTTCTTCAAAATCCTGTTCATGGCTCTCCTCTTCGCTTGCGCTGCCGTCGCGGCTCCTAGTTAAGCTGTCGCGACCGGTTTGGCATGTCGAGCGAGAATGTCGGAATCACGATATCGAAATTCTCGCCCGTCTCGCTCACCATCTGGTACGTGCCGCTCATGATGCCGGATGGCGTGGAGAGCGGAGTTCCGGAACTGTATTCGAACGCCTCGCCCGGACGCAGGCGCGGCGTCTTGCCGACGACGCCCGGACCCCTGACGTCCTGGCGCCGGCCCATCCCGTCGGTGATCTGCCAATGCCGGCTGCGAAGCTGCACCGTGACATCGCCCTTGTTCTCGATGCGGACCAGGTAGGCCCACACATATTGCGATTTCGCCGGATCCGATTGATCGGGCAGATATTGCGGCCGCACGGTGACGCTGATGGCACGGGTTGTGGCGGTGTACATCGGCAACGAATTCCTCGGCCCGGAGATGGGATTTTCCCGCCAAAAGGTCAAATGCCGCAAGCAGCCGCAGATGCGACCTTAAAGCCAGTGCGGATCGGCGGTGAAGTCGATGGTGAGCCAGCGGTCGGGGCCTTCGCCGCCGATCGCCTCCGCGATCTCGCGCCGCACGGCATCGGCGGTGGCGACGCTGTCGACCGGCCATTTCGGATTCACCGCGATATGGATCTCGATGAACTGCGCGCGGCCCACCTTGGCGACGTAGCTCGTGAACGACTTGAACCTGTACTCCTCGACCACGCGCTTCATGACGCTGCGCACATGCTCGTCGAGCTCGGTCGGTGTGATCAGCAGGATTTCCGTCAGGGCCCGGCGCACGGTGCGGATCGGCACGAAGGCGAGGCAGAGCGACAGGCCGGCCAGCACCACGGGATCGACATAGGGCAGCCAGACACGCAAGGGCGTGTCCTCGGCCACGATCGCGGCGAGGAAGGCGACCAGCAGCGCCGACGTGATGAGAGCCGACATCAGCCAGCTCTGCGCGTCGAGCTGGACGAAGTCGGAGGCGATGCGGCGATTGGCGGCGCGCTGGTAGAAGTACATGCCGAAGCAGGCGGCGCTGACCACGACGGCATAGGCGATCGCCCAGTCGAAGGCGAGCTGCCGGCCGCCGGCGAGGAAGCTGCCGATGGCATTCACGAAGGCATAGAAGCAGAGCAGCATCAGCGTGCCGCCGTTGAAGGCCAGCACCATCGGCTCGATGTGCCAGAAGCCGAACTGGAAGCGGCGGTTCTCGGTCTGCCGCGTCACCAGCCGCGAGACGAACAGGGCGAGCCCTGCCATCGCCGCGTCGATCACCGAGAAGACGCCGTCGAAGACGATCGAGAGGGAGCCGGAAACCAGGCCGAACGCGAGCCCGAACAGCGCGAGAGCCACCGTCACGCCGATCGAGAGCTTCAGGATGCGCTGTTCGGCCACCGCGTCGGGCATGCAGCAGCCTAGCGCATTTTGCGCTCAGATCGGGAACACCAGGCAGGTCGTCGTGCCGTGCGCCAGGAGCTTGCCGGAGGCGTCGGTCAGCCGTCCCTCCGCGGTGGCGATGCGCGAGCCGAGGTTGATCACCTTGCCCTCGGCGCGCACCCGTCCCGTCTTGTCGGTCATGGCGCGCACGTAGTTGATCTTGATCTCGACCGTGGTGTAGCCGGCACCGGCCGCGAGCCTGGTGTGGACCGAACAGCCCATCACCGAATCGAGCAGGGTGGCGGCGATGCCGCCGTGGACGCTGCCGATCGGATTGTAATGCTCGCGCACCGGCTCGTAGGCGAAGGCGACGCGGCCGGCCTCCACCTCCTCGATCCAGAAACCCAGCACCCTGGCGATCGGCGGCGCCGGCAGGCGGCCGGCCCTGATCTCGCCGAACAGCGTGAGACCGTCCATCTTGCGCGCCTGCTCGATTGGCACCACGCCGAAGCCCGCCTCGGGCATCTTCATTCTCGCTCTCCTCGTCAGGACGGGCGCATATACAACACAATGCGGCCTGAGCGGCCACGGCAGGCATCGGGCGCTATCGTCCAGCGAACCGCGCGGCCTGCCAGGCGCCGAACAGCAGGCGCAGCCGCCGCCGCCCCGCCTTCTCGACGCCGTGATGCGCATAGCGGGCGCAGAGGAGCGAGGCGACCAGCATGACGGTCATGATCCCGAACGAAGCCGCGGTCGAAAGATCGTCGCGGCTGTCATGGCCGGCAGCGTCGAGCAGTTGCGTCGTGACGAACTGCACCAGGCCGTGGAAGAGGTAGAGCGAATAGGACACTTCGCCGAGCCAGACGAGCGGCGCGGTGTTCAACAGCGCCGCCGCCCTGCCCTTGTTGGCGACGGCGGCCAGGATCAGCGGCGGGAAGAGCAGGATGACCAGGAGGTCGCTCGTGCCGCGGTGGAGCAGCAGAACGAGGGCCGCGACGAGGGCGAAGAGGATCGCATCGCGCCGGAACACCGACGACCAGGATCGGCCGGCGAACGCGGCGTAGAGCAAGCTGCCGATCAGGAATTCCGGCACGCACCGCAGCAGGGTGAGAGGCCCGTCCCACTGATCGAAGTCGTCGTCGGTGAGACCGGCGACCCAGACGAGCGCCGCGACGAGCATGAGCGCCAGCACGACCTTGACCGTCCTGCGGGCGCGCCAGATCCAGGGCAGCGCGAGGGGGAAACCGAGATAGGCGATGAACTCGACGCTGATCGACCAGGCGGGGTAGTTCCAGCTCAGCTCGCTCGCCTTCAGGCCCTGGAGCATGAAGATGTTGGCGGCCAGCGCAGTCAGCGATCGTGCGCCCTCGAGCGAAAGCGACTCGAACGTGCCGGTCGTGGCGTATTCGACCGCACGGGAGGCCAATGCCGTGGCGAGGAAGAGCGACAGCACAAAGAGATGCAAGGGATAGAGCCGCGCGATGCGGGCGAGCAGGAACCGCCCGTACGAGCCGCGCACCGGCTCGGTGAACACGCGCCAGTAGACATGCGTCAGCACGAAACCGCTCAGCATGAAGAACAGGTCGACCGCCAGATATCCCTTGTCGACGAGATGGGTGAAGCGGTCGGCATGGAGCGCCGGCAGGTATTGCGCGGTGTAGTGGTACAGCACCACCCAGAGAGCGGCGATGCCGCGCAAGGGAGTGAGTGACTGAAGCTGATCGGGCTGTTCGGTTCGCATGCCGCCGCGGTGTTCGGTTGAAGGACCGACGGCAAACGTTCGGGCGCCCATCGACGTTGCGCGCGAGCGATGGCGGCAAGGGGGCGCGAGTGCCTACGTTCCGCCCAGATGGGCGTCGAAGAATCCGTACTCCAGTTCGAGTGCGCGGCGATAGTTCGCCCGCACAGCCTCGCAGTCGACGGCGTGCAGGTCGAGGAGCCCCTCGAGGCGCGTCGCCAGGGCCTCGAAGCCGGGGTCGGCGTAGGTCTTCACCCATTCGTCATAAAGCCGCGCCACGTCGGTGCGCGCCAGGTTCTGGCCGAGGAACGCATATAGCCGCATGCACGGCGTCATCGCCGCAATGGTCGCGCCAAGGTCGCCGGCCCGCGCCGTCTCGAGAAGAAAATCGACATAGGCGCGCGTGGCGGCGAGCGGCACCACGTTTGCCAGCTCGACGTTCCAGCGTTCGGCATAGCCGGCGTGGAGCCGAAGCTCGTCCAGGACGCCGCCGATCAACCCGGCAAAGTCATACACATCCCGGCGCGTCCTGCCGTGTGCGAGGCAGAAGGCGTAGGCGCGCGCGAATGCCTCGAGGAAATATGCATCCTGCGCCACGTAGCCCTTGAAGCTGTCGACCGGCAGCGAGCCGTCGCCGAGGCCGCGCACGAACGGATGGGCGAGGATCTTCCGCGCCCAATCGGCGTTGGCCTCCCACAGCGAGAGCGCGAGCGCCATGGCCGTCGGATGTCCGGGGCGTCAGCCGTCCAGCGCCTGCACGAGATCGGCGATGATGTCGTCCGCGTCCTCGAGGCCCACCGAGATGCGCACCGTGCCGTCGTTGATGCCGAGCCTGGCCCGCTCCGCCGCGCCGATGCGCATGTGGGTCGTGGTGGCGGGATGCGTGACGAGGCTCTTGGCGTCGCCGAGATTGTTCGAGATATCGACGAGCTGCAGGCGGTTCAGCGTCTCGAAGGCCGCCCATTTGCCGGCCTTCAGATCGAAGGTGACGACGCCGCCGCCGCCCGACATCTGCTGCATGGCGAGCTTGTGTTGGGGGTGATCGCTGCGGGCGGGATAGAGCACGCGCGTGATCGCCGGATGCGCCGCCAATGCCTCGGCCACGCGCGCGGCGTTGGCGCAGTGACGTTCGAGGCGCAGGTCGAGCGTCTCCAGGCCCTTTAGCAGCACCCAGGCGTTGAACGGACTGAGCGAGGGACCGGTGTTGCGGATGATCGGTTGCAGCTTCTCGAGGATGAATTCCTTCGAGCCCAGCACGGCGCCGCCGAGCGTGCGACCCTGGCCGTCGATGTACTTGGTCGCCGAGTGGACGACGACGTCGGCGCCCCATTCGAGCGGTCGCTGCAGGATCGGCGTGGCGAAGGCGTTGTCGAGCACGACCGTGGCGCCGGCCCTGTGCGCCAACTCGCAGACGGCCTTGATGTCGACGATATCGAGCATGGGATTGGACGGCGATTCGAACAGCACCGCCTGGGTCGGGGTCGACAGCGCCTTCTCCCAGGCCTTCAGATCGCCGCCATCGACCAGCTCGCCCTGCACGCCGTATCGCGGCAGCAGGGTGGATACGATGAAATGACAGGAACCGAAGAGCTGACGCGCCGCCACGACGCGGTCGCCGGCCTTGAGCAACGCAAGCAGCGCGTAGAACACGGCCGACATGCCGGTGGCGGCGGCGCGACAGGCTTCCGCCCCCTCGAGCGCGGCCAGCCTCTGCTCGAACATCGTCACGGTCGGATTGCCGAAGCGCGAATACTGATAGTGCGCGCTCTCGCCCTTGAAGGTGGCTTCCGCCTCCTCGGCGCTCGCATAGGCGTAGCCCGAGGTCAGGAACAGGGCTTCCGACGTCTCGTCGAAATTCGAGCGGATCTGTCCGCCGCGCACGGCGCGCGTCTGCGGCCGCCACTTGCTCGTATCCGCCACGCGCTTCTTCTTGCCAGCAACCGTCCCGTCCATGTCGCTCCCTCCACAACGAAAAACCCCCGACCGGGAAGGACGGGGGCTTTTCGGGCTCTCCGACCTTTTAGCGAGGTTTAACGTGGCCGCAAGCCGGTCGGCTCAAATTCCACGGATGGCGCTTTATAGGCGCGAAGCCCGAGAGAGGCAAGCAGGTTCTGCAACACCAGCCCCTAGTGCTTCTGCCTTGCCAGCGCCTGCTCGCGCAGCCTGCTGAGCGTGATGCGCGACGTAAGCGCCTCCGGGTCGGTCTTGACGTGAATGATCGCGGGCTTGCCGGCGTTCACGGCGCGCTCGAAAGCCGGCGCGAAATCCGCCGTGCGCTCCACCGTCTCGCCATGGCCGCCGAAGGCGCGGGCATAGGCGGCGAAGTCCGGGTTCCTGAGGTCCGTGCCGTGCACGCGCGTCGGATACTCGCGCTCCTGGTGCATGCGGATGGTGCCGTACATCCCGTTGTCGACCACCACGATCACGACATTGGCGCCGTGCTGGACCGCCGTCGCGAACTCCTGGCCGTTCATCAGGAAGCAGCCGTCGCCGGCGAACGAGACGACCATGCGCTGGGGCTGAACGATCTTGGCCGCGACCGCCGCCGGCACGCCGTAGCCCATGGCCCCACTGGTCGGCGCGAGCTGGCTCTTGAAGCCGCGGTACTGGAAGAAACGATGCAGGAAGGCGGCGTAGTTGCCCGCGCCGTTGGTCATGATCACGTCGTCGGGCAGCCGCTTGTTCAGCCAGCCGATCACCTCGGTCATATTGACGGCGCCCGGCTGCTCGTTGGGCTCGATGTTCTCGAGATAGGCCGTGCGGCCCGCCTCGACATGCGCTTTCCAACGCCTGCCATCGACCGGCTTCATCGCCTTTGCCGCCCTGGCGAAATTCGCCATGCCGCTGTTGATCGGCAGCGTGGCCTGGAACACACGGCCGAGTTCCTCGGCGCCCGCGTGGACATGCACCAGCTTCTGTCTCGGCACGGGGATGTCGAACAGCGTGTAGCCTGCCGTCGTGGCCT
>NZ_DATBFE010000023.1:0-14555 GCF_036558665.1 Reyranella sp. | reverse complement strand
TGGTTGCAGCCGCAGGCTCGGCACAATGAGAACGTTCCTCGCCGCCCTTCTCGCTCTCCTGCTTCTGCCCGCGCTGGCGCGGGCAGACGATTGGCAGACCTCCTCGCCGGAAGCGCAGGGCATGGGCTCGCGCGAGCTGGCCGATTTCGTCGCCTTCGGCGTTTCCAACGGCATGGACAGCCTGCTCGTCACGCGCCACGGCAAGATCGTGGCGGAGGCCTACTACGCACCGTTCGCGCCGGGGCTCAGGCATCGCGTCAACTCGACGACCAAGTCGGTCATCGGCAGCCTGGTCGCCATCGCGCTGAAGGAAGGGCTGCTGAAAAGCCTCGACCAGCCGGTGCTCGACTTCTTCCCCGGGCGCCAGTTCGCCAATACGGACGAACGCAAGAAAGCGATCACGCTGCGCCACCTGCTCGACATGACGTCGGGCCTGGACTGGAACGAGCCATTGTCGAACGCGAGGCCATGGTCGCTTTTCGAGATGGAGCGCAGCCGCGACTGGGTCCAGTTCGTGCTCGACCACCGCATGGCCCGCGAGCCCGGCACCGCCTTCGACTACAACAGCGGCAACCCGCATCTTTTGTCGGCGATCCTGTCGAAAGTGACCGGGCGCAGCGCGCTCGAATACGCCAAGGAAAAGCTCTTCAAGCCGCTCGGCATCGAGGACGTGCAGTGGCGCGCCGATCCACAGGGCGTGTCGACCGGCGGCTTCGGCCTTTATCTCCTGCCCCGCGACATGGCGAAGCTCGGCACGCTCTGGCTGCATGACGGTACGTGGGACGGCCAGCGGCTGCTGCCGCCCGGCTGGATCGACACGGTGCGTCACGCAACGATCGAGATGGGCCTGCCCGAGTTCCGATATGCCAACCTCTTCTGGTCTATCCCGAAGAAGGACGCGTTCATGGCGGTCGGCTTCCACCGCCAGCTCATCGTGACCATGCCCAAGCTGGACATCGTCGCCGCCTTCACCGGCGCGTTGCGCTACAGCAATGCGGCCGGCATGCCGAGCACGCCCGGATATCCCCTCTCGGCAGTCCTCGATCGGCTGAAAGCGGCGGTCAAATCGGACGCGGCACTGCCCCAGGACCCTGCGGCTCTCGCCGAACTGGCCGATGAGACCAGGAAAGTGGCGCAGGAAGCGCGCACCCAAGGTGGGGGCTTCTCGCCGCTCGCCACGACGATCTCCGGCAAGGTCTATCGCCTGCAGCCCAACCAGCTTCGCCTCAGCTCCCTCTCGTTCACGTTCGAGAACGGCCAGGCGACCTACGCCTACGAAGTCGGTGGCCAGCGCTTCGGCGGACCGATCGGTCTGGAGGGACTCTACGGCGTCGGCGGCCGCCGACTCTATGGCCCGAGCGCCGCCAAGGGCAAATGGCTCGACGACAGGACCTTTCAACTCGAGGTGGAAACGCTGGGCAACGACGATGCCGGCATCGCGACCTTCACCTTCGACGACCAGGTCGTCAGCGGCCGGCTCGAGACACCGATCGGTTTCAAGGTCGACTTCAAGGGTGAAGCGGAATGAGAATGCGGCCGTTGACTACCGGCCGTCCCGTTTCTTCTTCGCGGCTTTCCGCTGACGATCTTCTCTGGCGAGGAAACGGTAGCCGCGCCACGCCAGTACCAATGCCATAAGCATTGCGACCATGCCAAAGACGTAGGTCATCGGATCGTTGTCAGACACGACAAAGTTCATCGTTTGAACCGACGTCCTACCCGACCATGCGGCCGATGGTGCGTGCGGTGTAGTCGACCAGCGGGATGATGCGCGCGTAGTTGAGACGCGTGGGGCCAATGACGCCGATCGCGCCCAGGATGCGTTCCTGCGAATCGCGGAACGGTGCGACCACCATCGAGCAGCCGGTGTTGGCGAACATCGGGTTGTCGGCGCCGATGAAGATCTGCACGCCGGCGGCGCTGTTGGCGAGTTCGAGCAGGCGGGCGAAGCTTTCGCCGCGCTCCAGCGCATCGAACAGCGCGCGCACGCGTTCGAGATCGGCGATGACGGTGATGTCCTCGAGAAGACGCGCCTGGCCGCGCACGATCAGCGCCCCGCCAGGCTCGCCGGCCCAGGTCGCGAGCCCCGACTCGATCACCCGCGCGGTAAGGTCGTTGAGCTCCGCGCGCTTCAGCTTCAGGTCTTCCAGGATCAGCCGGCGGGCTTCCTCGAAGGTCCGCCCGCTCAGCCGGGCATTCAGATAGTTGCTGGCTTCCGCGAGCGCCGAGGCCGGCATGCCGACCGGGGTATCGATCAGGCGGTTCTCGACCTGGCCCGACTGCGTCACGGTCACGACCAGCGCCCGCCCGGGGCCGAGATTGACGAACTCGATATGCTTCAGCGGCTGCTCCGTCTTGGGCGCCATGACGATGCTCGCGCAGCGCGACAGACCTGACAGCAACGTCGTCGCCTGCTCGAGCGCCTCGGTCACACTGCGGCCGACGGCAGCGCAACGCACTTCGATGCTTTCGCGCTCCTCCTCCGACAGATTGCCGACCTCCAGGAGCCCGTTCACGAACAGGCGAAGGCCGGCATCGGTCGGCAGCCTGCCGGCCGAGGTGTGCGGCGCATAGAGCAGGCCGAGATCCTGCAGGTCCGCCATGATGTTGCGGATAGTGGCGGGCGACAGCGTTTCGGTGATCTTGCGCGTCAGTGCGCGCGAGCCCACCGGCTCGCCGGTCTCGACATAGCTTTCGACGACGAGACGCAGGACCTCGCGCGCGCGGTCGTTCAGTTCGGCGACCGTAGTGGCCTGGCGTTGAACCGGCATGGCATCGGCGAGGACGCCGCCGGGCAGCCCGAGACGGTGAATGGCCATGCAAAAAATGTAGGTAGAGTGGGCAGGTCGGTCAACGCAATCGACGGCTTGTCGCTTGGCCCGGCTTTGGCCATAAGCCCTGTCCATCCCCAGGAGACGTTTCATGCGCCCTTCCGGCCGCGCCCCCGATCAGCTTCGCAAGATCTCCCTTGAACCCGGCTTCTCCCGTCACGCCGAGGGGTCGTGCCTCGTGAAGTTCGGCGACACGCATGTTCTTTGCACGGCCTCGGTCGACGAGAAAGTGCCGCCCTGGATGCGCAACACGGCGCGCGGCTGGGTCACCGCCGAATACGGCATGCTTCCGCGCTCGACCCACACGCGCACGGATCGCGAAGCCGCACGCGGCAAGCAGTCGGGACGGACCCAGGAGATCCAGCGCCTGATCGGTCGCTCGCTGCGTGCCGTCGTCGATCTCGGGGCGATGGGCGAGCGCCAGATCAACATCGATTGCGACGTCCTGCAGGCCGATGGAGGGACGCGTACAGCCAGCATAACAGGGTCCTGGGTCGCGCTGCATCTCGCGTTCGCGTGGCTGGTCAAGCAAGGCAAGCTTGCTGCCAATCCGATAACCGGACAGGTCGCGGCCGTTTCCTGCGGGCTGTGGCAGGGTGCACCCGTGCTCGACCTCGATTACGCCGAGGATTCCAAGGCGGAGGCCGACGCCAATTTTGTGCTGACGGGTACGGGCGGCATCGTAGAAGTGCAGGGCACCGCCGAACAGGAGCCCTTCACCGAAGCGCAGTTCCACGAGTTGTTGGCGCTCGCCAAGAAGGGAATTGGCGAGCTCACCGCGCTGCAGCGTCTGGCGATCGGTCGGTCCTGATGGCGCGCCATTTCTCGCTACCCAAGCTGGTCGTGGCCACGCACAACCGGGGAAAGGCGGGCGAAATCCGCGCCATGCTGCGACCGTTCGGGGTCGAGATCGTTTCCGCGCAGGACCTCGGCCTGGCCGCGCCGCCCGAGATCGGCGCCACCTTCGAGGAGAACGCAACGCTCAAAGCGTTGGCCGCGACCCGCGCCAGCGGTCTGCCCGCACTGGCCGACGATTCTGGTCTCAGCGTGCACGCCCTGGGCGGAGAACCCGGCGTCCGGACTGCCGACTGGGAAGGCCCGACGCGGGATGCAATGGTCGGCATGCGGCGCATCCAGGACGAGTTCGCGGCGCGGCGCGTCCCCGACACGGACACCGCGCGCACCGCCACATTCCATTGTGTGCTGGCGCTGGCCTGGCCCGATGGGCATGTCGAGCTGGTGCACGGCACCCTCGATGGCCGCATCATCTGGCCGCCCCGTGGCCTCGGCGGTCACGGCTACGATCCCTGCTTTCAGCCCATCGGGATGAATCGCACGACCGCGCAGATGACGGATGAGGAGAAGAACGCGATCAGCCATCGCGGCCGCGCCTTCCGCATGTTGGTCGAGGCCTGCTTCAAATGACCATGGCGTGCGTCGAGCCTCTGGGCGTCTACGTGCACTGGCCGTTCTGCAAAACGAAGTGCCCGTATTGCGACTTCAACAGTCACGTACGCGAGAAGGTCGAGCAAGCGCGCTGGCGCAAGGCGCTGCTCGCGGAGCTCGAGCATGCGGCGCACGAGGCGTCGGAGCGGCAGGTGCAGAGCGTGTTTTTTGGCGGGGGCACGCCCTCACTGATGGAACCCGAGACAGTCGCCGCTTTGATCGCGCGCACGCGTGAGCTGTGGAACATCGCCGCCGATGTCGAGATCACGCTGGAAGCCAACCCTACCTCGGTCGAGGCGGGCAACTTCGCGAGCCTGGCGCAGGCGGGTGTCAATCGCGTGTCGCTCGGCGTCCAGGCGCTTGACGCGCCGGCACTCCGCTTTCTCGGCCGCCAACATTCGCCCGACGAGGCGCTCGTCGCCCTGGCGACGGCACGCCGCTACTTCACGCGGGTTTCCTTCGATCTCATCTATGCCCGCCCGGGCCAGTCGCCGCAGGCCTGGGCGGACGAACTCGAGCGCGCCCTGGCGCTCGCCGGCGAGCATCTGT
The DNA here is from genome assembly GCF_036558665.1 of Reyranella sp. Lineage (GTDB taxonomy): Bacteria > Pseudomonadota > Alphaproteobacteria > Reyranellales > Reyranellaceae > Reyranella. The sequence goes on along the minus strand of NZ_DATBFE010000023.1, from coordinate 9,729 downwards.
CGCTCTATCAACTCACCATCGAGCGCGGCACACGCTTCTTCGCCGAACATGCGCGCGGCGCCTTTGCTCTGCCGGCGGAGGAAGAGGCAGCGCAAATGTTCGAATACACGCAGCAGTGTCTCGCCGCTGCCGGCCTGCCGGCCTACGAGATCTCCAACCATGCGCGGCCCGGCGCCGCATGCCGCCACAATCTGATCTATTGGCAGTATCAGGACCATGTCGGCGTCGGACCGGGTGCCCACGGCCGCTTCGCGACCGCCGATGCCAAGCGCGCGACACGGCGCGCGAGCGGCCCTGAAGCATGGCTGGAAGCGGTCGAGCGCTCGGGCCATGGAACGGTCGAAACCACCGACGTCAGAGGGCGCGATCGCGTGGAGGAGGCATTGATGATGGGCTTGCGGCTCAGCGACGGCGTTGACCGCGCGGCGTTCGCGGCCAGCGCCGGCGCCGATCCGGTCGAGGCGCTGGACGGACAGCGGCTGGCGCGTCTCGTCGAGGCCGGTTTCCTGGAGATCGATGCGATGCGCTTCAAGGCGACGGCGACGGGCCGGCAGCGGCTGAACGCTCTCCTGAAGTGGCTGACCGCATGATGCGATGGTTCGTCCTTGTCGTTATGATGATGGCCGCGACTGCCGCGCTCGCGCAGCCGCACAAGCCCGCTTCCAAGCCCGCGCCGCAGGCAGCAACAAAGCCCGCCGCCAAATCGCCCTTCCCGCCGCCCGCCTTCAAGATCACCGTGGCGACCTGGGGCCAATATCCGCCTTTCAACTACCTCGATCGAAAGGGCTTGCCGGCCGGCTTCGAGATGGACCTGGCGCAGGAAGCCTGTGAGCGGATGAAGGCCGAATGCGAGTTCGTCGCAGCGGACTGGAACGACCTGATCCCGGGCCTGATGGAGAAGAAGTTCGACATCGTGATGGCCTCGCTCGACGTGACACCCGAGCGGCGACGGCGGCTCGGCATGTCGCGACGCTACTATCTGTCGCCCGGCGCGTTTATCGCGGCCAAAGGTGCGCCGTTCGACGGCCCGCCGGCGCTTCTGCGCAACAAACGGATCGGAGTCCAAAGAGACTCCATGCACGCCGACTGGCTCGACAGGAATTTCCGCCGCTCGGCCCAGATCAAGCGCTACCCCTCGGTGGCCGGCGAACTGCAGGCCTTGGCCAGTGGCGAGGTCGATGCCGTATTCGGCGACAAGGCGCAACTCTGGCTCTGGTCGCAGAAGCCGGAAGGTCAGTGCTGCGTAGTGATGGGCCAGGACATCAAGGACACGCCGACCCTGGGCATCGGCGTCTCGGCCGGCATCCGGCGCGAGGATGTGAAATTGCGCGAAGCCTTCAACAAGGCGATCGGCGAGATGCTGAGCGACGGCACCTACAGGAAGCTCAACGCAAAATATTTCCCGTTCCCGTTGAACTGAGGTCGCGGGATGCAATCACCGGAGCCATGTGAAATCTAGCCGAGGGCGACCGTCTCCGGGTCGCCGCCGACCTTCCGGCCGGCCTGGCCGGTCAGTGCAAGGCGCGGACGCGCGATACGTAATGGCCGCGCTTCAGCTCCTTGAAGAAGTGCGGGACTTGGGGATGCGACACCGGCTTGCCGCTGTCGTCGGCCAGCAGATTCTGCTCGGAGACATAGGCGACGTAGGTCGTCTGGGCGTTCTCGGCCAGCAGATGATAGAAGGGCTGATCGCGACGCGGCCGGACATCCTCCGGGATCGACGCCAACCATTCCTCGGTGTTGGCGAAGACCGGGTCGACATCGAAAATGACGCCTCGGAAGGGGTAGAGGCGGTGCTTCACCACTTGTCCGATGGCAAACTTTGCCATGCGCATCGGTGGCTGGGCGATCGTGGAAAGGGCAGTCTGATTGGCGATTTCCATGACGGAATTATCGCTCCGAACGGCACTTCAAGCAACGCGGCCGACCCCCCGGAATTAACCGACCCAGTGTAAAATCCGCGACCAAAGCCTGCTCCGACCATGATGGTTGACGGCGGCCCCCACCTGTGGACTCTGGCGCGAGGGTATGATCCGAGGAACCAGGGCGTTGGCCAATGGTCTAAAAGCTCGATTCTGGGGCGTTCGGGGGTCGATCTCCTGCCCTGGCGCCGAATATGCACGCTACGGGGGAAACACTTCGTGCCTGGAGGTCACCGCTGGCGGACGCCGCCTGATTTTTGACGCCGGCACCGGCATTCGCCCGCTGGGCCTGGAATTGGCCCGCCAAGCCCCGCTCGATATCGATATCTACTTCACGCATACCCATCTGGATCACATCTCGGGACTGACTTTCTTTTCGCCACTGTTCGATCAAGGCAGTTCGGTGCGCATGTGGGCCGGCCATCTCGAGCCGCCTCATACGCTGAAGACGGTCGTGAAGAGCCTGATGAAGGCGCCGCTCTATCCCGTGTCGCTCGAGGCCTTCCGGGCCTCGATCAAGTTCATGGAGTTCGACTGCGGAGCGACGCTTTCCTGCGGCGCCGTGAGCATGCGCACGGCGCCCCTCAACCATCCCAACGGCGCCACCGGCTACCGTATCGACCATGCCGGCAAGTCGATCTGTTATATCACCGACACCGAGCACCGGCCCGGCATCCTGGACTCCACGATCATCGGACTCTGCCGAGACGCCGACGTCATGATTTATGATTCAAGCTATACGGATTTGGAATACCCGCGCTATCGCGGCTGGGGTCATTCGACTTGGGAGGAAGGCGTGCGCGTGGCCGACGCGGCGAAGGTCGGGACTCTCGTGATCTTTCATCATGATCCGAGCCATGACGACGCCTTCATGGACGGCGTGGCACGAGACGCCGCGCGGTGCCGTCCGGGCACCGTGCCAAGCGGCCTGCCGCGGGTAATCGTGGCCCATGAGGGCCTGATCATCGCCCCGTGACCCGGGCCATCAGTCTGCGCGGGCGCTGGCGCCGGTTGGTATTGGGTCTGCCGACCGTGCTGGGCCTCGGTCCGCGGGGCTGGTTCATCCCGCACCGCTACGCAGCCTTGCTGCCGCCGCCTGGCACGCAGCCGCCCTATGCCGACATCGAGGCCTTGTTTGAAGGACAGGCGCCGACCTTCGGCGCAGCCATCGATCAGATGAATGCCCATGCCCAGGAGCTGATCGGTCTCACGAGCCTGCTCGACCAGGCCTGGTTTCCGGCACTCGATGGCGCCATGGCATACAGCCTCGTGCGGTCGCGGAGACCACGAAGGGTCATCGAAGTCGGATCCGGCCATTCCACGCGCATCCTTGCCCGCGCTTTGGGCGATGCCGGCGAGCTCCTCGCCATCGATCCCGCGCCGCGCGCCGAGATCGCCGGCCTGCCGAGCGTACGCATCGTGGCGAAGACGCTCCAGGCGGCGCCCCCCGATCTGTTCGATACGCTCGCGGCCGGAGACGTCCTGTTCATCGATTCGAGCCACATCCTGTTGCCCGGCAGCGATGTCGACCTGCTGCTCAACCGCGTCCTGCCGCGCCTGCCGTCGGGCGTTCTGGTGCATGTCCACGACATCTTCCTGCCGTTCGACTATCCGGCGGCCTGGGGATGGCGGAACTACAACGAGCAACAGGGCGTCGCTCCTCTGCTGGCGACCGGTGCCTGCAAGCCGCTGTTTGCCAGCGTCTGGGCGGAGCGGCGGCTCGCCGACCGCCTCGGCCGGTCGGTCGTCTCCCGCTTGCCTCGCCGCCCCGAGGCGATGGCGACCAGCCTGTGGTTGGAGAAGCGCTGATGTGGAGCGCATTGCGCGCCTGGCTGTTCGATGGCAGCGGGCTCCACAAATTACCGGATCGCGTTCAGGCCGCCATCCGCATCCAGCAGGAGCAGAGCGAGATCCTGATCGCCTGGGTGCAACTTGCCATCGTCGCCATGCTTGCCGTCGTGTACGAGTCGACGACCATGCCGGGCGGCGTGGTCCAGTTCGGCAATCTCGAAACCGCGGTCCTGGCCATCTATGCCGTTTTCGGCGTCATCCGCCTGGCCCTCGCCTACCGCCGCCTGCTCGGCGCCTGGATGCTCTATCTCTCGGTCCTCGCCGACATGGCGCTGCTGATGGCGCTGATCTTCTCCTTCCACCTCAAATATGCCCAGCCGGCCGCTTTCTATCTGAAGGTCCCGGCCCTGCTCTATGTGTTTCTGTTTATCGCCTTGCGCGCACTGCGCTTCGAGGCGCGCTTCGTCGTGTTCACCGGTGTCGCGGCAGTCGCTGGCTGGATCCTGCTGGTGCTCTATGTGCTCAGCGGCTACGGCGGGCCGGACGATCCGACCACCGACGACTTCGTCGACTACATGACCTCGAACACGCTGCTGTTCCATGCCGAGGTCGACAAGATCATCGCGATCCTGCTCACGACGGCGGTCCTCGCCGTGGCGATCGCGCGCGCCCGTCACTTGCTCGTCCGCGCCGTCAGCGAAGGTGCGGCGGCGCGCGATCTGTCGCGCTTCTTCGACCCCAATGTGGCGGCGCGCATTCGCACCGCGGCGATGGCGGTCAAGGCGGGCGAAGGCGAGTTGCGCGATGCCGCCATTCTCACGGTCGATCTGCGCGGCTTCACGCGCCTCTCCACCGAGCTCGCGCCCGACGACGTGATGAAGCTTTTGCAGGACTACCAGGGCCGCGTCTGTCCCCTGATCGTTGGCCACGGCGGCAGCATCGACAAGTTCCTGGGCGACGGCATTCTCGCTTCCTTTGGCGCTGTCGCTCCCTCGTCCGCCGCAGCAGCCGATGCCCTGCGCGCCGTCGATGCCATCGTCGAAGCGGCGGATCGCTGGGCCGCCGAGCGGCGGTCCCGAGGGATGGCGCCCCTGTCGGTCGGACTCGCCGTCGCCTCCGGCCGCGTCGTGTTCGGGGCCGTGGGCGACGGCGAGCGACTGGAATTCACGGTAATCGGCGATGCCGTCAATTTTGCCGCGAAACTGGAGAAGCACAACAAGGACGAGGGCACCCGCGCGCTGACCGATGAACGGACCTACGGCCTGGCCCAAAGCCAGGGCTACAGGTCACCGGCCAAGCCCGAGACACGGCTTGGCCGGCACGTGGCCGGAGTGCAGGATTCGGTCGATATTGTGGTGCTTTCGCCCTAGGAAGGGCATAGGCGCCGCCGTCCGTTGCCTTGCCCTTTCCCCATTCGGAGCCTATGTAATTTGGCGCGAGTTGGAGACGAGTCGGCGGAGCGCCTTCGTGGGCAACAACTACGACATCATTCTCATCGGACTGGTTGCGATCTTCCTGATCCTGCGCCTGCGCGCGGTGCTGGGAAAGCGGACCGGCAACGAGCGACCGCCGGCGCGGGACCCGTTCAATTCGCCGACGCCGCCGCCGGCGCCTTCCGCGGGCGGCACGCCGCGGCTTGGCGATGCGCCGGGCGGCAATGACAACGTCGTTTCCTTGCCTGGCGCAGGAGCGCCGCGGCCGGACAACGCGACCACCAGCGTCGGCGGTATTCGCACCACCGTGCTCCCAGCGGCGTCCGCTGGCGTCAGCGCCATTCGCACGGCCGATGCCCGGTTCGACCCGATCTCTTTTGCCGATGGCGCACGCGCCGCCTTCACGACGATCGTCGAGGCCTTCGCCAAGGGCGACACGCAAGCTTTGCGTCCGTTGCTCGACAGCCCCACCTTCGCGAGCTTCGAAGGAGCGATCCGTGGCCGAACCGAGCGGCGCGAGAAGGCCGAAACGACGTTGATCGGCTTTGAGGCGTCGGACATTGCCGGTGCGGAGCTGCACGACAGCAAGGCTGAGGTGACTGTCCGGTTCGTCACCGAGCAGGTCAATGTCGTGCGCAATGCCGAAGGCCAGATCGCCGACGGCAATCCGAACGAGGTACAGAAGGTCGTCGACCTCTGGACGTTCCGCCGCGACACCAAGTCGAGCGATCCCAACTGGGTGCTGATCAAGACCGAGAGCGAAGGCTGAGGGGGAGGCATCACCGCATGCGCTGGAGCGTCCTGTCCGGCGGCGCAGCCTTGCTGGCCGTTGCCGGTGTGCTTTCGGCGTGCGCAAGCGGCGCGGGAGTGACCCCTGCCAACAGGGTTGCAATGGCGCCGATCTCCTTCAACGAAATCCCCGGCTGGTCCGACGACAGGCACGCCGAGGCGCTTGCCGCATTCCGTCGTTCCTGTCCGAGACTCGACGCAGGCGCCGACACGCCGATTTCGACCGATGGCGGGGAGAAGATCGTCAGCTCCGCCGAGTGGCGGCAAATTTGCGTGCAGGCCGGCCTGGTGAGGCCGGGGGACGAACGCGGGGCGCGGCAGTTCTTCGAGGAGAATTTTCGTCCGCTGGTCGTTCAGGTGCCGGCCAACTTCACCGGCTATTTCGAACCCGAGCTGAGGGGCAGCCGCGCACCGTCGCGGCTGTTTACGGTCCCTGTCTATCGCCGTCCCTCAGACCTCGGCAACAAGCCCTACTACACGCGCGCCGAGATCGAGCAGGGTGCGCTGAAAGGCAGGGGACTGGAGATCGTCTGGGTGCAGGATCCCGTCGCACTCTACGAAGCTCAAGTGCAGGGCAACGGCCGGGTGCATCTGGCGGAAGGCGGCACGCTCAGTCTCGGTTTCGACGGCTCGAACAATCGGCCCTATACGGCGATTGCCGGCGTGCTGGCCGAGATGGGCGTCATGAAACGCGAGAATGCCACCTGGCCGGCGATCCGCGACTGGTTGAAACGCCATCCGCAGCAGGGCCGCGATGTGATGCGCAAGAACGAGCGCTACATCTTCTTCAAGGATGCACGCACGACAGGGCCGATCGGATCCGAGGGGGTGGCTCTTACCGCACAGCGCAGCCTGGCCATCGATACCGCCTTCACGCCCTACGGCACACCGATCTGGATCGAGACGGTTCGTCCGGTCGCCGGCAAGCCTGGCGCCACCGAGCCCTATCGCCGCCTGATGATCGCCCAGGACAGCGGGACCGCGATCAAGGGACCGGCCCGTGGCGACGTGTTCTTCGGTGCGAGTCCGCAGGCCGCCGATTGGGCTGGCCGCATGGTGAGCGGCGGGCGCGCCATCATCCTCGTGCCCAACCGGGGCTGAGCTCCTTCGCCGCGCGCAGACGGCGCGCCTTCGCCCGCGTCACAACGAGAGGCCGCCGCCCGCCTAATCATTATGAACAAGCAGGCGTTGCGCAGCAATTTTCGCGCTGCCATGGTGGATGGGTGGCCATGCCGTCAGAAGATCGCCCCTCCCCGCCCCGCCGTGTCGCGCTGTTCGTCACTTGCCTTGTCGATCTGTTCCGGCCCGCCGTTGGCTTTGCGGCGGTGAAGCTTCTCGAGGACGCGGGCTGCACGGTCACGGTTCCACCGCAGCAGGTCTGCTGTGGCCAGCCGGCGTACAATTCCGGCGACCGCGCGAGCGCGCGTGCGATCGCGGCCCAGGTGATCGACGCCTTCGACGGCTTCGACGCGGTGGTCGTGCCGTCCGGCTCCTGTGGCGGCATGCTGGCGCATCACTATCCCGGCCTGTTCGATGACGATCCGGCGATGAAGGCGCGCGCCCAGGACCTCGCCCGCCGCAGCCACGAGCTCGTGTCGTTCCTTGTCGACATTCTGGGCGTGAAGAAGGTGACCGCGCGCTACGATGGAACGGTGACCTATCATGATTCCTGCTCGGGATTGCGCGAGCTCGGGATCAAGGAGCAGCCGCGCCGGCTGCTCGAGTCGGTTCAGGGGCTGCGTCTGCGGGAGATGAAGACGCCGGAAGTCTGCTGCGGCTTTGGCGGGACTTTCTGCGTGAAGTATCCGGAGATCTCCAATGCCATGGTGTCGGAGAAGTCGGCCGATATCGCCGCGACGGAGGCCGACACGCTGTTGGCAGGCGATCTCGGCTGCCTGATGAACATGGCCGGCAAGCTGCAACGCGAGGGACGGCGGGTGCGCGTGCGCCATGTCGCCGAAGTGCTCGCCGATATGGGCGGATCGGCGGCCATCGGCGAGCGGGAGGCGAAGCGCTGATGCAGTCCACCGCCCACGACTTCAAGGACAATGTCGACGCGGCCCTTGCCGATCCCAACCTGCAGGACTCGCTTGCCAAGCTGAAGGTCGGTTTTTCCGAGCGGCGGCGTCAGGCAGCCGAGCTCCTGCCGGAGTTCGAGGCGCTGCGTGATCGCGCACGGGACATCAAGGACCACGCTCTGGCGAATCTCGATTTCTATCTCGAGGAATTCGAGCGCAAGGTCGTCGCGCTCGGTGGTCATGTGCACTGGGCCCCAACGGCGGCCGACGCACGGCAGATCATCGGCGATCTGTGCAGGAGTGTCGGCGCGCGAACGGTTGCCAAATCGAAGTCCATGGTGGCCGAGGAGATCGCGCTCAACGAGCATCTCGAGGAGCTGGGCATCGTCCCCATCGAGACCGACCTCGGCGAATACATCATCCAGCTCCGGCACGAACCGCCGAGCCACATCATCGCGCCTGCCGTGCACCTCACAAAGGACCAGGTTGCAGATACCTTCCTGGAGCATCACGCGCCGCTTGGCTTCACCAGGCGTCTGACCGAACGCAACGATCTGGTCGCCGAGGCCCGTCACGTGCTGCGCCAGAAATTCATCGACGCCGATGTCGGTCTGACCGGTGCGAACTTCCTGGTCGCCGAGACCGGCTCGTCGATGCTGGTCACCAACGAAGGCAACGCGGATCTCTCCAACACGCTACCTGGCATGCACATCGTGCTGGCCAGCATCGAGAAGGTAATACCGACGCTGGAAGATGCCGCGGTGCTGTTGCGCGTGCTGGCCCGCTCGGCGACGGGGCAGGAGTCGTCGGCCTATACCACGCTCAACACCGGCCCCAAACGCGATGGCGACCTCGACGGTCCCACCGCCTACCATGTCGTCATTCTCGACAACGGCCGCTCGTCGGTGCTCGGGACCAGGATGCAAGACATGCTGCGCTGCATCCGCTGCGGCGCCTGCATGAACCATTGCCCGGTCTATGGCGCGATCGGCGGGCATGCCTATGGCTGGGTCTATCCCGGACCGATTGGCGCCGTGCTGACGCCGCAACTGATCGGCGTCGAGGAGGCCGGCAACCTGCCCAACGCCTCGACCTTCTGCGGCCGCTGCGAGAGCGTTTGCCCGGTGCGCATTCCCCTGCCCGGCCTGATGCGGCATTGGCGGGAGCGCGAATTCGAGCGGCACCTGACGCCGCGGGCCGTGCGCCAGGGCCTGTCGCTGTGGTCGTTCGTGGCGCGACGGCCCAAGCTCTATCGCCGGCTGAGCGGCTGGGCGAACAAGGCGCTCGCCCTGTTCGGCCGCGGCGAGGGGCGCTATCGCAGCCTGCCGCTGGCCTCGGGCTGGACCCGCTTCCGCGACTTCCCGGCGCCGCAGCCGGGCGGCACTTTCCACGCCCAATGGGCGCGCCAGCGCAGCCGGATTCGGCCATGAGCGCGCGCTCGCAGATCCTCGACGGCATCCGCCGCTCGCTCCATCGCGGCGGGCTGACGGGCGACGCCCGCGCCGCCGTCGACCAGCGCCTCGCCGCGCCGCCGCGCGGTCCTTTGGTGGCGCGAGCGCAACTGCCCCAGCCCGAGAAGGTGGCGCTGTTCTGCCAATGGGCCGAAGCGAACAATGCGACGGTCGCGCGCGTGGCGGCGGGCGACGTCGCGAGCGAGGTCTCGGCCTATCTGGCGCGCAACAACCTGCCGGCCGAGGCCGTCATGGCGCCGGCGGCGGCGCTCGATGCCTATGACTGGGCGGGCCAGAGGATGCTGTCCCTGCGGCGCGGTCGCGG
>NZ_DATBFE010000022.1:0-6271 GCF_036558665.1 Reyranella sp. | reverse complement strand
GTCGTTGCAATTTGCCGCGAATGGTGTCCGAATGGCGCTCGCGAGCGGGCGTGTGGGGAGATGGCCGATGATCGCGCAACTCGACGAAAAGCTGCTCGACGAGCGGCTGGCGGCGCTGGAGGCGGTGCGCGCCTGGAGCCCGCGTCTGGTCTCGAAGCTCGAGAGTCACCTGCGCAGCGCGCCCGACGAGGCGCTGTTTCGCATCAATCCGCTGACCTTCGCGAGCGAGCGCAACCTCTCCGAGACCGAGACCATCGATCTCTTCCTCCACGCCACCAACCAGCGGCTGGTCGAGATGAACTGGCTCCTGGTGTGCCCGCTCTGCTCGTGCGTGGTCGAGAGCTTCAAGGAGCTGAAGGGCGTCCACAACCACTACTACTGCAACGTCTGCCAGGCCGGCTTCACCTCGCGGCTCGACGAGTTCGTCGCCGTCACCTTCACCGTGCTGCCGACGATCCGGACGCTGAAGTACCATCGCCCCGAGGAGCTGTCGCCGGGCGAGTATTTCCTCGAGTACGGCGCCATCCCCGACGGCCGGCTGCCCGACGGCACGCCGTTCGTGAAGGCGCAGGCGGCGGTGGCGCGGGCGGCGAGCCATTTGCCGCCGGGCGAGACGACGCCGATGTCGATCGAGGCCGGCGAGGGCACCGTGATCGGCGTCAGCCACGAGGGCGGCGCGGCGCTCCTCTACGCGATCGAGGGCGCCCCCGCGGCCCAGCCGCAGCGCTTCGAGATCGAGTTCGGCGAGCCGGTCCGGCAATACGCCACCGGCAAGGTCGCGCCGGGCGCCATGACCTTCGCCGTCACCAATACGACCGGGGAGCGCGGCACCTTCGTGCTCGCCGTCCTGCCGCCCGGCTTCGTGCCCGGCCAGCCGCTGCACTTCGTGCCGTTCCTCACCGGCAAGCGCCTGCTCACGACGCAGACCTTCCGCGACCTCTTCCGCTCGGAGGTGATCCGCGCCAGCGAGGGGCTGAGCGTCACCGACATCACGCTCCTGTTCACCGACCTCAAGGGCTCGACCGCGCTCTACGACCGGATCGGCGACCTGAACGCCTTCGCCCTCGTGCACCAGCACTTCGAGCGCCTGCAGGCGGTGACGGTCCGCCATGGCGGCGCCATCATCAAGACGATCGGCGACGCGGTCATGGCGGCCTTCCTTTCGCCGGCCGACGCGGTCCAGGCCGCGCTCGAGATGCGCGGCGAGATCGCCGCCTTCAACCGCGACCGGCCCGACCGCGAGCTGGTGCTCAAGATCGGCATCCACAAGGGCGCCGCCATCGCCGTCACGCTGAACGACCGGCTCGACTATTTCGGCCAGACCGTGAACATCGCCGCGCGCGTGCAGGCGCTGGCCGATGCCGACGAGATCTTCGTCTCCGAGGACGTCTTCGAGGCCGAGGGCGTCGCGCCGGCGCTCGCCGGATGGCCGGTCGACAAGCAGCTCGCCAAGCTGCGCGGCATCCAGGACGGCCTCAACGTCCACCGCATCGCCGCCGCGCCGGTCGCGAAGGTGGCGTGACCCCTCTCTGAGTCGCGAGACTCACTTCTTCATGCTTCCTCGCCCCCGCAAGGGGGCGGTCTACCGCACGTGCTGTTGCAACCCCCTCTCCTGACCTCTCCCCCAAGGGGGAGAGGAATATGAGCAGCGAGACTCGATCTTCAGGCTCCTCGCCCCCGCGAGGGGGAGAGGCGGGGAGAGGGGCGGTCTACCGTACCTGCTGTTGCAACCCTCAGGCCGGAGCGGCGATGGTGACCCCGTTCTGCTCGAACACCTGCAACAGCCTGGCGATGTCCGGCGGACCCGGCGGGATGGCCTGGTCGACGGCGGCGAACATCTCGGCGGCGCGCGCGTTCTCGCCGGTGATCTCCAGCATCTGACCGCCGCCCTTGCCGTACCGGAAGCCGTGCACCGTTCCGCGCGGGACGTGCACCAGCGTGCCGGGCGAGCAGACATGGGCCTGGCCGTCGCACAGAAACCGGATCTCGCCGCCCAGCACGTAGAACGCTTCGTCCCAGTCGTGGCTGTGCGGCGGCGGCCCCGTGCCCTCGTCCCCCCGCTGCAGCGTGATGCCAAAGCTCCGCGTCACGGTGTTGGCGGCCAGCACGGTCACTTCCGTGCCGACCACGTTGAGCGTGCGCGCGCGCCGATCGGGTGTCAGGACGAAGTAGCGCGTCTTCATGACGGTCCCTCCCACGGGAAGTCCATGTCCTGCTCATGTCCCTCTCCCCCTTGGGGGGCGAGCAGCATGAGTCTCGCGGGAGAAATTCTGCGCCCGGCCGACCTCGGCGGCAACACTCAGCGCAGCAGCGCCCTGATCCGGGGCAGGATCGCTTCGTGCCATTGCGTCAGGCCGAAGGCCTGGAAGACGACGCGGTCGTCGACCACGACGAGCCACAGCGGCACCGCCGCGGAGGAGGCGTCGATGGCCTCGCGCGCGAAGCGCAGGTCCGGCGGCCAGTAGGCGTCGTTCAGGACGTCGCGCGTCGTCGGGGCCTCGGCCTCGCGATAGGAGAGCCGCGCGAAGTCGGCCGAGGCGCGGAAGTCGCGGCCGGCGCCGCCCTGCCAGGCGCGGCAGGGCGGGCAATCCTCGGCGCCCACATAAAGAAGTGTCAGTCGTGGCGGCGGCGCCGGCCGTCCGAGCGGGCTCGACGAGGCAAGCGCCAGCACCGCGATGGAGAAGACGACGACGGCCGAAACGAGCGCGTGCCGAACGCGCCGGCGTGCGGGCATGGACGCCTCGCTGGCAGTGGGACCTCTGGTCGCACTCATTGTCCGCGCGCGGCGGGGTCGCCTTGATCCAGATCAACCACCTCGGCGCGCGGATCGGACAGGCTTTTTGCGAAAGCAACCGGGAGGTCCGCCGATGCCGACGCCGGAACCAGCAGAACAGCAGACGGAACGCGTGCCGATGATGCAGCGGATTCTCGACAATCCGTTCCTGCTGCTCTTCCTCGGCGTGACGCTGCCGACCGTCCTCTACGTGATCTGGGGCGTGATGGAAGTCGCTTCCATCCCGCTCGGCAAATGAAGCCGATGGGGGAATGACATGGCGATCTCACCTCCGGGCAGGATCATCTGGTGGAACGAGCCGGTCGAGAGGACCGAGCTGATCTGGATCGTGATCGCGTTCCTGTGGGGCCTGTTCATGTTCGGCTTCATGATCGCCTGGCACTTCGTCGGCGGGCAGAACCTGAACAAGGAGGCCTACCGCGTCACCCCGTCGGGCTACGAGGAGAAGGTCGAGCAGTTCGCCGCCAAATACAAGGTGCGCGAGGAGAAGGGCATTCCCGTGGTGAAGCCGGGAGCGGGTGCCGAGGTCTATCTGCTCGGCCGCGTCTGGCAGTGGTGGCCGATCCTCGAGCTGGAGAAGGGCCGGAGCTACCGCATCCACATCTCGTCGGCCGACCTGCAGCACGGCTTCTCGCTGCAGCCGGTCAACATCAACATCCAGGTCCATCCCGGCTACGAGCACGTGATCACGCTGACGCCCACCGAGGCCGGCGAGTTCGGCATCGTCTGCAACGAGTTCTGCGGCCTCGGCCACCACACCATGACGGGCAAGATCTACGTCACCGACCAGAAGAAGGCGGGCGGCGAAAACCGCTTCGCGGGGGGAGACAGGCCATGACAGCCGAAACCGCCGTCGGCGTGGTGCCGAGAAGCGCCGAATACCGCCTCTGCCAGTACACCGGACTCAGGATCGACAGCGCCGCGCAGGCGCTGATCAAGGCCAACGCCGTCGCCGCGGTGGTCTTCCTCGCGCTCGGCGGCCTGATGGGCCTCCTGGTGGCGCTGACGCGCTGGCCCGCGGTCCACCTGCTGCCCGCGGAGTGGTTCTACCTCGTGCTGACCGGGCACGGCGCCAACGTGCTCCTGTTCTGGATCATCTTCTTCGAGGTCGCGGTGCTCTACTTCGCCTCGACGATCCTGCTGAACTGCCGGCTGGCGGCGCCCCGGCTCGCCTGGCTCGGCTTCGCGCTGATGGTGGCGGGCGGCGTGATGGCGAACGTCGCCGTCCTGCAGGGCGAATCGAGCGTGATGTTCACCTCCTATCCGCCGATGATGGCGAAGTCGCACTTCTACCTCGCGCTGATCCTGTTCGCCGTCGGCGCGCTGATCGGGGTCGCGATCTTCTTCGCCAACCTGGTGATCGCGCGCGAGGAGGGCACCTACAAGGGCTCGATCCCGCTCGTCACCTTCGGCGCCCTGACCGCGGCGATCATCGCCGTGTTCACGCTCGCCTCCGGCGCCATCATCCTCGTGCCGACATGGCTGTGGTCGCTCGGCCTCATCTCCAGCATCGACCCCTTGATGTACAAGGTGGTGTGGTGGGCGATGGGCCATTCCTCGCAGCAGATCAACGTCTCGGCCCACGTCTCGATCTGGTACCTGGTCGCCGCGCTGCTGGTCGGCGCGAAGCCGCTCAGCGAGAAGGTGAGCCGCACCGCCTTCCTGCTCTACATCCTCTTCCTGCAGCTCGCCTCGGCGCATCACCTGCTGGCCGAGCCGGGCCTCGACGCGAGCTGGAAGATCGTCAACACGAGCTACATGATGTACCTCGCGGTGCTGGGCTCGATGATCCACGGCCTCACCGTGCCCGGCTCGATCGAGGCGGCGCAGCGGCGCAACGGCTTCAACAAGGGCGTGTTCGAGTGGCTGCGCAAGGCGCCGTGGGGCCATCCCGCCTTTTCCGGGATGTTCCTGTCGCTCGTCTTCTTCGGCTTCATCGGCGGCATTTCCGGCGTCGTGCTCGGCACCGAGCAGCTGAACGTGCTGATGCACAACACCATCTACGTGCCGGGCCATTTCCACGGCACGGTGGTCGCCGGAACGACACTCGCCTTCATGGCGGCGACCTACCTCGTGCTGCCGCTGGTCTTCGAGCGCGAGATCGTGTGGCCCAGGCTCGCGCGCCTGCAGCCCTACCTGTTCGGCATCGGCGCGGCGGGAATCTCGCTGTTCATGATGGGGGCGGGTACGCTGGGCGTGGCGCGCCGGCACTGGGACATCACCTTCGCCGATTCGGAGCTCTCCTTCGCCTACTCGGCCGGCGCCTTCCTGATGATGGGGCTGAACGGCCTGTTCGCCGTCATCGCCGCGCTGGGCGGCGCGCTGTTCGTGCTGATCACGGTGTTCACCGTGCTGTTCGGCAAGAAGATCACCGGCGGCCACAAGCTCACCTTCCCGCTGCATGCCGGCGGCGGCGAGGTGGCGTCGCACTACGGCAGCGAGGGGACGCTGAAGCTGCCGGGCACGGCGATCCTGGTGACGGTCTTCTTCGTCGCCTTCGTGCTCTACTACTTCATCAACTGGAAGTACCTGTCCGAGCTCTGGCTGTTCCGCTGAGCGCCGGAGGAAACCCGAGATGCCCGCCGCGACCGCGACCCGCACGATCGTTTCCCTCCTGAAGCTCAGGATCGGAACAGCCATCGCCGCGAGCGCGCTCGCGGGCGTGGCCGTGACCAGCGGCGCCCCGCCGGCGTGGTGGCAGCAGGCCGGGCTCGCGCTGGCGGTCCTCGGCGCGGCGGGCGCGGCCGGCGCCTTCAACCACTATTACGAGCGCGACCTCGATCGGCTGATGCGGCGCACGCGCGATCGGCCGTTCGCTTCAGGCCTGCTGGCGCCCGGCCCGTGGTGGCCGGCGGCTTTCGCGGTCCTGTTGATCCTGTCGCTCGTGATGGCGGTCGCGGCCGGCGGCCCGCTCGCCGCGCTGTTCGTCTTCCTCGGCGCCTTCGTCTACGGCATCGTCTACACCGTCTGGCTGAAACGCCGCAGCGTGTGGAACATCGTGGTCGGCGGACTCTCCGGCAGCTTCGCCGTGCTGGCCGGCGCGGCGGCGGTCGATCCGGTGCCGCAGCCGGTGCCGGTGACGCTGGCGATCGTCCTCTTCCTGTGGACGCCGCCGCACTTCTGGAGCCTCGCGGCGGCGCGCGGCGAGGACTATGTCCGCGCCGGCATTCCCATGCTTCCGGTGATCGCCCCGCCGCGCGCCTGGACGCTCGCCATCCTCGCCCACACGGCGGCCCTCGCGGCGATCTCGCTGCTGCCGCTGGGCTTCGGCATGGGCGCGCTCTACGGCCTCGGCGCCGCCTCGGGCGGCCTCTTCTTCCTGTGGAAGAGCTGGCGTCTGTGGCGCGAGCCGACGCCGGCCAACGCCATGGCCAACTTCCGGGCGTCGCTGCTGCAGCTCTGCCTGCTGGTCGCGGGTGCGCTGCTCGACGGCCTGGCGCCAACATGAGGAGCGCCATGAGGAGCGGCATGAGCGGG
>NZ_DATBFE010000021.1:0-63679 GCF_036558665.1 Reyranella sp. | reverse complement strand
TGGTCACATGGTCCTCGCCGCGAATCACGTGGGTGATGCCGAAGGCGATGTCGTCCACCACCGAGGTGAAGCTGTAGAGATACGAACCGTCGGCGCGCACCAGGACAGGATCGCTCTGGCTCGCCTCGTCGACATGCTGGGGGCCGCGCACGAGGTCATCCCAGCGCACTTCCTCTGCCGCGAGTCTGAAGCGCCAATGTGGCCGCCTGCCCTCGCTCTCGAGTTTCTTGCGGGCCATCTCGTCGAGACGCAGCGCGGCACGATCGTAGATTGGCGGGCGACCCTGGGCCAGCAGCCGCTTGCGCTTGAGCTCGAGTTCCTCCGGCGTCTCGTAGCATCGATAGAGGCGCCCCGCGCCGACCAGCTGATCGCGCGCGGCGTCGTAGTGGGCCAGCCGATCCGACTGGCGCTCCTTGCTGTCCCAGCCGAGACCGAGCCACAAGAGATCGCGCTCGATCGCGGTCTCGTATTCGGGCTTGCTGCGCTGTCGATCGGTGTCGTCCAGGCGAAGGATGAAGCGGCCGTCGTGCCGGCGCGCATAAAGCCAGTTGAACAGCGCTGCGCGAATGTTGCCGACATGCAGCAGGCCCGTCGGGCTGGGCGCAAAACGAACGATGGGGCCGGACATCACGCCCGACTTGTGGCGGCGGCGCATTGGCGGGTCAAGCGCACTTCGCTAATGTCCTCGCCAAGGGAGGAACGATGCGAACCGAAGATATCGAGTACCATGGCGACGGCGTCCGCATGGTCGGGCAGTATGCACTGGACGAGACGAAGGACGGCCGCCGTCCCGGCGTTATGATCTGCCATGAGGGACCGGGCCTCACCGACCACACCAAGAAGATCGCGCAGCGTCTGGCGGCGCTGGGCTATGCCGCCTTTGCCATGGACTACCACGGCGGCGGCAAGCCACTCGACGACCTGAACGAGACCCGGGCGCGGCTCGCGCCGTGGCTCGCCGATCCGACGGGAATACGGCTGCGGGCGAACGCCGCGCTCGCAACGCTGGGAGCCCGGAAGGAGGTCGATCCGGCCCGGCTCGCCGTCATCGGCTACTGCTTCGGCGGCACCACGGCGCTCGAAGTCGGGCGCAGCGGCAGCGACGTGAAGGCCATCGTCGGGTTCCACTCCGGCCTCGCCACGGCGCGGCCGCAGGATGCGAAGAGCATCAAGGGCAAGGTGCTGGTCTGCATCGGTGCAGACGATCCCATCATTCCGCCCGAACAACGCGCCGCTTTCGAGCAGGAGATGAAGGCGGCAGGCGTCGACTGGCGTCTGCAGCTTTATGGCAGCGCCGGCCACAGCTTCACCAATCCCGCCGCCGATGCCCGCGGCATGAAGGGTTTCTTCTATCATGCCGACACCGACCGGCGCTCCTGGAACGCCATGATCGAGCTGTTCAACGAAACGCTGAAATAGATATTTGGGAGCCTCACATGAAACGTCGTCATCTTCTGGCCGCGGGCCTCGGTGCGCTCGCGACGCCCAGCCTCGTGCGCGCCGATCCGAAATACCCCGAGCGGACGATCCGGCTCGTGATCCCGTTCGCACCAGCGGGGCCCACGGACATCATCGGGCGCATGGCGGCCGAGAAGCTGTCGCCGCTCCTCGGGCGGACGGTGATCGTCGACAACAAGGCGGGCGCCGCAGGTTCAATCGGAGCGATGGAAGTCGTGCACGCCAAGCCCGATGGCTACACCCTCCTGTTCGCGACCTCCTCGACCCACGCCATCAATCCGACAGCGTTCGCCAAGCCCCCGTACGACCCGATCAAGGACTTCGCCCCGATCTCCTCGATCTGCGTCAACCCGCTGGTACTGGTTACGCATCCGTCGATGCCACCGTCGGTGGACGGGTTGATCGAGCTGATGAAGAAGAATCCCGGCAAATACTCCTACGCGACATCAGGCATCGGCAGCATCCTTCATCTCGCCAGCGAGTACTTCAAACGCGAGGTCGGCGGCATGGAGGTCGTGCACGTGCCTTACAAGGGCTCGGGGCCGGCGCTGCAGGACCTGCTGGCGGGCAACGTCGCGTGGATGTTCGAGACCTTCAGCACCACATTGCAGCAGCATCGCGCCGGCAAGCTTCGCATCCTCGCCTTTGCCCATTCCAAGCGAGCGTCGATCGCGCCTGAGATTCCGACCATGGCCGAGGCCGGCGTGAAGGGCTACGAAGCCTACACTTTCAACCTGATCGTGGGGCCGGCCGGCACACCAAAGAACGTAGTCGACACGATCGATCAGGCGTCGCGCAAGCTGATCGCCGATCCGAGCGCCATCAAGTTCCTTGAGGACATTGCTGCGGTGCCGGCCGCCGACACCTCGCCCGAGCGCACGGCGAAGTTCATCAAGGACGAGCTCGCCAAGTGGGCGCCCGTGATTCACGCCGCCGGTGTGAAGATCGAGTAGCTGCCGTAATCACCGCGGCAGCGGCGTGGGCGTGACGGGCGGCGTCTCGCCGGGGGTTGGCATAAGCGGCGCCGGCAGCGGTGGCGGCGCCTGGCCACTCGGCGTCGGATAGGCCGCGCCGGGACCGGTACCGTAACCCGAGCTGGCGCCTTCGCTCGGCGTCATGACATTGCCCGACGCTACGGCCCCAATGCTGCTGATGTAATAGCCGGCCACCGGGCTTGAGCTCTGGTAGGCCGCCGTTTTGGCTGGAATATCCACCTCCTGGATGCGCTGGCCGTTCTTGTCGACACGATAGCCCTCCGCATCGAGCGACACGCCGGCATTGTCGATGATCGCACCGTCGGCGGCCTTGCGGTAAGGAGCCGGTGTCTTCTGCAGGTCATAGAGCGGCGTCGGCGTGTTGCAGGCGGCCAGTGCCAGGCCGGTCGTTGTCAGCACCATCCAGCGAATTGCCGTCATCCTCTCCCCCAAAGTACCGCCGCGATCGAGCCGGTTTTCCCATGCATCATAGCGGAAACCACGATCGTTCCCAACGACCGATGAGATGGCGTCCGCGATGGGGCCTGGGTCACGCAAAGTAAAAATGGCGGGCCAGTGGGCCGGCCGGAAACCTCACGCCGGCTTCTTCACGGCTTCCTCGCGCAACTCACGGCGCAGGATCTTGCCGATGTTGCTCTTGGGCAGCTCGCGCCGGAATTCGATGAATTTGGGCCGCTTGTAGCCGGTGAGCTCACGGGCGCAGAACGCCTCGAGTTCCTTCCGTGTGAGCTTGGGATCGCGCTTCACCACGAACAGCAGAACGGCCTCGCCCGACCGCGCGTCGGGCACGCCGACGACTGCGCATTCGGCGACGCCGGGATGGCCCGAGACGACCGCCTCGATCTCGTTGGGATAGACCTTGAATCCCGAGACCACGATCATGTCCTTCTTGCGATCGACGATCCTGATGTAGCCGCGCTCGTCCATCACGCCGACGTCGCCCGACTTGAAGAACCCGTCGGGGGTCATGACCTTGGCCGTCTCCTCCGGCTGCTGCCAGTAACCCCGCATCACCTGGGGTCCGCGGATCGCGATCTCCCCGGCCTCGCCCAGCGGCGATTCCTGCCCCTCATCGTCGAGGATCCTGATCTCGACACTGGGCAGCGGCAGACCGATCGAGCCGGTATAAGCCTCCGAGTCGGTCGGATTGCAGGTGACGCCCGCCGAGGTCTCGCTCAACCCGTAGCCTTCGACGATCGGGCAGCCGGTGACGGCGAGCCACTTCTTCGCCACCGCCTCCTGCACCGCCATGCCGCCACCGTTGGTGATGGCAAGGCCGGAGAAATCGAGGCGCGCGAAGTCGGAGCGATTGGCCAGCGCATTGAACAGCGTGTTCACGCCGGGAAAGATGTTGATGCGGTATCTGGCGAGCGCCCTCACCGTGCTTTCGAGGTCGCGCGGGTCGGGAATCAGGATGTTGAGCGCGCCGGTGCGCATGCCCAGCAGCCCGCAGGTGATGAACGCGAAGACGTGATAGAGCGGGAGCGCACAGACAATGGTGAACTGGCCGGCAAGCTTCTTGCGCCGAAGCCCCGGCTGCATCCAGGCTTCGGAGGCCAGCAGGTTGGCCACGATCGTGCGATGCAGCAGGGTCGCGCCCTTGGCGATGCCAGTCGTGCCGCCAGTATATTGCAGCACCGCGACATCGTCCGGTCCGAGCTCGGGCCGCACGAAGAGCATCGTCTTGCCGGAGGCGATGATCTTCTTGAACGTGAAATGTCCAGGCAGCTCGTAAGTCGGCACCGACCTGCGGATCGAGCGCACGAAAAAGTCGACAATCATTCCCCTGGGGAAACCCAGGAGGTCTCCCATCGACCCCACGACGATGTGCTTGACGGCCGTGTTCCCCGCGGCGAGTGCCGCCTGCAGGGTCACGGCGAAGTTGTCCAGCACGACCACCGCCTCGGCACCCGAGTCCCGCAGTTGGTGTCCAAGCTCGCGCGCCGTATAGAGCGGATTGACGTTGACTGCGATGAAGCCCGCACGAAGCACGGCTGTCACGGCGACCGGATATTGCAGAACGTTCGGCATCATGATTGCGACACGCGCACCGCGCTTCAGCCCCCGACCCTGCAACCACGCCGCCAGTGCCTTCGAAAGGCAGTCGACCTCGCCGAACGTCAGCGCGGTACCGAGGCACACATAGGCCTTGTCCTCGCGGTACCTTGCGAAGCTTTCCTCGATCAGCGCCACGAGGCTTGGATAGGCCGACGGATCGATCTCCGCCGGCACCCCCGGCGGATAACTCTTGAGCCAGAATCGATCCATTCCCCTTCCTGTCTCTGCTCGTCTCCTCACTATATAGTACGTTTCCAGCAGAACGCCGTGCGCGTTTCACCGGGAGGAAACATGGCTCCTCAATCGCTGCGCAAGGACGACCATGCCAATCGCCTCACGATCGATGAAGCGCGGGCTTTCGTCCGGCATGTCGAATCGCTCTTCATGCCCTGGAACCTCGATGCGCTGGCCGACGGCTTCACCGAGGATTGCATCGTGCGCTTCGGCAACCTGCCGGAGTTCCGTGGCCGCGCCGCGGTTCGCACCTTCTTCGCGGCGCGCAGCGCCAGGCAGCGGAACTATCACCTCGTGAAAGAGTTTCGCAGCCTGATGGGCGACACGATCACCAACGTCTGGAACGGCACATGGGACGATGCCGAGTCGGGTTTCGCCATGAAGGGCTTCGGCGTCGAACTCTGGGTGATGAAGGACGGCCGGATCGCAGTCTGGGAGGCCGCCTTCAATGTTGTCCGCGCCGACCAACCGATCAGCGTGGCAGATGCATTGAGGTAACGTACAGATGTGGTGTCAGCCGCGCTGCGCTCGGGATGACACGGCTCCTCGATGCGCGCATGCGCGCACTGGAAGCGTGCAATCCACGGAAGGCTACCTTCGCTCCAGGCCGTGGCGGATCTCGTCGTAAGACTCCTGCATGCGCTCATGCAGGATGTTGAGGGCATCGGTGCCGGATTTCTGCACCAGCTCGGCGAGGTCGCGCGTGTTTCTGATAGCCGCCTCGAAGGCTTTGCGGGCGAATTCGGCCTGCTTGGTGAAGATCTCCTGCGGCGAGCCGGCGGGTTCGTAGCTGCTCGCCATGTCCGCCATGTCCTTCATCGCCGCCTCGAAGATCTCGCGTTGCTTGTTGGCGACCGCGCCGGCGCCGGTCGCCACCGCCTGCCATGAGCGGCCCATGGCGTCGATGTTCTTCTGGTGCTGTTCCATGATCCTGGTCATGTCGAAGGACGGAACCTGGAGTTGCTCGCCGAGCTGCTTGAACATGTCCATGTAGTTTCGGGATGCATCGGTCATCGCGACCTCCCTGTGGTCAGAGCTGAAGCTTCAACCCCTGCTCGAGGGCGTGCAAGGCCAAACCGGCCAGTCCGCCGATCAGCGCGCCGTTGAACCGGATATATTGCAGGTCGCGTCCGACGGTGAGCTCGACGCGGCCGATCAGGACGTCGATGTCCCAGTCCTTGACCTGATCGGCGATGAAGCGCCCGACCCCGCTCTTCTGGCTTTGCACGAAATCGCCCAGAACCTGCACGATGCCGCGGTTGATCTCGGCCCGGATCGCCGGATCGCGACCGAGCTGGCCACCGACGTCGACCAGCATCGCTTCGAGCTGGCGCCGGACCTGCGAGTCGGGTGCCGCCGCATCGCGCTCCAGGAAGGCCCGCAGGCTGTCCCACGCCCCCTCGGCCAGCGTCACCACCTCCGGCCGAGCCAGCAGGTCGTGCTTGAAGGTCTCGGCACGGGCCGCGAAGTCGGCCGAGCTGCGCAGCCGCTCGACGAAGCCGCGCACGAATTTGTCGAACTCGACGCGCAATGGGTGATCAGAATCGACCCGCGCTTCATCGACGAACGCGGCGGTCGAGGCCACGATCTTGCGCAACAGATAGGCGTCGGCGCGATAGAGGTTGAACAGCGCTGGCAGCTCGTGGCGGATCTTCTCGCGCAAGGCGTCGAGCGTATTCTGGTTGGTAAGCAGCTTGTCGAGCGCGCCCAGGAGCTCGTTCAGCAGGCGCTGATGGCGGCCCTTCTCGATCACCGCGCCCAGAAGGCCCGCAGCAAGCGGCGCCACCTCCACCCGCTCGAGCTCGGTGCGCACCCGCTCGCCAACGAAGCGCCTCAGCCCCGACTGATCGATCGCCGTCAGCGCCTGCGGCAGCAGCCGCAGGACGAAGTCGGCCAGCGCGGCGCTGCGCGCGCGGTCGGCGAGCCAGGTGGCCACCTGGGCGGCGAAGTCGACCTCGCCGAGCTTCTTCTCGACCGCCTCGCGCGCCAGGAAGTTGTTCTCGATGAAGCTGCCGAGATTGTCGGCGATGCGCTGGTGGTTGCGCGGAATGATGGCGGTGTGCGGGATCGGCAGGCCGAGGGGCCGGCGGAACAGCGCGACGACGGCGTACCAGTCGGCAAGCCCGCCCACCGTCGCCGCCGAGGCGAAGGCCGCGACGTAACCCCAGGCCCAGTGTCCGGCCTCGAAATGGCGCGCCACCAGGAACAGCGCCGCCGTCGCCGCCAGCACCAGCGTCGCCGCCACCTTGACGCGGCGAAGGGCGCGGGCCCGGTCAAGATCGCTTGGCGGCTGGGAGGGGGCGCGGTTCATTGCCTCTCGTATATAGTGCGCCCGGCGGCATTCGAACGGGAGGCACTAGTGAAAGTCGGATTCATCGGCGTCGGCAACATGGGCGGGCCCATGTGTCGGAATCTCGTGAAGCGCAGCAACCACCAGGTGACGGTGTTCGACCTGAACCCGGCGGCGGTCAAGAGTTGCACCGATCTCGGTGCGACCGCGGGCAAGTCCGTGGCCGACGTGACAAAGAGCGCCGATGTCGTGATGACGTCGCTTCCGATGCCCCGGGATGTGGAGGCCGTGGCGCTCGGCGACAACGGCATCCTCGCCAGCATCAAGCCGGGCCAGACCTATATCGACCTCAGCACCAACGCCCCCTCGATGATCAGGAAGATCGGCGCCGCCATGGCTGCCAGGAACATCGCCATGCTCGACGCCCCGGTGAGCGGCGGCACGGTGGGCGCCGAGGCGGCGACCATCGCCATCATGGTGGGGGGCGAGAAGAAGGTGTTCGACGACGCGCTGCCGGTTCTGAAATCCTTCAGCGCCAATGTGATCCATATGGGCGCACTGGGCACCGGCACGGTGGCCAAGCTCGTGAACAACATGATGGCCTTCTGCAACGCCGCGGCCGCCGCGGAAGGCCTGATGCTGGGCGTCAGCGCCGGCCTCGATCCCACGAAGCTCGTCCACGTGATCGCCAATTCGAGCGGCAATTCGAACGTCTTCAAGGCGTTCTCCGAACGCGCCTTGAAAGGCCAGTTCAGCCCGCCCTCCTTCGCGCTCAACCTCGCGCACAAGGATCTGCATCTCGCGCTAGAGCTCGGCGACGAACTCGACGTGCCGCTGCCGCAGGGCTCGGCGACGCACAACCTGCAGCGCATGGCCCGTCGCATGGGCCTCGGTGCGGACGACAGCTCGTCGATCCTGCGCGTCTATGAGAAGGTGCTCGGCCGCACGATCAAGCCGTAGGCCCACCACCCGACAGGCGCTGCAGGAACGGCGGCAACGGACGCCCCTGCGACAGGAGATAGCGTCCCATCGCGCCGGCGACCCTGGCGACCGCCGGCCGCGCGCTCATGCGGTCTCGCCAGCGCAGCAGCCGCGGATGCGCCTCGGTCATGGGCGCGGTCATGCGCGCGCCGAAGAGCTGCGCCATGTAGAAGGCGATGTCGGCATATGAATAGGCACCGGCCAGCCAGTCCCGCTCGCCGAGCACTCGTTCCATCTCGTCATAACAGGCCGTCGCCGCAGCCCGGGCCTCGACCGCAAGTGGATCGTCGAGCGTCGCCTGCAGACCCATCAACCGGACGATGTGCGGGAAGTAGACCTCATCCGACTTGTGCTCCAGCAGACGCGCCCGTGCCCTCGCTTTGGGATCCGCCGGCCACAGCGCCGGCTCCGGCCTCAACATCTCGAGATATTCGAAGATCTGGGTCGAGTCGAAGATCTCGAGATCGCCGTCCACCAACACCGGAACCTGGCGTTTCGGGTTGATGCGCAGGACCTCGGCATGCTTGGGCTGATAGAGCGTGTTCATCTCGAACGGCACCATGACCAGCTCGACATCGACGCCCTTCTCGAGGGCCGCGATCTCGGCCTTGGCGCCGAACATGCTGAGCGGACCGGAATAGAGTTTCATGCCGGCGACGCTAACATGCCGCCCAGGCGGTCGGCCGGCTCACGGAGCGAATATTGATGGCAAGAATCGTCACGTTTCTTCTGATGCTCGTAGGGCTTCCGACGGCCGCAATGGCGCAGGAGGCATCGGTCTGCGGCGCCCCCAAGCCGATCAACGACGGCTGGACAACCGCCACACCCGATGCCGTCGGTCTCGATGCCGGAAAGCTGTGCGACCTCGACAAGCTCCTCGATCAGTGGCCAGACCGGAACATCCATGCCGTTATTGTCGCCCGCCACAGCAGGCTCGTCATGGAGCGCTATTTTGACGGCGTCGACGAAAGCTGGGGCCAGCCGCTCGGCATCGTGCGATTCGGGCCTGATGTGAAACACGACGTGAAATCAGTGTCCAAGAGCGCGACGTCGCTGCTGGTCGGCATTGCCCTGGCCGAGCGCAAGTTCCCGGCCCTCGATTCACCGGTATTCGACGCCTTTCCCGAATATGCCGACCTGCGCACGCCGGACAAGGAGCGCATTACCTTTCGGCATTTGCTCACCATGTCGGCTGGCCTCGCCTGGGATGAGGACCGGCCCTACACCGATCCGTTGAACGACGAACGGAGGATGTTGGAGTCCTCCGACCCCTTCCGCTTTGTGCTCTCACAGCCGGTAATTCATCCCTCGGGCACAATTTATCACTACAGCAACGGCGTCACGTCGCTGCTGGGCGAGGCGCTCGTCCGCGCGACCGGTCGTGGCCTGCAGGACTATGCACGGGAAAAGCTGTTCGCCCCGCTCGACATCATCGACTTCGACTGGCCCGAGGTTGGTGCAAGTCGCAAACTCGGTGCCTACGGCAGCCTGCGGCTCCGGCCCCGTGACATGGCCAAGCTTGGCCAGCTCATGCTGACCGACGGCCAGTGGAACGGCCGACGCGTGCTGCCGACAGGTTGGGCGGCGGAATCGGCCAAGCCGCGCATCAAAGGCGACGGCTTGTTCTTCTACGGGTATCAATGGTGGCTTGGACGCAGCTTCCTCAATGGCCGCGAACTCGACTGGATTGCCGGCTTTGGTGTCGGTGCACAGCGAGTCTATGTCATTCCCGCGTTCGACCTCGTATTCGCGATCACCACCGGGCACTACGACGGCCCGTTGGGCTATGCCATCGCCTCGGCGATCCTCAATCGCGTGGTATTGCCGGCGGTGAAGGATTGAAACCTACATCGTCCCGAACATGGCGACCGCCGCCACCGCCATCATCGCCGTGGTGATCCAGCCGAAGATGCGCTGGCCGCGCGTGGCCACGAACCCGCCCATCTGCCTCATGCTCGACGCCACGATCATCATCGCGATCAGGATTGGCACCGTGATCACGCCGTTCACCACGGCGCTCCATACCAGCGCCTTGATCGGATCGAGGGGCGATATCTCGACCGCGATGCCGAGCAAGATGGAAATAGCAATTACGGCATAGAAGGCCTGCGCCTCGCCGAGCTTGTGCTCGAGCCCGATCCGCCAGCCGCGCACCTCGCCCATCGCATAGGCGGTGGAGCCCGCCAGCACCGGCACGGCGAGCAGGCCGGTGCCGACGATGCCAAGGCTGAACAGCAGGAACGCGGCATCGCCTGCGATCGGCCGCAGCGCGACCGCAGCCTGCTCCGAGGTCTGGATATCGGTATGGCCGTTGGCGTGCATTGTGACGGCTGTCGTCAGGATGATGAAGAAGGCAACGACGTTGGAGACAGCCATGCCGACCATGGTCTCCCAGCCGATGCGATTGAGCTCGCGGCTCGCCTGTTCGGGATGGTCGACCAGCGGCCCGGCTCCGGGATCCGCCTCCTCTTCCTCGACCTCCTGCGAGCTTTGCCAGAAGAACAGGTAGGGGCTGATGGTGGTGCCGAAGATGGCGACGATCAGCATGTAGGAATCGCCGGTGCGGTCGAACCGCGGCAGGAGGGCGCCCATGGCGACCCGGCCCCAGTCGATGTGCACGGTGAAGACGATGCCGACATAGGCAAAGAGCGAAAAGGTGAGCCACTTCAGGACGCCGACGTAGATGTGGTACGGGATGAAAACGACCGCCAGCAGCGTGCCGAGCGCGAACAGCAACGTGTAGAGATGCTGGCTGCCACCCATCACGAGCTTGGCGGCCGCCCCCATGGCCGAAAGATCGGCGCCGATATTGATGGTGTTGGCGAGGAACAGCAGCGCCACCAGTCCGGTCACGACAGGCCGCGGAAAGACGGCCAGCATGTTGGCAGCGAGCCCGTGTCCCGTGACCCGACCGATGCGCGCGCTCACCGACTGGACCGCGACCATCATCGGCCATGTCACGACTACGGTCCAAAGCAGGCCGAAGCCCTGCTGGGCCCCTGCCTGAGAGTAGGTGGCGATACCGCTCGGATCGTCGTCGGCCGCGCCCGTGATGACGCCCGGGCCGAGGCGCTTGCTGAGGCTTTGCAGGGACACGGCCATCGAGAACGCGCCCTTTGCGGCCGAGGTTCCGTCAGAGGGCACGGAACGGCCTCGGCCCCTCGAACGACCCGATATAGCTCACGTGGGTGACGAGGCCGCCGGCCTTCCAGTAGTGCAACGCCAGCCCCGGCGGCTCCATCATCATGGAAAGCGGCGCGCCGTCGTGCAGGTCGAGCGTCGCCTGATGCGCGGTGCTGGGGGCGATGGAGGCCATGGTTCCCGCCCAGCGCATCTGGATGGGACGATGGACATGCCCGCACATTACCCGCTCGACATTGCGATGGCGGCTCACGAGATCGGCCAGGGCCGCATCACCCTTGTTCAGGCGCGCGCGGTCGAACGCCTCGATGCCGCAATCAAACGGCGGATGATGCAGGAAGATCAATGTCGGCACGTCGGGGTGTTCGCCGAGCCGCGCCGCCAGCCAGCCGAGCCGTTCCTCGCACAGCTCGCCGTAAGGCTTGCCCGCTACCAACGTATCGAGCCCGATCAGGCGCAGTGGCGGACTTTCGATCGCATACTGGAGGAAGCCGTCCGCAGGCAGATAGCGATGGTCGGGAAAAGCCGCCCGCAGAGGCTCGCGTGCATCGTGATTGCCGGGAATGAGATAGACCGGCATCGGCAGGGGTTCGAGCAGTCGGCGCAAGCGCGCATATTCGTCAGGCTTGCCGCCGTCGACGAGATCGCCGGTCGCGATCACGAGATCGGGACGCGGATCGAGGCCGAGGACATGCGCCACCGCGCGTTCGAGATAGCCCGCGGTGTCGATGCGCTTGTAGAGCAGCGTGCCCTCGGCGGTCACGTGCATGTCGGAGATCTGCGCGATCAACATCGTCTTACCCTCGAAACCCGTTGACGATCGGATAGCGCCGTTCCCTGCTGATGAGGCGCGAGGTGATCTTCACGCCCGGCGGCGCCTGGCGGCGCTTGTACTCGGCGTTCTCCAGGAGACGCCAGACCCTGTCCACGGTCGCCCGATCGTAACCCTCGGCCGCCAGCTCCTCGGCCGACAGATCGCGCTCGATCAGGCCGTGCAGGACGGCGTCCAGCACCGGATAGGGCGGCAGCGAATCGGAATCCTTCTGGTCCGGCTTCAGCTCGGCCGATGGCGGCTTGGTGAGAATGCGCTCGGGAATCACGCGGCCCTTGCGACCCAGCGCGCCGTCCGGCAGGTGCCGGTTGCGCCAGGCGCAAAGCTCGAACACCGTCGTCTTGTAGACATCCTTCAGGACGTTGTAGCCGCCGCACATGTCGCCGTAGAGCGTGGCGTAGCCCACCGCCATCTCCGACTTGTTGCCCGTCGTCACCACCATGCCGCCGAGCTTGTTGGAGACGGCCATCAGCGTCGTGCCGCGCGCACGGCTCTGGATGTTCTCCTCGGTCACGTCGGGCGCACGGTTGCCGAACAGCGGCAGCAGCATCTGCCGGAAGGCCTCCATGGCGGGCTCGATGCTCACGATCTCGTACTTGACGCCGATTGCGTCGGCACAGGCCCTGGCGTCCTCCAATGACTCGCGGCTGGTATAGGGCGAGGGCATCATCAGCGTGCGCACGCGCTCGGGCCCCAGGGCATCTGCGGCGACGGCTGCGGTGAGGGCGGAATCGACGCCACCCGAGAGGCCGATCACGACCGATGGAAAGCCCGTCTTGTTCACATAGTCGCGCAGGCCGAGCATCATCGCCTGGTAGATCGAGTCGAGCTTTCCCAGCTCGGGGGCGATCCTGCCCGGCAGGCATTCCCAGCCGCCGGCGCTGCGCCGGAACTCGACCGTCGCCACCTCCTCCGTGAACGAGGCGAGCTTGGCCTTGAGCTGGCGGTCGGCGCCGATCACGAACGAGCCGCCGTCGTAGATCACCTCGTCCTGGCCGCCCACCTGGTTGACATAGGCGAAGGGCAGGCCGCTTTCGATCACGCGCCTGACGCCGTGCTGCACGCGGACGTCGGTCTTTTCGACCTCGTAAGGCGAGCCGTTGGGCACCAGCAGGATTTCGCCGCCGGTCTCGGAGATGCATTCGACGACCTCGGGCGTCCAGACATCCTCGCAGATCGGCACGCCGAGGCGCACGCCGTTGTACACCAGCGGTCCCGGCATGGGGCCGGGCGCAAAGACGCGCTTGTCGTCGAACACGCCGTAGTTCGGCAGATCGACCTTGAAGCGCTTGCCTATGATCTCGCCTTTGTCGAGGGCGACGATCGCATTGTAGAGCTTGTCGTCCTCGCGCCAGGGGGTGGTGACGAACAGCGCCGGCCCGCCATCCCGCGTGTCCGTGCGCAACGCCTCGACCGCTTCGCGGCATTGCCGCTGGAACGCGGGCTTCAGCACCAGGTCCTCGGGAAAATAACCCGCGATCACCAGCTCCGACGTGACGACCAGGTCCGCCCCCTGTTCCTTCGCCTTGGCGCGCGCGGCGCGCACCTTGGCAAGGTTGCCGGCAACGTCTCCGACCTTGGGATTGAGCTGGGCGAGCGCAACCTTGAGACTCTGCGTCATGATCAGGCCTTGGCGGCCACCGCCTCGACCTCGACCAGCATGGCAGGATCGGCCAACCCTGCCACGACCAGCAGGGTGGAGGCTGGGTACGGCGGCTCGGTGATGAACTGGTCGCGCACCTCGCGATAGGGCGCGATGAAGCGGCTGTCGGTCAGGAAGATCGTGACCTTGACGATGTCCTTGTAGGTCATGGCGGCGCTCTTCAGCACCTCGCCGATGTTGCGCCACGCCTGCGCCGCCTGCCCCTCGAAGGTGGGCTGCAGCTTGCCGTTGGAATCGACGCCGACCTGACCCGAGACATGGAACAGCCGCGCGCCCGCCGGCACCTCGGCCCCGAGGCTGTACTTGCCCGAAAAGGAAACGCTCGAGGGATTGTGGAACTTGATGGCCATGACCGGCTCTCCCATGTAAGGAGGCGCAAGTTTCAGGCTGGGTGGGATGGCGTCAAGCATCAAGAAGGTACATGTCGTGGGCGGCGGACTGGCGGGCAGCGAGGCGGCCTGGCAGCTCGCCTCCGCAGGTGTCCCCGTGGTGCTGCACGAAATGCGGCCGGTGTGCGGGACGGAGGCGCATCAAACCGATTCTCTGGCCGAGCTCGTCTGCTCCAATTCCTTCCGCTCCGACGATGCCGGGAACAACGCGGTCGGCCTGCTGCACGAGGAGATGCGGCGCGCGGGTTCGCTGATCATGCGCGCGGCCGACGCGCACAAGCTGCCGGCCGGCGGCGCGCTTGCGGTCGATCGGCACGGCTTCTCCGCCGCGGTTCAGGACGCGCTAGTGGCCCATCCGCTGGTCGAGCTGCGGCGCGAGGAGATCGCGGGCCTGCCGCCCGAGGACTGGGACAGCGTCATCATCGCCACCGGTCCCCTCACCTCGCCGGCACTCGCCGAGGCGATCGGCAAGCTCAGCGGCGAAACCGCACTCGCCTTCTTCGACGCCATCGCGCCGATCGTGCACTACGACAGCATTGACCGCTCGATCGCCTGGAAGCAGTCGCGCTACGACAAGGGCGGCCCGGCCGGCGATGGCGCCGATTATCTCAACTGCCCGCTGAACAAAGAGGAATACGGGGCCTTCGTCGCGGGTCTGCTGGCAGGCGAGAAGACCGAGTTCAAGGAGTGGGAGACGGCGACACCCTATTTCGACGGCTGTCTGCCGATCGAGGTCATGGCGGCGCGCGGGCCGGACACGCTGCGCTGGGGGCCGATGAAGCCGGTCGGCCTGCGCGATCCGCGCACCGGCCGGCGGCCCTGGGCGGTGGTGCAGCTCCGCCAGGACAACGCGCTCGGCACGCTCTGGAACATCGTGGGCTTCCAGACCAAGCTCAGGCACGGCGAGCAGACGCGCCTGTTCCGGACCATCCCTGGTCTGCAGCGCGCCGAGTTCGCGCGGCTGGGCGGACTGCATCGGAACACTTTCCTCAACAGCCCGCGGCTTCTTGACGAGACGCTGCGGCTCAGGGCGATGCCGCGGCTGCGCTTCGCCGGGCAGATCACGGGCTGCGAGGGCTATGTCGAAAGCGCCGCCGTCGGCCTGATGACCGGCCGCTTCGCCGCCGCCGAGCGCTTGGGCCTCGTGCCTGCGGCTCCGCCCGCGACGACGGCGATGGGCGCGCTGCTCGGCCACATCACCGGCGGCGCCGACGCCAACAGCTTCCAGCCGATGAACGTCAACTTCGGCCTGTTCCCACCCATCGAGGGCAATGCCCGCGGCAAGGAGCGCAAGCAATTGCTGGCGAAGCGCGCCCTGCGCGACTTCGAGACCTGGCTCGCCCCCGCGCCGCTCGCGGCGGAGTAGCCAGTCGCCCCCTTGTCCACCCGCACCGCGCTGTGCATCGTGTCGCCCAACCAAATTGACGGAGACGACCGATGCCCGACGCCACCCCGACCACCGGCCTGGAGCTGCGCTCGCTGATCAAGAAGAACGGCGAGCTGGAACTCTCGCTGGCGAAGGTCCCGGTGCCCGAGCCGGCGGACGACCAGGTCGTGGTGAAGGTCGAGGCGACGCCCATCAATCCCTCCGATCTCGGTCTGCTGCTGGGGCCGGCCGACATGAAAAATGCAGCAGCGTCGGGCAGCGGCGAGGGCATCGTCGTGAAGGCGAAGGTGCCCGAGGCCTCCCTGCCCTTGCTTGCCGCGCGGCTCGACCAGCCGATGCCGGTCGGCAACGAGGGTGCGGGCACGGTCGTCAAGGCGGGCAAGTCTGACGAAGCGCAAGCGCTCAAGGGCAAGATCGTGTCGATGATCGGCGGCGCGATGTACGCGCAATACCGCCTCATCAAGGCGCGCGACTGCCAGGCACTTCCTTCGGGCACGACGGCGGCCGAAGGCGCCTCGTGGTTCGTGAACCCGCTCACCGCGCTCGGTATGACCGAGACCATGAAGCGCGAGGGCCACAAGGCGCTGGTCCACACCGCGGCCGCCTCAAATCTCGGCCAGATGTTGAACCGGATCTGCCTCGAGGACGGGATCGGGCTGGTGAACATCGTGCGCAGCCCTGCGCAGGCGAAGATCTTGCGCGACGCCGGCGCGAAGCAGGTCTGCGACTCGACGGAAGCGGGCTTCACCGGAAAGCTGGCGCAGGCGCTGGCCGAGACGGGCGCCACGATCGCCTTCGATGCGATCGGCGGCGGAAGGCTCGCCAGCCAGATCCTTGCCTGCATGGAAATGGCCATCACGCGGTCGGCCAGCGACTACAGCCGCTACGGTTCGAGCGTGCACAAGCAGGTCTATATCTACGGCAGCCTCGACCCCGGCCCGGTCGAGCTGGTGCGCAACTACGGCATGGCGTGGGGCGTCGGCGGCTGGCTGCTCACGCCCTTCCTGCAGAAGATTGGCCGCGCCGACCAGCAGCGCCTGCGCGAACGCGTCGCGCGCTCGCTGAAGACCACCTTCGCCAGCCACTACACCCGCACCATCTCGCTGCCCGAGGCGCTGCGGCTGGAGAACATCGCCCTCTACAGCAAGCGCGCGACCGGCGAGAAGTTCCTGATCAATCCGAACAAGGCGGGGTGAATATCTACGCTCGAAGCAGCGCCCACTTTCACGGATAGTTCTGGTTCCAGTTGGGATCGAAGCTCGGGTTGAGCGGCGGGTCCGAAGCGAGCAGGCCCTTGCCGGGGATGAAGTTGACCTCGAGGCGGATGCCGTCGGGATCCTCGAAGACGACGAAGTAGTAGCCGGGCGCCCAGGTGCCCTCCATCGGGCCGCGGTCGATATGGGCGCCCATGGCGCGCAGCTTGTCAGCGATCCGGTCGACATCCTCGCGCGAGCGGGCGCGCAGGCAGAGGTGATGCAGGCCGACTCGATTCTGCACGAAGCGGCCGCTAGCATGCTCCTCGGCGCAGCGCTGGATGCCGACCGCGGTGCGGCCGCCCACGTGATAGAGGAAGTTGTTGCCGTCGTAGACCTTCTTCAGGCCGAGGAAAGGCAGCAGCTCGGCATAGAAGGGACGCGCCTTCTCCCAGTTGCTGACGGTCAGGATGACGTGCGCCATGCCGTTCACTTCGATCATGTCGGTCTCTCCTTCTCGGCGGTCGTCAAAGATCCTTCGCTTCGCTCCGAATGACACGGTATCGAGGCGACAGACGTTCGGCTACACCGCCGCCGCGTCGTGGCCGTAGAGCCAGCCGATGTTGGCGACGGAGCGGTCGCCGGAGGTGGCCATCGCTTCGTCGCGCTTCCGCTGCTCGGGCCCGTCGTGGAGATGGAAGCGCGCGCGGTTGGCGGCGCTCGCCTGCTGCAGCTTCGTCGCCCGCGGCTTGCGCACGGCTTCGTAACGCGCGAGCGCGCCCTCGATGTCATCCGGCATCGCTTTGAGGAGCGACGCGAGTGCGGCGCCATCCTCGATCGATTGCGCGGCGCCCTGCGCCATCATGGGCAGCATGGGATGGCAGGCGTCGCCCAGGAGTGTCACGCGGCCCAGGCTCCAGCGCGGCAGTTCGGCCCGATCGTGCAGCGCCCAGATAAAGGTCTCGGGAAAGGCGCCGATCAGGCCGCGCACGGTCGGGTGCCAGCCCTCGTAGCGCGCCAGCACATCGCCGACGTCGCCCTTGTCGGTCCACGATTCGTTGGTCCAGGCTCCGTGCTCGACGACGCAGACGACGTTCATCATCCGTCCGCCCGCGACCCAGTAGTGGACGACATGGCCGTCCGGTCCCATCCAGTTGTGCGAGGCGATCTCGATGTCGAGCCGCTTGATGCGCTCGGCCGGCACCAGCCCGCGCCAGGCGACGCAGCCGGTAAAGCGCGGCTTCTCCGGCCCGAACAGGAGCGTGCGCACGCGCGAATGGATGCCGTCGGCGCCGACCAGGAGATCGGCCTCGGACAAGGCGCCGTTCTCGAAGCGCGCGACGACTCGCTCGCTCTTCTGCGCGAGGTCGATGAGTTTGTGCCCGACGTGCAGGCGCTCCGGCGGCAGCGCGCCAGCCAGCAGATTGGCAAGATCCGCGCGGTGGAAGTGGTAGTACGGCGCACCGAACGTCGCCTCGATCTCGGACCCGAGCGGCGCGCGCTGCAAAGTGCGGCCGTCGTCCCAGCGCCGCTGATGCACCGCGCGCGGGCGCACGCCAGCCGCCTCCATCGCCGACCCGAGCCCCAGCCGAAGCAGGAGCCGCGAGGCGTTGGGGCTGATCTGGATGCCGGCGCCGATCTCGGCGATGCGCGGCGCCTGCTCGTATACATGGACGTCGAGTCCGGCCTTCAGGAGCTGCAGCGCGGCGGAAAGGCCGCCGATACCGCCACCGACGATCGCGACTCTCATGGCTCATTCTTTTCCGGACCGCGAGCCTCCGGCTCGCTCATGAGCGAGCGAGACGCGCGCGGTCCGGAAGATGAAGAAGTGCATCGCTGGAGTAGAGGGTCCGCTTGAATGCTGCTCGTCATGCCCGGCAGTCCGCTCACTGCAGGAGGACGACGATGCAGGCGCCGACCCAGGCCAGCAGGCACAGCACCAGCGGCCAGTCGGTCAGTAGCACGTCGGTCGGCGATTCGCCGCCCGCCCTGGTGTCGACCACGTACCAGTAGCGGAACAGGCCGAAGATCACCAAGGGGATGGTGACGCTCAGCCGATTGTTGGTGGAGATCACGAACAGGCTGTAGAAGATCAGCGCGCCCACCGCCGACATCTCGGCGTAGCGATCGACCAGGGTGACCGAATATTCGCGCAGCACGCGCCGGGCCTCGCTGCCGTTGGCCTGCAGCTCCTGCCGCCGCTTGATCGAGGCGAGATAGAGCGCGAGGCAGAGCGTGGTGATCGCCATCCAGCTCGACAGCGGCACGCCGAGCGCCTCGGCGCCGGCATAGACCCTGAGCACGAAGCCGGCCGCGATCGCGAAGATGTCGAGGACCGGCTGATCCTTCAGGACATAGGTATAGGCGAAATTGAGCGCGATATAGGCCAGGATTGGCATCGCTACCACCGGCAATACCGTGAAGCCCAGGATCAGCAGGGCATAGAGCACGAGCAGCAGGAGGACAGCGGTCCGGACCGGCACCAGGCCCGCGGCCAGCGGCCGGGTGAGACGCTTTACCGGATGCGCCCGGTCGCGTTCCACGTCATGCATGTCGTTCACGGCGTAGCATGCCGACGAGGCGACGCAGAACAGCACGAAAGCAAGCGCCGCGCGCGTGATCGAGTGAGGGTCCAGATATTCGCGCGCAAAAATCAGCGGCGCCAGGACGAAGGTATTCTTGATCCACTGCCGGGGACGTATGAGCCCAAGCAACGCGCTGACGGACGTCTTAATCGAAACCGCTCCCTGGCGCTGTTTGCGCTATACTATCAGATGTCCTCAATAGCCACAGCCCGTTGATGCCGCTGGCCGTCCTCTATGCCCTGATCGCTGTGGTGGCGACGGCTGCAAATATCGGCGCCCAGGACCTCAGCATCCGCGCCTATCACGGTCGCTTCGCCATTGCCGCCGCGGTGGTCGTCGGCACCGGCGTCGGTCTGCTCGCGAAGTACGTTCTCGACAAGCGCTACATCTTCCGCTTCACGGCGCGCGATTCGCTGCACGATGCGCAGACGTTCCTCCTCTATACCGCGATGGGCGTCGCCACGACGCTCCTCTTCTGGGGTTTCGAGTTCGGCTTCGACCGCGTCTTCGCAACGAGGGAGATGCGCTACGTCGGCGCGCTGATCGGGCTCGCCCTGGGCTACTGGGCCAAATACCACCTCGACAAGCGTTTCGTCTTTCGCACGGCGCCGACGGCATGAGGCCCGTCTCCTCCTGGGGACGGCTGAGCGCGGCGCCGCACGACGTCATCGAGCTTGCCGATCGCGACCGCGTGGCCGAGCAGATCACGCGCAGCCGGCCGGGTATCGCCCACGGCATGGGCCGCAGCTATGGCGATGCCTGTCTCAATCCGGGCGGCATCCTGTGGCACACGGCGGGGCTCAATCGTTTCATCTCCTTCGACAAGGCGACAGGGCGACTCGCCTGCGAGGCGGGCGTGATGCTGCGCGACATCCAGCGGCTGCTGGGGCCGCGCGGCTGGAGCCTGCCGGTCGTGCCCGGCACCCAGCTCGTGACCGTGGGCGGCGCCATCGCCAACGACGTGCATGGCAAGAACCATCATGCGATGGGCACGTTCGGCGAGCATGTGCGGCGGTTGCGTCTGGTGCGAACCGACGGCGCATCCGTCGAATGTGGCCCCGACCTGCGGCCGGAATGGCTTGCCGCCACGGTCGGCGGACTCGGGCTCACCGGCCTGATCGTCGAGGCTGAACTACAACTACGGCCAAGCAAAGGCCCGTGGCTCGAGGCCGAGACGATACCCTTCGCCGGCCTGACGGACTTCCTTCGGCTGTCCGACGACTCGGAAGCCACGTGGGAGCACGCCGTCGCCTGGATCGACTGCACGTCCGGACGAAAAGCGCGCGGTCTCTTCCTGCGTGCACGGCCGACCGAGATCGGCGGCCGGCCATGGCGCGAAAGACGGCGGCGCCTGCCGCTGACGCCGCCCTTCTCGCTGGTCAACGGGCTGTCGCTGCGTCCCCTCAATGCGCTTTGTTACGCAGCCGGGCGGCGGCGAACCGGCGCGCGCACCGTGCAGGCAGAGCCGTTTCTCTATCCGCTCGACTCGCTCCTGGAATGGAACCGCCTGTACGGTCCCCGCGGCTTCTACCAGTACCAGAGCGTGGTGCCGCGGGAGGCGGCTCTGGCCGCGACCCAGGACATGCTCGATGCCATTGCGGTCTCGGGCGAGGGTTCCTTTCTCGCCGTGCTCAAGACCTTCGGCGCACGTCGGCCCGCCGGGCTGTTGAGCTTTCCACAGCCCGGCGTCACGCTCGCTCTCGACTTTCGCAACACGCGTGCCGTTCCCGCCCTGTTCGCGCGGCTGGACGCCATCGTTCGCAACGCCAGGGGGCGACTCTATCCGGCGAAGGATGCGCGCATGCCGCGCGAGATGTTCGAGGCGCGTTATCCCGATCTCGCCGCCTTCGGACGCTTTCGCGACCCCGGCATGAGCTCGGCCATGTCGCGCCGCTTGATGGGAAGCTGAGGGAGACCGCGATGAAGATCGTCGTTGTGGGCGCGACCTCCGCCATTGCCGAGCACTGCTGCCGGCTGTGGGTGGCCGAAGGTCCGACCGAGCTCATCCTGGTGGCGCGCGACGTCACGAAGGCCGATAAGATTTCGGCCGACCTCGGCGTCCGCGGGCCGGGTTCGGCGATCACGGTCGCCAGGGGCGACTTCCTCGACCCGGCGGCCATCGGCGCGCTGGTGCAGTCTGCCGCAGCATCGGGCCCGATCGATATCGCGCTGATCGCGCAGGGATGGCTGTCGCATCAAGAGACCTGCCAGACCGATCTCGCCTTTTGTCGCGACTCGATCGCGATCAATGCACTGTCGCCCGCCCTGTTCGCCGAAGCCTTCGCGCGCCACTTCGCCGAGGTCGGCCGCGGCACGCTCGGCATCATCGGCTCGGTCGCCGGCGACCGCGGCCGCAAGGCCAACTACACCTATGGCGCCGCCAAGGGTTTTCTCGCCCGCTATGCCGAAGGCATGGACCATCGATTCGCCGGCAGCGGCGTCAGGATCGTCCTGATCAAGCCCGGCCCGACCGATTCGCCGATGACCGCCGCGATCAAGGCCGAGGGCCGGCGGGTGGCGCCCGTCGAGGACGTCGCCCGCACGATCGTGGACGGCATGAAGCGCGGCAAGCCCGTGGTCTACGCGCCGCCGATCTGGCGCGCCATCATGCTCGTGGTGCGCCACATCCCGCGTTTCATCTTCAACAAGCTTGCGATTTGAGGTCGGTACTGAATCCAAGTCGGTGCCATCCCGAACGAAGTGAGGATCTTTCAATCGGCATCGCGAAAGATCCCTCGGGATGACACATTCTCTCAAGCTCGCTTCGCCTCCTTCTCCGCCATCTTGGCCTTGAGTTGCTCGGGCGTGAGGCGGACGATGTGCTCGTTCTGGTGACTGTAGATGTCGTATTTCCCGACATCGAGGTCCTCGAGCACGATCTCGCGGTCGAGCACCCTTCGCTTCCATGCCGCATGCTCGGCCTCGGCGGCATGGAACTCGGGCATCACTTCCTTCGCGAACAGCTCGAGCGAGTCGCAGATGTCCTGATGGCTGGTCTTGCCTGCCTGGTTCAGTAGGATCACCTGGTCGACGCGGCTCTGCTGGAACTGGCGCAGCTTGCTCGCGATGGTCGCGGGTGAGCCGATCAGGCCGGACTCCAGCGCCTTCTTCTCCTCCGGTCCGCCCTTCCAGCTCTGGTACTCCTTCCAGAGATCGGACGTGCCCGGCGCATCGACGCCTTTGCGGCCATAGTAGGAGAGCGCAAAGATGAAGAAAGTCCAACCGGCCGCCTTGGCCTCGGCCTCCGCGTCGGTCGGCGCGCACATGAACCCCGAGACCATCGCGACGTTGGGATTGCTCGGATAATCGGTGAGTTTCTGCGGGTTGTTCAGAAGGTTGTTGTAATACTTGTGCACCCAGGCGCGCGCCGCCTCGGGCGTGACGAAAGTGAAGCCGAGCGCGCCCATGCCCCACTCGCCCGCCTTGCCGATGGTCTGGATGTTGGAGCAGGCGACCCAGAGCGGCGGATGCGGCTTCTGGAAGGGCTTGGGAATCACGTTGCGCGCTCCGAAGTCGTAGTACCGGCCGTGGAACTCCCAGCTCTCCTTCGTGAACATCGGGATGATGGCCTTGACCGCCTCTTCCCACCGGTCGCGCTTGTCGCGCACCTTGACATTGAACGGATGGAGCTCGGCCGGTCCGGCCGCTTCGCCCATGCCGAGATCGACGCGTCCACCCGACACGAGGTCGAGCGTCGCCACCCTCTCGGCGACGCGATGCGGCTGGTTGGTGGTGAGCTGGACAACACCGTGGCCGAGCCGTATGCGCTTCGTCCTCTGGCTTGCGGCGCCCAGAAAGACCTCGGGCGCGGAGGAGTGGGAATATTCCTCGAGGAAGTGGTGCTCGACCTCCCACGCATAGTCGTAGCCCAGCCGATCGGCGAGCTCGATCTGGGCGAGCGAGTCCTGCAGGAGCTGGTACTCGCTCATCGGATCCCACGGCCGGGGCAACTGATGCTCATAGAAGATGCCGAACTTCATGGATCGTTCCTCCGGCGGGCAAGGTCCCGCGCTCCGCTGCGCATGACAATAGCGGCGTCGAACCGCTTCGGTCAGGAGGCCGCTTTGCAGAACCCCGCAATGCGGTCGATCAGCGTCGGGATCATCTGGGTCGGGAAATCGTGACCCCAGCCGGGATAGGTCTGGATCTCGGCGCCCGGCACCAGGCGCGCGACGTCGCGACCGCACTCGACCGGCAGCAGCGGATCCTCCTCCCCATGCAGCACCAGCGTCGGCGCCTTCACGTTCTTCAGCAGCTCGACGCGATCGCCCGACGCGATGACGGCGAGATACTGCCGGTTGACGCCCTCCGGGTAATAGCGGCGATCGACATTCTTCTCGACCAAAGCGCGCAACTCGCCTTCGGGCACGGGATAGGCTGGGCTGCCGATCGTGCGGCGCAGCTTCATGCCATGCAGCACGCGGGCCTCGCGGCTCGTGTCCTCGGGCTGGGCTCCCAGCATCGCCAGCGCTTCCGGCTTGCCCTGCGGCAAGCCGGGCCGGCCGCTGGTGGAATAGATCGACACCATCGAGCGCGTGCGCTCGGGATACTGCGCCGCCACGATCTGCACGATCATGCCACCCATCGAGGCGCCGACCATGTGCGCGCGCTCGATGCCCAGCGCGTCGAGCAGGCCGACCGCATCGCCCGCCATGTCCTTGAGATAATAGGGCGCCGCCACCCTCTCGCCCCTTATCAGCTTCTGTATCGCCGCCGGCACGTCGGCCGCGCCCCATGATGCGAAGTCGGTCGACAGACCCGTATCGCGGTTGTCGTAGCGGACGACATGGAAGCCGCGCTTCGCGAGGCCCTCGAACAGGGCCTCGGGCCAGATGGTGAGCTGCGCTCCCAGGCCCATCACCAACAACAGCGCCGGATCGCTCCGGCTGCCGGCCGTCTCATATTCGATCTCGATGCCGTTCGCCTTGATGCGTGCCACGCT
The DNA here is from genome assembly GCF_036558665.1 of Reyranella sp. GTDB lineage: Bacteria > Pseudomonadota > Alphaproteobacteria > Reyranellales > Reyranellaceae > Reyranella. Next base: position 39,531 of record NZ_DATBFE010000021.1, on the reverse strand, counting down.
ACCTCCAGATTTGATTTCGCCGCGACCTTACCATCGCCCGCGCCGCGCCGCCCACCACAGGACGAGCGGCTTGCGCCATGGACTCATCGGCTGGTCGAGCAAGCGAGCCTGAAGCAGGACGGGCAGCGCCGCCGGATCGACCTTGCGCGCGAGCCCGCGCGCCTCGGAAAGCAGGATGCCGCGTTCCGGTCCCTCAGCCATCAGGCCGGCGGCAGCGACAGCATGCGCGGCCTTGCGCGTCGCCGCATCGCTGACGTCCAGGATGGCCAGTTCGAGATCGGCAAAGGCTGCCCCGGTGCGCACCACGTCGAGCGGGCCTTCGATTGCCTGCGCGCGCGCGTCGATCAGGGCGATCAGCGCATCGGCCGTCAGACCGTGGTGACGGGCGGCTTCGCTAAGGGCTTCGACAACGGGCTGGGGGCGCGGCTTTTCGGGTCCCGCCGCCTCCGTGGCGGCCTCGCGCCACCACTCCAGTCGGATCTCGGCCAGCAACGCCTCGCGTGTCACCGTTCGTGCGCGGGCAAGCTCGTGATCGAACGCCAGCAGCGCCATCAGGCCCCGGCGCGCCGTCTCCGGCGCGAAAAGAGCCGCCAGAAAGCGGTCGCGATCCGCCGACCGCACCGTGTCGAGCACATAACGATGCGAACTCTCGGGCGCGCGGTAGGGCGATCTCACGTCCGACGGCCGGTCCGGGGATAATCGCGCATCTGCGACCGTTGAACGCAGGGGCGCTCTGGATTAGAATGGTTCTGGAGAGGAAAGGCCAATTCCTTCAACAAGATAGGGGAGAAATCGAATATGGGCGCCATCTTCACCTCACTGGGGCGCACCGTCGCAGCCGGCGTCGTCGTCCTCATCGTCATCGTCCTCGTGACCGCCGCGCTGTCGGGGGACGTGATCCACCTCAACCATGCCTGGGGCGCTTTCTTCATGCGCTGGCTGCACATCCTGAGCGGCGTGATGTGGATCGGGCTCCTCTGGTACTTCAACTTCGTGCAGACGCCGACCATGCCCAAGATCCAGCCTGTGGAGAGCCGCAGCGCCGTGTCCAAGTACATCGCGCCCAGCGCCCTCTTCTGGTTCCGCTACGGCGCGCTGGCGACGGTGATCACCGGCCTGTTGCTCGCCTGGATGAACGATTACATCGTCGACGCGCTGTTGCTGCGCAAGCCTTACTACCCGATCGGCATCGGCATGTGGATGGCATTGATCATGGCCTTCAACGTCTGGTTCATCATCTGGCCGATGCAGAAGAAGATCCTCGGGCTGGTCGAGGCGACGGCGGAGGAGAAGGCCAAGGCCGGTCCGATCGCGCTCTATGCCAGCCGCTTCAACACCATGTTCTCGATCGGCATGCTCTACTGCATGGCGGCGCAGAGTCACGGCGGGTTCGTCTCCTGATCGTCGCATCGGAACAAGGGGCCCCCGCCGTCGGCCCGGGATGACACCGCAGTTTGTGTTATCCCGAGTCGCGCGCGGGACCCGGGCGCTCCAGCGGGGGATTTCCGCAACGCCAGCTAAATCGGGATCAGCGCGGCGGCGACGCGGCGCCCCTCGGCCAGCAGCACGTTATAGGTCCGGCATGCGGAGCCGGTGTCCAGCGCTTCCACCGACAAGCCGGCGGCCTTGAGGTCGGTGCGAAGCGACGACGGCAGGAACACGGCACGCGCGCCGCAGCCCAGCACCAGCAACTCGACCGGCTCCGGCCCTTCGCGCAGCGCCGCCACGCTCGCGGAGGTGAGGTCCTCCATGCGGGTCACGCTCCAGGCCGAGGTGGCGCCCGGTGTCACCAGCACGGGCTCGCGCCACTCGCGCTCGCCGATCACGAAGCGGCCGGGGCCATAGCTCCGGATCACCTGCACCTGCGACGGATCGGGCGCCGGCAAGGTCTTGTCGTCGGGCTCGCCGCGCGCCGGGCTCACGCCTTGGCCTTCGCGCCCTCCTCCTCGCGCCGGAACTGCTCGGGCCGCAGCTTCATGTAGACCAGGCCCGCGCAGGCGATCCAGATCGAGGAGTAGGTACCGACGATGACACCCCACAGCATGGCGACCGAGAAGCTGTAGAGGACCGGGCCGCCGAAGATGACCAGCGCCAGCACGGCGACGAACACGGTGATCGAGGTCATCACCGTGCGCGACAGCGTCTCGTTGATGCTGAGGTTCAGAACGTCGACCAGTCCTAGCTTCTTGTAGCGGCGCATGTTCTCGCGCACACGGTCGAACACTACGACGGTGTCATTGATCGAGTAGCCGGCGATGGTGAGCACCGCGGCCAGCGCCGTCAGGCTGAAGTCGAGCCGGAGCAGCACGAAGATCCCGATCGTCGAGATCACGTCGTGCAGCATGGAGATCAGCGCGCCGATGCCGAACTGCCACTCGAAGCGGAACCACATATAGATCGCGATCGCCGCCAGGGTCGCCAGCACGGCGATGATCCCGCTGTGCATCAGCTCCGCCCCGACCTTCGGGCCGACCGACTCGGTGCCGCGGACGTCGTACTGGTTGCTGATCGCGTCGTCGACGACCTTGATGGCCACCTGCTGGCACCATTCGGCGCGCTGCTCGGGAGTCATGTCGATCTTGACGGTGTTGGTGTTGGCGCGTGGCAGCTCGCGCTCGAGCACGGTGAGGCCGACGCGGCTCACGGCGTCGCGCCAGCCGCCCGCATCGAGCTGGCTCGGCGCGCTGAAGACAACGTCGCCGGTGCCCTCGGCGCCCGGTTTGACGCTCCAGCCGTTGCCGACGCGCCGCTTCATGACGGCGTCGGCGTGCGCCACGCACTCGGCGTTGCCCTGCTGGCGCTGCACGCGGATCAGGGCGCTGCTCTTGTCGCCGAACTCCTGCAGCGAGACTTCGCCGATGCCGAGCGCGCCGGTCGTGTTGCGCAGCTCGTCGAGCTGGATGGTCCCCTGCTTGGCGCGGACCTGGATGGCGATTCCGCCCTCGAAGTCGATGCCGAAATTCAGGCCGAACACGAAGACGCCCGCCAGCGACAGCACGTTGACCAGGGTCGAGAGGCCGAGCGCCCAGAGGCGGTGGCCCATGAAGTTGATCTTGGTATGGGCGGGAACGATGTGATGCGGTTTCCACAGCATGACGCGGCCTCAGAGCGTGAGTTCGGTGGGCCGCCGCCAGCGCATCCAGGTGGCGAGCAACATGCGGGTGAATATCGTGGCGGTGAAAAGGTGGGTGAGCAGGCCGAGCGACAGCGACGTCGCGAAGCCGCGGATCGGGCCCGAGCCGAAGCCGAACAACAGGACACCTGCGATCAGCGCCGTGAGGTTCGAGTCGATGACCGCCGCCAGCGCGCGTTCGTAGCCCGCCGTGAGCGCGCCCAGCGCCGAGCGGCCGTTGGCCTTCTCCTCGCGCACGCGCTCGTAGATCAGCACGTTGGAATCGACCGACATGCCGACGGTGAGCACGAGGCCCGCGATGCCGGGAAGCGTCAGCGAGGCGCCGAGGACGGACATCCCGGCCAGCACCAGCAGGAGGTTCACCCCCATGGCGAGGTTGGCGAAACCGCCGAACAGCGGGCCGTAGGTCCCGAACATGAAGAACATGACGAGCACCGTGCCCACCACGGCGGCGACCGTGCCGGCATGGATGGCGTCGGCGCCGAGGTCGGCGCCCACCGTGCGCTCCTCGATGATGGTGAGCGTTGCCGGCAGCGCGCCCGAGCGCAGCAGCAGCGCCTGCTCCTGCGTCTGCTGCGGCGTGAACGCCCCCGTTATGATGCCGCTGCCGCCGCAGATCGCGCTCTGCACCACCGGTGCGCTGATGATCTCGTTGTCGAGCTGGATGGCCAGCCGCTTGCCGATGTTCTGGCGCGTCGCGGCACAGAACGAGCGACCGCCCGCCGCGTTGAAGGTGAAGCTGATGATCGGACGGCCGCCGTTCTGCTGGCTTTCGAAGGTCGCCTTGGCATCGTCGAGATCCTCGCCGCCTACGATCACGCGCTTGAAGATCGGCAGGCAGGGTGGATGGTAGCGGCGGCAGATCTGCTCCGGCGAAAGTCGCGGATTGGCGCTCTGGATCTCGTCGAATGCCTTGGGGTTGCCAGCCTTCAGCGCCTGCATGCCCTCGCGCGTGGGCACCAGCGACGTGGTCGGCGGCAGCACCGCCGGCAGAGCGCCGCCGCTGCTCGTCGCCAGATCCTCGTTCACCAGATGGAAGGTGAGCTTGGCGGTCTGGTTGATCTTGCTCTTGAGTTCGGTCGTGTCCTTGATCCCCGGTACCTGCAGCAGGATGCGGTCGTCACCCTCACGCACGATCGTGGGCTCGATGGTGCCGGTCTCGTCGACGCGCCGGCGCAGGATCTCGATCGACTGGTCGATGACTTCCTTGCGCTTGCGCGTGAGCTCCTGGTCGGAAAAAGCAACGTCGACCTTCGCCCCCGAACCCGCGGCCACCAGGCTGGGGTCGACGGCGCGAATTGCCTCGATCGCAGCGGGGCGCTGCGCCTCGTCGCGAAGTTCCACCGTGACGTGCCCGTTGGGCTCGACCGCCACTTCCTTGAAGGCGACCTGCTTCTTGCGCAGCTCGCTGCGGACCGAGTCCGATACGTTGGTCATCCGCTCGTTCAGCACGCCGCGCAGGTCGGCTTCGAGCAGAAAGTGCGCGCCGCCGCGCAGATCGAGGCCGAGGTTGATGCGATTCTGCGCGTACCACTTCGGCAGCAGATCATCCACCGAGTCCGGCAGGATGTTGGGCAGCGCGAAGAAACCGGCGAGCGCGGTGAAGATGATAATCGCGATGGTCTGCCAACGCGGAAGATGGAGCATTCCCGACTACCCTGCGATGACGCCGATACCCCTTTCGTCGATCTATTTCTTGCCGAACAGCCCGCCCAGCAGGCTCTTGCGCTCCGTCGCGGGCGCCGCCGACGGCAGCATTGGCTTCTCGTCCTCGTCGCCCTCCTTCGCGCCGCGTACCGATTCGCCGCGTGTCAGGATGTCGGTGATCGTCTGCTTGATGATGCGCACCCGCACGCCTTCGGCGAGCTCGACCTGCAATTCGTTCTCGCCGATCACCTTGGTAACGAGGCCGATGATGCCGCCGCCGGTGACCACGCGGTCGCCTCGCTTGACGCCCGCCAGCATCTCCTTTTGCGCCTTCATCTTGGACTGTTGCGGGCGGATCAGCAGGAAATAGAAGACGACGAAGATGAGGACGAGCGGAAAGAGCTGCACCAGGAAATCCGAGCCGCCGCCCGCGCCCGTGCCCTGCGCCCAAGCCTCTGAAATGAACATCGTCCGCTCCGATTCTTCCCGCCGCTCAAAAGCGCGCGGACTATAGCGGCCCGCGCCCGCTTTGCAACGCGAGCGGCGGGCGATATGGTCGCCCCCTTTCTCGCGCCCCCGCCGGTTCTGGGCAACGATGGATCAAGACCTCAAAGCAACGCTTTCACGCATCGCCGAAGCCCTCGACCGGCTGTCTCCGCCGGAGCCGGGCAGCGCCGATATCGCCGCCTCCGAGGCTTATGTATGGCATGCCTCCGGCCGCCGTCTCGAGGCGGTCGCCAGGGTAAACCGGGTCGATCTCGACCTCCTGCAGGGCATCGACCGTCAGAAAGCCACATTACTGGAAAATACTCGCCGCTTCGCCAAGGGTCTGCCCGCCAACAACGCGCTGCTCTGGGGGGCGCGGGGTGCCGGCAAGAGTTCGATCGTGAAGGCGACCCATGCCCGGGTAAACCGCGAGATGGGCGGACCGCCTGGCCCGCTGGCGCTGGTTGAGATCCACCGTGAGGACATCCCCTCGCTCCCTGTGCTGCTCGCGCGCGTCCGCGAGAACAACCGCCGCTTCGTCGTGTTCTGCGACGACCTGTCGTTCGACGGCCACGATGCCGCCTACAAGTCACTGAAGGCGGTGCTCGAGGGCGGCATCGAAGGGCGCCCGGACAACGTCCTGTTCTACGCGACTTCCAACCGGCGCCATCTGATGTCGCGAGACATGATCGACAACGAGCGCTCGACGGCGATCAACCCGTCGGAGGCCGTGGAGGAGAAGGTCTCGCTGTCCGACCGCTTCGGCCTGTGGCTGGGCTTCCACAACGCCGACCAGGATACCTTCTTCGCCATGATCGAGGGCTATGCCCGGCACTATGGCCTCGACGTGCCAGTCGAGGAATTGCGCAAGCAGGCGGTCGAATGGTCGGTGACGCGTGGCGCGCGCTCGGGCCGCGTCGCCTGGCAGTTCATCCAGGAAGTCGCCGGCCAGCTCGGGAAGAAACTGGGGTGATCATGAGCGATCCGGAAGACGTGCTGTTTTCGCCGGCAGTCAAGGCGGAGCAGACGCGTCTCGGATCGCGCATCTCCTTCGAGGGGCGGACCTGGCAGACTGAGATCACACCTGATCTCCGCCAGTTCCTCGACGCCATCGATACCTTCTTCTTCGCGACCGCGAGCGCCGACGGTCGGCCCTACATCCAGCACAAAGGCGGACCGTCCGGCTTCCTGAAGCCGATCGGCACCCATACGCTTGCCTTCGCCGACTTCGCCGGCAACCGGCAATACATCACGCTCGGGCATCTGCGGGAAAACGATCGTGCTCATATCTTCATCCCGCACTTCGCCACCCGGCAGCGGGTGAAGCTCTGGGGTCGCGCGCGCATCGTCGAAGGCGATCTCGAGCTGATGGAGCGGCTGGTCGATCCCTCCTACAAGGCGAGGCCCGAACGCGCGATCGTGTTTTCGCTCGAGGCGTGGGATGTAAACTGCCACCAGCACATCGTCCCGCGCTACAGCGAGGCCGAGATCGCACCGGCGGTCAACAGCCTCGTGGCGCGCATCAAGGAACTGGAAGAGGAAGTGGCGCGGCTGAAGGGCGGCGGCGAGTAGAAAGGGTCCCTCGCCGCGTCTTACGCCTTGGGTCTGACGATTTTGATCGTTGAGGTCGCGTGCACGATCAACCGATCCTTCTCGTCCCTCAAGTCGCCGTCGAGGAAGCCGACGGAGCCGCCCCAGCGCATCACCCGGCCTTCGGCGAAAACGATGCCCGGTCCCATCGCTTCGAAGAAGCTGACCTTGATCTCCAGAGTCGGCACGGCGACCGAGAGCTTGCCCTTGGCGATGGCGGCGGTGGCCATCGCCGTGTCGACCATGCCGGTAAGGAAGCCGCCCTGGCAGATCTTGCCCTGTGAATGGCAGAAGGCAGGCACGATCTCGAACCGGAAGCGGGCGATGCCGCGACCCGAGTCGACGTCGAGCAGCTTGCCGTTCAACGTCTGCCATGCCTCGGCCGGCGAAGCCCGGAGGAGCTCGAGCAGATCCGTAGCGGTCACGGACTCGGCGTCGATATGGGCGAAGTCGGGATGGGTGGAACTCATGGCGCGCGGACTATAGCGGACCGGCCGCCGTGCGCACCCTTTCCAGAAGTTCGATCAGTGCACGCGTTTCGGCCGCCGAAAGGCCCGCGGTGATCCGCTTCTCGTGCGCTTTGACGAGCCGCGCGAACTTCGCCAGTGCCTTTTCGCCAGCGGGCGTGAGAGCAAGCGCATGTGTACGGCCGTCGGTCGGCGAGGCATGACGAACCAGGAAACCCCGCGCCTGCAGGCGATTCAGGATCGGCACGAGGGTGGAGCGATCGATGGCGAGGGCGCGGGACAGCGCCATCTGGCTCAAGCCGGCATTGCGCTCCACCAACACGAGCAGCCCGAACTCGCCGGGCGTCAGCGTCTCGCCTGCCCTGGCGAAGGTACTGGCGAAGTCCGCGAACACGGCCGACTGGGCGCGCCGCAGCCCATATCCCAGCAGTTGGGTTAGCATACCGCGATCCAGGTTTTCGGCCCGCAGCTTCCCATTGGGCGGAGCGGATGGACTGGCCATGCCTCAAGTGGTAGATGGAGATTGTTTGGGTAGCAAACAAATTCGTTTCGTCCCACCCCGCCAAGGCGTTATTTCGGCATGAGCTTCAAGGTCCATATCGCCCCGGCCAGCCGCACCATCGAGGTGCCGACCGGCGCCACGATCCTCGAGACCGCGCTGGAGGTGGGCATCGCCTATCCGCACGGCTGTCAGTCGGGCAATTGCGGCGCCTGCAAGTCCCATCTGGTCAAGGGCGAAGTCACCATGGAGGGCTATTCCGAGTTCGCGCTGTCCGATGACGAGAAGGAGCGCGGGCTGATCCTCGCCTGCCGCGCCGTGCCCTGGGAGGAGTCGGAGGTGGCGTGGCTCGAGGAGGACGACCTGATCGTCCATCCGCGCCGCGTGCTCTCCTGCACGGTGATGGGCATCGACGATGCCACTCACGACATCAAGCGCGTGCGCCTCGAGATCGTGGCGGGCGGGCCGTTCGACTTTTCGGCCGGGCAGTATGCATCGGTCACCTTCGACGGCTGTCAGCCGCGCGACTACTCGATGGCGAATGTGCCGGGTGATCCGATCTTGGAGTTCCATGTGAGACGCACGGAGGGCGGCCTCACCAGCGCCTACGTCGGCGAACGGCTGAGGCTGGGCGACAGCGTTCGCGTCGAAGGCCCGTTCGGGACCTCCTACTTGCGCGAGGCTCACCGCGGGCCGATCATCGCTGTGGCCGGCGGCTCGGGCATGGCGCCGCTGAAGTCGATCGTCGAACGCGCGCTCGCCAAGGAGCTGCCGCAGCATGTCTACTTCTATTTCGGCGCCCGCACCGAACGCGACCTCTACCTGCACGATCACTTCTCCGCACTCGCCCAAAAGCACGCCAACCTCCACTTCACACCCGTGTTGAGCGAAGCTACCGGCGGGAAGCTGCGGACAGGCCTGGTTCACGAGGCGGTTGCCCAGGATTTCGACGAGTTCGACGGCTGCAAGGCCTATCTCGCCGGTCCGCCCGTCATGGTCGAGGCGGCGACCAGGTTGTTCGAGAAGCGTGGCATGCGGCGAATCGATGTGCATGCCGACGCTTTTTATACGGCGGCCGAGATGGCCGATGCCGGAAAGAAGACGGGGGCGGAGCTATGACAGGAATCCTGGACGGACGTTCGGCGATCGTCACGGGTGCGGGTCGAGGCATCGGTCGCTCCATCGCCGAGGCGCTGGCGGCCCAGGGTGCGAGCGTCGTCGTGGCCGATGTCGGTGCGTCCATCTCCGGCGAAGGCGCCGATCCCGCACCCGCCCGCGACGTCGCTGCAACGATCGGTGCAAAGGCACTCGCCTTCACCGAGAGCGTGGCCTCGCCCGGCGTCGCGCGGTTGCTCGTGGAGACGGCGGTGAAGCAGTTCGGCGGCATCGATATCGTGGTGAACAATGCCGCGATCCTGCGCGACGCCTTCGTCTTCCGTGCCGATCCGCGCGACTGGGATGCGGTAATCCGCAACAACCTCTCTGCGGCCTTCTACCTGATCAACGCCGCCTCCGCCGTGATGCGCGACCAGGGCAAGGCGGGCCGCGGCGGCAAGGACGGGTACGACTGGGGCCGCATCGTCAATATCGTCTCCTCGGCCGGACTGTACGGCAATCTCGGGCAGGCGGCCTATGCCAGCGCCAAGGCCGGCTTGTTTGGCCTGACGCGCGTCGCCGCCATGGACCTGCAGCGCGCGGCAATCACGGTGAATGCCGTGGCGCCGTTCGCGCGGACGCGCGTCACCGATGTCATCCAGCCGGCCAACGAAGCGCAAAAGGCCTACAAGGAGCGCGCACTCAAGATCGGCGCGCACCATGTCGCGAATCTGGTGATGGCGCTTTGTGCTCCGGGTGCCGGGGGCATCACCGGCCAGCTTCTGGGGGTGCGCGGCCGCGAGGTCTTCCTGTTCGGCCAGCCGCGCCCCATCGGCCGCCTCGAAGTCGGCAGCCCGGACTCGCTCGCCGAGGATCTCGTCGCAAAGCTCGCCGGCCAGTTCACTGACCTCACCACCGATCTCGAAGCCTTCAACACCGAACCTCTCGTCTAGCGGAGCGCCACCATGACCGACCTCGTCGTGAAGACCGTCGAAGAGCTGAAGGATGCGCCTGAGGAATATCGCGGCGCCGTCGCCAAGCTGGTGATCAGCCACGCGGTCAATGAGCTCTATGGCGCGCAGGTGTTCGACGAGCCCGCCATCAGCTACGCGCCGACGCCTTATGCAAAGTGGCTGACCTGCCGTGTCGCGATGGAGGAATACGGCCATCACGTGCGCTTCAAGCAGCTCGGCCTCCAGATCGGCATCCCCGAGGAGCGCATGATGGCGAGCGCAGGCAAGAAGCCGTTGTCGATCTTCGAGTTTCCGTTGAAGACCTGGGAAGAATTCGTCGCCATCAAGCTCCTTGCCGATCTTGCCGAGATCCTGCAGGTCGAGGATCTCCTGCATTGCACCTTCCATCCGCTGCGCAACCTGGCGCGCGCCACCATGCCGGAGGAGCGCTTCCATGCGCAGTTTGGCGAGGATTTCTCCGCCGAGCTGGTGAAGACGCCGGAGGGCAAGGCGAAATTGCAGGCGGCGGTGAACGAATATTGGCCGTATCTGCCCAGGTTCTTCGGCGGATCGAAGTCGAAGAACAACGAAATCTTCCGCAAGTGGAAGATCAAGCAGCGCACCAACGACGAGATGCGCGAGGACTATGTGAAGCGCGCGACCGAGGTTGCCGCAAAGTACGGCCTCACCTTGCCGGAGATCCGCCAGGCGGCGTGACGCCCTGACGATGAGCGCCGCCGCGCTTCCAGCAACGCTGCTCGGATCGCTTCGCGCGCAGGTGAAGGCGGCGGCGTGGTTCGCGGCCCTTGGCGAGCCGCTGACCGAAGGAGACCGCTCCGATGCGATCGCCTACGCCGAAGTGCTCGGACTCGGGGCACTCGCGGTCGATCTGGTGCGCGACTGGCCTCAGGCCGAAAGGCTGCTGAAGACCCCTGATACGTCGGGCTGGTGGGACCGCGAGGAGGCGCTGCGCAAGGCGCTGGTTGTCGAGGCGGAGGCACGATATCCGGGACGGGCGCAGTGGACCGCGCTTACCGAGCTGACGACGGAAGCGGGCGATCTCGTGCACGGCAAAGCCGCCGCAGCAGCCGCCCGCATGGGAAATGCCGCGCGCCCTTCGATCCATGTCGCGGCGGGCGCCGCGGCACAGGCGGTCTACCAACTCGCCGTCGCACGGTTGGCTGGCCGCGAGAACTCGCCATTCGAGAGGAAATTCCGTGTGTTCGTCGCCGGCCGCTGGCTGCTCGGCGTCGCGGGTTCTAGGTTGGTCCTCTTCTGAAGAGGACCAACATGAGCTCCTATCGCACCCCGCAGCGCACGGTCGGACGGTTGAACCGACCCTTCGGCGCGCTCTACTACGAGGTCACTGGCAGCGGGCCGGCGGTGGTCTTCGCCCACGGCCTCGGCGGCAATCATCTGAGCTGGTGGCAACAGGTCGCGCATTTTGCCCCGCACTACACCTGCGTGACGTTCGCCCATCGGGGCTTCGCGCCGTCGGATGCCATCCCGGAAGGTCCCGATCCGGCAGATTATGCCGGCGATCTGGCCGCGCTGATCGACCATCTGAAGCTTGCGGACGTGCGCCTTGTCGGCCAGTCGATGGGCGGCTGGACGACGCTGGAATATGCGATCGCCCAGCCTGCGCGCGTGAAGGCACTGGTCCTGAGCTCGACCGCGGGCACGCTCAACCGCAGGGACTGCGATCCGTCGGGCGGTGTGAAATACGATGCCTGGTCCAAGAAGGCCGAGGCCGCCATCGCCGAAGGACACGCGAGGAATATCCATCCCGCCATGGGCGTCAGGGCGGCGGAGCGCCACCCGGCGCTGCATCTTCTCTACCGCAGCATCGACGAGATGGCAGGCGCCCTCGACAAGGAGAAGCTGCGCGCTGGGCTGCGCCGTACCGCGACCCGCTCGCTCGCGGATTTCGGGGACTTCAAGGTGCCGACGATGCTGATCGGCGGTGCCGAGGACGTCGTGTTCCCGGCTTTCCTCTGCCCTGCCGTTGCCGCCAAGCTGCCCTGTGCCGGCGCCCATATCCTTCCCGACTGTGGGCACTCGCCCTATTTCGAGCAGGCCTCGGCCTTCAATCGCCTGGTCGAGGACTTCCTGACCTCCTCCTGAGCCGGGCTGGCCGCAGTTGTCGTCCGACGCGCGAAGTGCCACTCTGCCGGCAACAAAGATCCGATCCGAAGAGATCGCCGCCAGGGAGAGAACGATGGCCAAGGCACTTTGGCGCCGTATGGCGCTGGCGTCATCGGTTGCGTGCGTGGCGTTGGGAATCGCCGGCCAGGCGTCGGCACAGAACCGGGCCTTCAGTTTTGCCTATGACCAGCCGACCACGACGGCCTACGGCGTCGCGGGCAACCTCTTCGATGCAAAGCTCAAGGAGGTTAGCGGTGGCAAGTTCAGCATCAACCAGTTCCCCGGTGCGCAGCTTGGCCAGGAGCCGCAGATGCTGGAGAAGATGCGCGCGGGCGACATCGACTTCGTCATCACCTCGACCGCCAACGCGGCCTCGGTGTCACCGCAGGCGGGCGTCTTCTCGCTGCACTATATCTTCCGCGATCAGGGGCATCTCACACGGGTAATCGCCGATCCCGCGGTCGCACAGGCCTTCCGCGACATGATCTCGGACACGGTGAAGGGCGGCCACGTGCTCGGGCTCATGACCATGGGCATGCGGAGCATGTACTCGAAGAAGGAGATCAAGTCGGTGGCCGACGTGAAGGGCCAGAAGGTGCGCGTGCAGGCGACCAAGACGGAGGACACGCACTTCCCCGCCTATGGCGCGCAGACGGTGCACATGCCGTTCGGCGAAGTCTACACCTCGCTGCAGACCGGCGTGGTCAACATCGCCGAGAATGGCGTCAACGTCTATCTCGCCAACAAGCACTACGAGGTCGCGCCCATCCTGTCGATGACCGAGCACGAGGCCAACAACAACTGCATCTGGGTAAGCGACAAGACCTGGAACAGCCTGAACGACGAGGAGAAGAAGTGGGTGCAGGCGGCGGCCGACGAGGTGAGCAAGGTCGAACCCGCCAAGGCACTTCAGCTCGAGAAGGATTCGGCCGAAAAACTCAAGAAGATGGGCGTGAAGATCGTCGACAACGTCGACAAGTCGGGCTTCGCCAAGGATGCCCAGCCGATTCAGGATAGCCTTGCCAAAGAGCTCGGGCCGCACGCGGTGAAGATCCTCGCCCTCGTGCGTAACGTGCAGTGAGGTCTTTGCCGGTCACACGGGTAACGCGTGGCGCTCGGTAACCGCACTCTCATCCTGGCACGCCATCGCCACCTCAAGTGGAAGGCGCTCGACCCGCTGGAAGCGCTGCTGATGATCCTGTGCGGCGTGTCGATCATCGGCTTCACGAGCTCCGTACTGCTCGACGTGGTCACCCGCGAGATCCATGCGCCGTGGCTCTGGCTGCAGCAGGTGACGACCGGATTCTTCGCCTGGGGCGTCTTCATCGGCATGGCAGCGGCCGCGCGCCGCAACGATCACCTCTATCTCGTCGAGATTACCAAGCGGTTGAAGGGTCCGCCGCGGACCTTCATGGAAAGCTTCAACCGTCTTGTCGTGCTGGGTGTCGCGCTCTGCATGGCGTGGTTCGGGGTCAAGAACGCAATCCTCGATCTCGGCAGCTTCCGCATGCCCTCGCTCATCCCGCTCACCTGGTACACCGCGAGCGTGCCGCTCTCCGGCGTGCTGATCGCCCTGTTCGCGGTCGAGCAGCTGGCAAACGGCTGGAAGAATGGCTTCGAGGGGCCGGAGGACACCAGCGACCTCGCCGGGGCGATCGAATGAGCAATGGTGGTGTCCTGTTCCTGATGGCCTTCCTGTTTCTGGGCCTGGGCTACATGGGAGTACCAGTTGCCTTTTCCCTCATGGCAGGCGTTATCGTCGCCACTGGCTTCACCCCGATCAGCCTCCAGTCGATGGTGGGACAGATGTTCCATGGCATCGACTCGGAGACCTTGCTCGCGGTCCCTTTCTTCTTGCTGGTCGGCGAGCTGATGACGTCGGCCAACGTCACGCACCGCATGGTCCGGCTGGCGCAGACCATGGTCGGCCATCTGCGCGGCGGCCTGGCGCAGGTCGTAACGCTGTTCAGCATGTTCTTTGCCGGCATCTCCGGCTCCTCGACCGCCGATGTCGCAGTGCTGAGCCGCACGGTGGCACCGGAAATGGACCGCGAGGGTTACGACCGCGCCTTCACGGCGGCGCTGATCGCCTGCGCCTCGACCATGGCAAATCTTATCCCGCCCAGCATCATGGCGGTGGTCTACGGCGCCACCGGCAACGTCTCCATCGGCGGCCTGTTCCTGGGCGGCATCGCGCCCGGCGTTCTGATCGGGATCGGACTCATGATCTACTCCCACTTCTTCGGACCCACGGGCGTCAAGAAGAAGATGGCGAGCCTCGGCGAGTTCGGGCTTGCCCTGAGAGACTCCTCGCTGCCGCTCATGATCCCGATCATCATCATGGGCGGCATCCTAAGCGGCTGGTTCACGCCGACCGAGGCCGGCATGATCGCCGCCGTTTACATCCTCGTGATCCTGATCCCGCTCCTGAACCGCGGCCACGTGCGCTTGCTGCTGTGGGATTTCGTCTACACCGGCATGCTTTATGCCATCCCGCTCGCCGCTGTCGCGAGCGCTTCAGCGTTCGGCTGGATGCTGGGCTACCTGCGCGGACCCGACATCGTGGCCACCTGGATTTCAGACTATGCCGGCACCAATGCCGGCATGATCCTGTTCCTGCTGGTGGCGCTGTTCGTGATCATCGGCGACTTCGTCGATGCCATCCCGGCCATCATCATTTTCATGCCGATCATCAACAAGCTGACCGAGCTGGGCGGAATCAATCCTGTCCATATGGGCGTGGTCATCATCACCACACTGGTGTTCGGCCTGATCACACCGCCCTACGGCCTCTCGCTGCTGGTCGCCTCGAAATTCGTCGGCGTCGGCTTCCCACGTGCCATGTACGCGTCGCTGCCGATCTATGTCGTCTTCTTCGCGACCATCGCCTTCACCGTGCTGTTTCCAGACGTTGTTCTCTACCTGCCCAAGCTCCTGCTGCCCGAGTCGGTCGGCTGCTTCAGGAACCCCAGCGGCGAAGGCTATATCTGTCCATCGTGACGGCCGGCCCCTCCCGAGAGTCGATGGTTCTGCACTACAGGACATTCCCCGAAGGACGTCGCCCCTCCGGCAGCGGGATGAACTCGGGATCGCCCGGCACCTTGGCGAAGCGGCCTTCCTTCCAGTCGGCCTTGGCGCGCTCGATGCGCTCCTTCGAGGAGGAGACGAAGTTCCACCAGATGTGGCGCGGCCCGTCGAGCGGAGCGCCGCCCAGCAGCATCAACCTGGCGCCTTCGGACCCGGCGACGACATCGATCGGGGCTTTCGCCGCCAGTACCGCGAGATCGCCGACGCCGAGCGGCCGGTTCCCGATCGTGGCCGTGCCCGCCGAGACATAGACGCCGCGCTCCGCATGCTCGGCCGTCACGCCGACCCTGCCCGCCGCCGGCAACTCGGCGGCGATATAGAAGATCGGCGAGAAGTGGGTGGTTGGCGCGGTGCGGCCGGCATAGGTGCCAACGATCAGACGAAGCCCTGTTTTGTCCTCGTGCCATGCCGGCAATCGCGCCGCCGGGACGTGCTCGAACCTCGGCGCTGTCTCCTCGTGCGCCTTCGGCAATGCAACCCAGGTCTGTATGCCGTGCAAGCGGAAGCCGTGTTGGCGCATCTCGGGCTCGGTGCGCTCGCTATGGACGATGCCGCTGCCCGCGGTCATCCAGTTGACGTCGCCCGGCCGGATCGCCTGCGCATGGCCCAGGCTGTCGCGATGGAAGATGCCGCCCTGGAACAGATAGGTGACCGTGGCGAGGCCGATATGTGGATGCGGCCGCACCTCCATGCCATCGCCGCCCGGTGGCACATCGAGCGGCCCGAAATGGTCGAGGAAGATGAACGGCCCGACGGTGCGGCGCTTCATGTTCGGCAGCAGGCGTCGCACGGCAAACCCCGGCGTGAGTTCATGCGCGCGGCCCTGGATCAGGAGTTCGATCGGCTCGGCCATCTTGTTCTCCTCTCCCGCCTGTGCTGCAACGGCGTGCCATGCCGACAGCCGTCCGCGATCTCTCTCCGTTCTTCGCTCCGCGCAGCATCGCCGTTGTCGGCGCGGGCGAACGACCCACTTCCTCGGGCGGCGCTGTCATGCAGATGCTGCGTCTCGCCGGTTATGGCGGACGCGTCGTGCCGGTCAATCCCAGGGGCGGCCCGATCTTCGGTTACGAATCGGTGTCCTCGATCGCTGCCATCGATCCGCCGGTCGACCTTGCGGTGATGGTGATTCGGCCTGACGCCATCATCGACGCCGTCGGCGAAGCGGCCGACCGCGGGATCCGCAATCTTCTGATCCTGCCAGGCGGCTTCGCCGAGGCCGGCCGATCAGGGATCGCACGCAACGAGATGCTGCTGACGCTCGCTGCCGAGCGCGGGCTCACCATCGCGGGCCCAAACTGCGCCGGCATCGTCCACCTCGATCCGGCCTGGCGCTTTGCCGCGACCTTCCTGCGCGACCTGCCGCCCGGCGCCGCTCCAGGCGCCGCCAACGGCCTTGCCTTCATCTCCCAATCGGGCGCTCTGGCCGAGGAGTTCATCGACAAGGCGAATGGGCGCGCGCTACCGCTCACCAGCGTGGTGTCGGTCGGCAACGCGGTGCATCTTGGCGTCGAGGACTACCTCGCCTGGCTCGGCGAGCGGCCCGAGATCGGCGCGGCACTGCTCTACGTCGAATCGATCGATGATCATGAGCGCTTCCGCGCCGTCACGCGCAAGGTGGCGGCCGTCAAGCCGGTGATTGCCCTGTTCGGCGGCCGAACCGAGATCGGCGGCCGAGCCGCTGCGGCTCACACCGGCGCGGTGGCCAATGACGACGCGGCCATCGAGAGATTCTGCGCCTCATGCGGCATCGTGCGGGTCGCCAGCCTGCGCCGCCTGCTGCTCGCGGCAAAGGCCTTTGGCCGCTTCCCACAGGGCTTGGGCCGGCGGACCCTTATACTTTCGAACTCCGGCGGGCCGGGCGTGATCTGCGCCGACCGCGCCGCGCTCGAAGGCCTCGACCTCGCGCCCCTGCCGAAGGCGATGGTCGACATACTGCGCCAGCAGCTACCGGCGGAGGCCTCGATCGCCAATCCGATCGACCTGCTGGCCGATGCCCGTGAGGATCGGTTCTCCCTCGCTCTCGAAGCGGCCATGGCGCACGCCGCTGCCGACTACGACGCGGTGCTGATGATCCATGTCGTGCCCTTCATGGTCGAGGCTGGTCCGGTGATCGAGCGCCTCGCCCGACTCGCACGTCAGAGCCCGCTGCCGCTGCTGCACAGCATGATGGGAACGCTGCCGGCCAAGAGCGAATGGTTCGCCCGTATGGAGCAAGCGGGCGTGCCGATGTTCAACGACGTCGAGGAAATGGCCGAAGCCGCTGGCCTGCTCGCGCGCTACCCGACCCTTCGTCAACAAGTCGAAAGCGACATTCTGCCCACCGCAGTCTTTCGGGACCGGAAGCACGCGTAACCGACAATACTTCGTCAAATCAGAACGTTACCCCAGATCTGCACGACTGTTGCATTTTTGCAACTTTTTGTTGGACATGAGATTTTTTCGTGACCAGTATCACCCCCCGAGGCGGCAAGGCGGGGGGCGCCGGCAGGGGAGCCGGTAAGTTCGCCACTGCCTCAAGCGTTTTTTGTTTGGATCAATGGAACGGGAGAGGCTGATGGCGATCACGACGACGCGCGCTGAGCGCGCCGACCGGTGGAGGATGATGCGCGCTGTGGCAGCCGCAGCACTGACGGTCTCCCTCCTCCAGCTCACTGCACCCTCGCCCTCAATGGCCCAGGTTGCCACCGCCGCCAAGAAGCAGGTCCACTCCCAACATCGGACCGTCACCAAACCGAGCAACGTCGCCAAGCTCAACAGCCAGGCCTCGCCCACCGACAACGAGGCCGACGAACTCAACAGGAAGTGGCTTTCCGATTTCAAGGCTAACGCCGCCGCCAATCCGGACACCGTTGCCACCACGCCCGGGGTGGCCGGCACCGAGACCGAGCGCACCCTGAGCGCGCCCACGCCGACGCCACCGGGGGCCGGAGCTCGCGCCGTCGTTGCAGGCACGATCACTTTCGTCAAAGCCGACAATGCCGCCGCCGCCTTCAACTCCATGCCGGGCGGTGCCAACCAGCCGATCTTCAAGGACTTGACCAAAGCCTTCGCAGGCTTCTCACCGACCAAAGCCAGAGTCGAGATGATGCAGGCCCGAACCGGCGATGGTTCATCGCGGGTGGTCTATGCCAGCATCGGCGAGGGCAAGGGCAGGCATTCCTACTGGTGGTTTGCGCCCCCCGACCAGCCTGAAGGCTGGTTCGACGAGCAGGGCAAGCGTCTGGGTGGCGCGGCGCTCATCGAGCCCAAGCCGGGCGCTCGCATTTCCTCACCCTTCGGGACCCGTCGCTACTACGGCCGCATCACCAGCCACGCCTTCCACAACGGCATCGATTTCGAGGGTCATGTCGGCGATCCGATCTATGCCGCGGCCGACGGCGTCGTGAATCACGCCAACTGGTACTACAACTATGGCCGGACGGTGAAGATCAGCCACTCCGAGCATTTCGAGACGCTTTACGCTCACATGTCGCGGATAGCGCCGAACATCGCGCCGGGCACGATGGTGCATAAGGGCGACGTGATTGGCTATGTCGGTGCGACTGGTCGCGCGACCGGACCGCATCTCCACTTCTCTGCGATCGTCGACGGCCATTTCGTCGACCCGGAGAACTACCTCTCGGACAAGGCCAACGCGCTGGGCGGCAACGATCTCGTCGCCTACCGCCAATGGCAGCAGGACGTACGCGGCGCCGCGCTCGCTCAAAAGACCAAGACCGAGCAGGCCTCCTTCTGGAGCCGCAACCCCTTCACGCCGCCACCAAGTCCCGGCCGTCTCTAGTCTCGACGGCATCGGCGCAAGCGACGGCTGCAGTATCGCTGCCGGCGTTGCGTCCCAGCGGTTGATCGCCTACCAATGGCGCCGCCGCGCCCGAGCGGCCGTCGTGGCGGCTGACGAGCGGCAGGAACAACCACAAGGGACAGAAACATGCTGAAGAAATTCGTTGCCGTCGGCGCCGCCGCCGCGCTGCTGGGCGCTGCCGGCACGGCGTGGGCCGGCAAGGATCTCGACGCCGTCAAGGCGCGCGGCCAGCTTGTCTGCGGGGTCAGCACCGGCGTTGCCGGCTTCTCGCAGGCCGACAGCCAAGGCAAGTGGACCGGCCTCGACGTCGATGTGTGCCGCGCCATCTCGGCCGCGATCTTCGGCGACTCGGAGAAGGTGAAGTACGTGCCGCTCACGGCCCAGCAGCGCTTCACGGCGGTGCAATCCGGCGAGGTCGACCTGCTGTCGCGCAACACGACGTGGACGCTGACCCGCGACACCGCGCTCGGCCTCGATTTCGGCGCCGTCACCTACTACGACGGCCAGGGCTTCATGGTGAACAAGAAGCTCGGCGTGAAGAGTGCCAAGGAACTGAACGGCGCCACCGTGTGCGTCCAGCCCGGCACCACCACCGAGCTCAACCTCGCCGACTACTTCCGCGCCAACAAGATGAGCTTCAAGCCGGTGGTCATCGAGAAGGTCGAGGAAGCGCGCGCCGCCTTCTTCGCCGGACGCTGCGACGTCTACACGACCGATGCCTCCGGCCTCTACTCGACGCGAGCCGCGAATGTACCGCCGCCGGCGACACCCGACGATTTCGTGGTTCTGCCAGAGATCATCTCGAAGGAGCCGCTGGCGCCGGCCTTCCGGCACGGCGACAACCAGTTCGGTGACATCATCCGCTGGTCGCAGTTCGCCATGCTCGAGGCCGAGGAGTACGGTATCACTTCCAAGAATGTCGACGAGATGCTGAAGAGCGACAATCCGTCGATCAAGCGGATCCTGGGTGTGACGCCTGGCATGGGCAAGGCGCTCGGCGTCGACGAGAAGTGGGTCTACAACATCGTCAAGCAGGTCGGGAACTACGGCGAGAGCTTCGAGCGCAACGTCGGCATGGGCTCGCCGCTCAAGATCGCGCGCGGCCTGAACGGCCTGTGGACCCACGGCGGAATCCAGTACGCCCCGCCGATCCGCTAGGATCTCCTCGGACCTCCCGAACGAACGCGCCACTGCCCCAAAGGGGCGGTGGTTTCGTTTGGCCTGTTGCTTGCCTGCCCGGCCCGGGAGACACTCCGTCGGTCAATGAAAACGGGAGAGGCAAACATCATGCACAAACTTTCGAACGCGGCGGTCATCGGACTGGCCGCCTTCTTGATGTCGGGCACGGCGTGGGCCGGCAAGGATCTCGACGCCGTCAAGGCGCGCGGCGCGGTCATCTGCGGCGTACCAACCAGCATCGCGGGCTTTGCAGTGCCCGACAGCCAGGGCAAGTGGGCCGGCCTCGACGTCGATGTCTGCCGCGCCGTCTCGGCCGCGATCTTCGGCGACTCGGAGAAGGTGAAATATGTACCGCTGACGGCCCAGCAGCGCTTCACGGCCGTGCAATCGGGCGAGGTCGACCTGCTCTCCAACAACACCACCTGGACGCTGACCCGCGACACCGCGCTTGGCCTCGATTTCGGCGCGATCACCTACTACGACGGCCAGGGCTTCATGGTGAACAAGAAGCTCGGCATCAAGAGCGCCAAGGAGCTGAATGGCGCCACCGTATGCGTCGCCCCCGGGACGACCACCGAGCTCAACCTCGCCGACTACTTCCGTGCCAACAAGATGAGCTTCAAGCCGGTGGTGATCGAGAAGGTCGAGGAGATCCGGGCCGCGTTCTTCGCCGGCCGCTGCGACGTCTACACGACGGACTCGTCGGGCCTCTACGCGACCCGCGCTGCCAATACTCCGCCGCCCGCCAAGCCGGAAGACTTCATCATCCTGCCGGAGATCATCTCGAAGGAGCCGCTGGCACCGGCCTTCCGGCACGGCGACAACCAGTTCGGTGACATCATCCGCTGGTCGCAGTTCGCCATGCTCGAGGCCGAGGAATACGGCATCACGTCGAAGAACGTCGACGAAATGCTGAAGAGCGACAATCCGTCGATCAAGCGCATCCTCGGCGTCACCCCCGGCATGGGCAAGGCGCTCGGCGTCGACGAGAAGTGGGTCTACAACATCGTCAAGCAGGTCGGGAACTACGGCGAGAGCTTCGAGCGCAACGTCGGCATGGGCTCGCCGCTCAAGATCGACCGCGGCCTCAACAAGCTTTGGACGCACGGCGGCCTGCAATACGCCCCGCCCATCCGCTGAAGCTGCATTGCCGGCGGTGTCTTGGCGGGTTGCAACCCTGCAATTCCCTCCTACACTGCCGGCAACCAAGCGACGTGCGGACGAATCGCATCAGGCAGGGAGACTAGCGGCATGGTCGTCGAGACACTCGGCTCAACGACGCGTCCCAAAGTGGCACCCTGGAACGACCCCGTCATCCGCGGCTGGGCCTTCCAGATCGTGATCGTGGGCCTGGTCGGGTTGCTGGCCTGGTTCCTGGTCAGCAATACCATGGAAAATCTGGCGCGGCAGAAGATCGCCAGCGGCTACGACTATCTCAGCCGCGAGGCGGGCTTCGAAATCGGCGACTCGATGATCCCCTATTCGCCCGCCAACACCTATGCGCGCGCCATCCTGGTCGGCATGCTCAACACGCTGAAAGTGGCGGTCCTCGGCATCATCCTCTCGACCATCCTGGGAACGCTGATCGGTATTGGCCGCCTGTCGCCCAACTGGCTGCTGGCCAAGATCTGCGAATGGTACGTCGAGGCGTTCCGCAATGTGCCCCTGCTGCTCTGGCTGTTCCTTTTCTACAAGCTCATCAGCGAGGCCTTTCCCGGCCCCCGCCAGGCGATCAACGTGCTGGGCACGCTGTTCCTCAGCAATCGCGGCCTCTATTTCCCGGTGCCGGTCGATGACCCGATTCATCCATGGATGGGGCTGGGGCTCCTGATCGGGATCGCGGCGGCCTTTGCGGTGAAGCGCTGGGCGAGACGGCGCCAGGACGCGACCGGCGAGCCCTTCCCCACGATCTGGGCCGGCACCGCCTTGGTGATCGGCGTGCCGTTCGTCGTCTGGCTGCTGGGCGGCGCGCCGCATCAGATGAGCTGGCCCGAGCTCAAGGGTTTCAACTTCCAGGGCGGCACGGTAATCCAGCCGGAGTTTACCGCGCTGTTGTTCGGGCTGGTGGTCTACACCTCGGCCTTCGTTGCCGAGATCGTGCGCTCCGGCATCCTGGCGCTGCACAAGGGCCAGAGCGAGGCGGCGATGGCGCTCGGCCTGTCGCGCGGCCAGGCGATGCGGCTGGTCCTGCTGCCCCAGGCTCTGCGGGTGATCGTACCGCCGATGACCAGCCAGTATCTCAACATCACCAAGAACAGCTCGCTCGCCATCGCCATCGGCTATCCCGACCTGGTGGCGGCGGTGAACGTCACCATCAACCAGACCGGGCAGGCGATCGAGAACGTGCTGATCATCATGGCCGCCTACCTGACCGTGAGCCTCAGCATCTCCGCCTTCATGAACTGGTACAACAAGCGCATCGCGCTTCGGGAGCGTTGAGCCATGGCCGATGTGCTGTCCGCGAACGAGCGCCAGCAGCTTCCGCCTCCTGCCAGTGAGACTGGCGCTCTGGGCTGGCTGCGCAAGAACCTGTTTTCGAGCTGGGGCAACGGCATCACCACCGTCGTCCTGCTCGTGGCGATCTTCTGGCTGCTGACCTCGTTCCTGGACTGGGCCGTGGTGAATGCGGTCTGGACCGCGCCGACCGGCCAGAGCTGCCGTGGTCACGGCGCCTGCTGGGCCCTGATCCACGAGAAGTATCGTTTCATCTTCTTCGGCACCTTTCCCTACAACGAGCAGTGGCGGCCGCTCCTGGCGGTGATCGTCATGCTGACCATGCTGGTGACAAGCGCCGACCGGCGGATGTGGAATGCGCGGCTGGTCTGGATCTGGGCGGTCGGCAGCTTCCTCACCTTCCTGCTGATGCTTGGCCAGATCCACATCCCGCTTGCCCTCATCCTGTTCGTGGCGCTGGCGGTCGGCGGCGTCGGCATGCTGCTGCGCGGCAGCGTCGCTGCCCCGGCCGAACTCAACGGCTGGCGGACCCTGGCGGCGATCGGCGCGATCGGCATCCTTCTTCGGCTGGCGGGCGTGCTGCCTCCCTGGAGTCTCGCCATCGCGCCGTTTACCTATGTCGAGACCGGCCTGTGGGGCGGCCTGCCGGTCACGCTCATCCTCGCCACCTATGGCCTGCTGTTCGGCTTTCCCTACGGCGTGCTGCTGGCGCTCGGCCGGCGTTCGAACCTGCCGCTGATCAGGGGACTGTGCGTGGGCTTCATCGAGCTGATCCGTGGCGTGCCGCTGATCAGCCTCCTGATCATGGCCTCGGTCATGCTGCCCCTGTTCCTGCCCTCGGGCATGAGCATCGACAAGTTCCTGCGCGCCCTGGTGGCGATCATCCTGTTCTCCGGCGCCTACATCGCGGAGATCATCCGCGGCGGCCTGCAGTCGCTGCCGAAAGGCCAGTTCGAGGCCGCCGACGCGATGGGCCTCAACTACTTCCAGAAGACGATGCTGGTGATCCTGCCGCAGGCGCTGCGCGTGGTGATCCCACCCCTCATCAACACCTTCATCGGCTTCTTCAAGGACACCTCGCTGGTGCTGATCATCGGCATCTTCGACTTTCTCAACGCCGCCAACCAGGCGCTCGTGGACCCCAACTGGGCCGGCTTTCCGAGCGAGGTCTATCTGTTCGCCGCCTTCGTCTATTTCTGCTTCTGCTTCTCGATGTCGCGCTACTCCAAGTACCTCGAGATCGAACTCAACAAGGGGACGCGCCGCTAAAATGGTCACCACTGCCGCTCATGACCTCTCCCATGCCCCATCGGTGATCGAGCTCAAGGGCGTGAACAAGTGGTTTGGACAGTTCCACGTCCTCTCCAACATCAATCTCGACGTGAAGCAGGGCGAACGCATCGTGATCTGCGGACCGTCCGGCTCCGGCAAGTCGACGCTGATCCGCTGCATCAACCGGCTGGAGGAGCACCAGCGCGGCGATATCGTCGTCCACGGTGTCGCGCTCTCCAACGACGTCAAGAACATCGAGGCGATCCGGCGCGACGTCGGCATGGTGTTCCAGTCGTTCAACCTGTTCCCGCACCTCACCATTCTCGATAACCTGACGCTGGCACCGATCTGGGTGAAGAAGACGCCCAAGAGGGAGGCCGAGGAGATCGCCATGAGTCTGCTGACGCGGGTGCGCATCCCCGAGCAGGCGCACAAGTATCCGGGCCAGCTATCGGGCGGCCAGCAGCAGCGCGTGGCGATCGCCCGAGCGCTCTGTATGCGGCCCAAGATCATGCTGTTCGACGAGCCGACCTCGGCGCTCGACCCGGAGATGGTGAAGGAAGTGCTCGACGTCATGATCGAGCTTGCGAAGGAAGGCATGACGATGCTCTGCGTCACCCACGAAATGGGCTTCGCGCGGGCCGTCGCCGACCGCGTCATCTTCATGGACCGCGGCGAGATCGTCGAGCAGAACGCGCCCGAGGAATTCTTCGCCCATCCGAAGAACGAACGGACGAAGACCTTCCTGGGCCAGATCCTGCATCACTGATTTGTCATCCCGGGTGCGAAAGATCCCTCGGTATCGTCTCGGGTCAACACAGATGTTGTTGTGTCCTCGCGAGCGCAGCGAGAGATCTTTCGGTATCTTCGCGACATGAAGCTCCTCATCACCGGCGGCGCGGGGTTCATCGGCTCGGCGGTCGTACGGCATGTCATTCGCGACACCGACTGGTCGGTAGCCAACGTCGACAAGCTCACCTACGCCGGCAACCTCGAGTCTCTGGCCGAGGCCGGCACCAGCAAGCGCCATCGGCACTACAGGGTCGACATCCGCGATGGTAATGCGCTCAGGGAAATCTTTCACGCGGTCCGGCCGGACGCGGTGCTCCATCTGGCCGCCGAAAGTCATGTCGACCGCTCGATCGACGGTCCTTCGCCGTTCATCGAGACCAATGTCACGGGAACCTATGTGCTCCTCGACGCCGCCCTTGACTACTGGCGCGACCTGAGCGGCGAGGCGCGCACCCGGTTCCGCTTCCAGCACATCTCGACCGACGAGGTCTTCGGCTCGCTGGGGCCCACCGGCCGCTTTACCGAGACCACGCCCTACCAGCCCAACTCGCCCTACTCCGCCAGCAAGGCGGCCTCCGATCACCTGGTGCGCGCCTGGCACCATACATACGGCCTGCCGACACTCACGACCAACTGCTCGAACAACTACGGGCCCTATCACTTCCCCGAGAAGCTGATCCCGCTCTGCATCATCCGCGCCCTGCGTGGCGAGCGACTGCCGGTCTACGGCAAGGGCGAGAATGTCCGCGACTGGCTGCACGTCGAGGATCACGCCGAGGCGCTGACCCTGGTGCTGCAGAAGGGCCGGCCCGGCGATACCTACAATGTCGGCGGCGACAGCGAGCGGCGCAATATCGACGTGGTACGGGCGATTTCCTCGCTGCTCGACGAGATGCTGCCCAACAGCCTGCACCGCCCGCACGAAAGGCTGATCGAGTTCGTGACCGATCGTCCCGGCCACGATGCACGCTATGCGATCGATTCCGCCAAGATACGCAGTGAGCTGGGCTGGCGGCCGCGCCACAGCTTCGAGCAGGGACTGCGCGACACCGTTCGCTGGTATCTCGACAATCGCGGCTGGTGGGAACGGGTCCTGAGCGGGGCCTATCGCGGTCAGCGGCTCGGGCTCAGTGCCTGAGGGGTCGCGGCCAAAATGCTCGTCCGGCCCTCTCCTCAGCGCCGCGGCGCGCCGTGGGCCGGTGATTGAGCCCGCCTTCTTTGCAGCGAGTCGAACAGCGCCTTGCTTGGTTCGCACTCCCCCTTTTCGTCGTAGGTCACGAGATACAGGCAGATCGCGGCGCGCGTTCCGGGCCCGAACGTACCGTTGGTCGTGCCGTGATAGAAATTGAGATCGCGCAGCAGCACCTGAATCAACTTGGTCTGCTCGGTCCTGTTCTCGGGCCAAGGCTGCAGGTCGACCTTGGCACCATCGGCTGGGGGTGTCGCCTTGGACGCGTCGGGGGGCGGAGGCGCTGCCTTCGACGCGGCGTCGGCCGGAGGAGGTGGCGCCTTGGGCATGGTGTCGACCGGAGGAGCTGGCGCCTTGGGCGCGTCGGCGGCCGCCGCAGGCGTCATTGCGGCCGGAGCGGGGACCACAACCGCAGCAGCAGGCGGCGGCGCATCGGGCAAGGCATCCTCGAGCTTCTCCTTCGGCTCGCTGGCTGCGGGAGGTATGGCCGGTGGAGGCGTCTGCCCGGCCTCCTCCTTTTTGGGAGGGGTTGCCGGGATCGCCGCCGGTTCCGGAACGACCGACGGCGGCAGTGAGAGCGAGCCGGTCGCCGGGCTTTCCTCGACCGGCTTTGACGGCAAAGCATTTTCCGGCGGAGCCGCAGGCGCCGGGGGCCTTACAGAGGCCTGGGAGGCGGTCGCTGGCGCAGGCCTCGAAGCCGTTGTTGCCGTCCTCGGTCCTTCTTCCACACCCCACGGATACAACACCAATCCAACGACGGTCAGAGCACACGAAAGGGTTGCGGCAATCGTGCCGGCGACGCCGAGGGTGCCAAGGCTGCGCGTGAGCGAGATCGCCGAGAAGGCGACGGCCAGCGGCAGGAACAGCGCAGGAGCGGCGACGATGCCGAGCAGTGCGCAAACAATGCCGAGAAGGCCCGTCAGGGCGCCGGCGCCGGAGGCCGGCCTGGTGCCGGTCGGCTTCTTTTCCCGAACCCCGTCCGCCGGGGCTGGCGACACGCTCGGGTGGGATATGCCGGATGTCGAAACAACGCCCGTGGGAAAGGGAGGACCGTCCCCTTCTTCCCTGGCAGCACCCGCGTGAGTCACGTCCACCTCACCTCCGCTTGGCGAATCGC
Source organism: Reyranella sp. (assembly GCF_036558665.1). Classification (GTDB taxonomy): domain Bacteria; phylum Pseudomonadota; class Alphaproteobacteria; order Reyranellales; family Reyranellaceae; genus Reyranella. The sequence goes on along the minus strand of NZ_DATBFE010000021.1, from coordinate 12,624 downwards.
CGGCAAGAAGCCCTCGCGCGAGGCTAGCAACCTCCGGCGGTCCGGCCTGTGATCTTGCCGTCGGTCACCGTTTTTTCACGGCCGCGGCGCGCGTTCAAGCCGATCCTCCGGCTGCGGCGCGGCTCGCGGCGCCACCAATTTGGCACCGGTTTGGCATCGATTGGGCACCGCCGTTCCGTCCCGGATCAGATTATTCACGGACAGGATTATCAGCCAGGGACGACGCATGCCCCTCGAGGATTGGGACGCCTTTCAGGACTCGCACCATCGCCCGCATCTCGTGATTGTCGACTTTCCAAAGCAGTCCGATTCCAAGGCGCGCAAGCATGGCCTCGCACTTCTCGAGCGGCTGGCCAAAGAGCTGCGGCTCGGCGGTCCTTATGCGATGAGTTCGGACAGGAGGGACATCAGGGTCGTCTTCGAGAACGACATCGATGCGAAGAGGTTCGGCGACGCGCTGCAAGCCAAGGCGCGCGGCAAGGAAGCAGCATGGGCCTCGACCGCGCACTGCAGCCTGGACCGATCCGCAAAACACCGGATCGCGACCTCGCTACGAGCCGCGCACCTCAAGCTCGGCAAGCGGCCCGCCAACGACTGACACCCATGCGCCAATAGCGATGGCGCGTGACAGGCGATTGCCTTCGCGCAACCTAAGCCCAGCTTCGGCGTTTCTCAGGGCGCACCATCTCCGTGACCTGGACTTGCGGCGACGGTGAGCGCACTCGAGGAGCTTGTTCATGCGCGCCCTTGTCGTCTTCGCATTCGCCTCGCTGGCCATTGCCGCCTGCTCGATCCACAGCCAGACGGTCGAAAGGAAATCCGCGCCTGATGCCGGGCCTACGGTCGTCAGCAAGAGCACCAGCGTCGGCACCAGCTTCTGGAGCCACGAGTAGCCTTGGTTGACGCAGTGCCGATCTCACACATCGCCTCCGTGTGGCCTCGATAGGGTACTATGGCTCTTCCTTGAACGAGCCTTGCGAGGACCGAATGGTGGCTTTGAGTACATCCTTCAACGAAGCCAAGCGCGCGCTCCGTGCCCTTTGCCCCCAGCCGTTGCTGAACTGGCGCGAGGCCCGCTACTACGGCCGGTACGGGGAGGTCGAGCTCCATCTGCTCGACATCCTTTGCCGCCCCGGGTCAGACGCGATCGACGTCGGGGCCAACGACGGCAGTTACGTCCACTATCTGCGCCGTCATGTCCCGCGCGTCATCGCGTTCGAGCCGATGCCGAAGCTCGCCCAGGCATTGCACGAAAAGTTCCCCCGAGGTGTCGTCATCCAGCGCATGGCGCTCTCCGACCGTAGCGGAAAGATCGAGCTCAGAATGCCGATGGTCGATGGCGTCGCCATCGAAGGCTGCTCTACGATCTCGGACCGGGCCTCCGCTGTCTATCCGGGCTATGTCGCCATCGACGTGCCCATGGATCGCCTCGACAACGTCTACAGCGGTGACGCCGGCTTCATCAAGATCGATGTCGAAGGGCACCAGCAGGCCGTTCTCGACGGCGGCGTCGCGACGGTTCGGCGCTGCCGGCCACGCGCGCTGGTCGAGGTGATGGAGATGCTGTCACCGGGAGGAATCGCGCGCGCCCGCGCCTATTTCGACGCGCTCGATTATGCAGGCTACTTCGTTCATGACGGCTTCCTGAAGCCGATCGATCAATTCTCCATCGAGCACATGCAGAATCGATCCAACCTTCCCGGCCTCACGGCACCGCTGACGGCCCGCAAGCGATTCGGACCTTTCGTCTACAACTTCATCTTCCTGCCGCGGGAGGAGGCGGAGCCTGTCGTGGCGGCCGTCGGCGCCCGCCTGGAGAGGCTGCGCGGGGAAGACGGCTCAAGCTAGCGCCGAGACCAGGGCCTTGCCTTCATGGTCAAATCGACTGCGCAGTGCAACCCGAACGTTGCTGGCCGATTGGTGATGGCAGAAGCGGCATGCAGCCGGCAGGCTCGGCGATGGAAAGATTCCTGGCCTCCCCTTACTGCAAGATCATCGTCCTCTGCCTGGTGTTGCTGATCATGCTGGGCTTTGGCTACCACCTTGCCCACAATCTGCGGATGGCCCGGCTGCAGCGGCCGGATGCCCTCGGGCCGCCGCCACACAGCGAGACGGTCGAAGCGCCTCAAGGCCACCCGTAGGGCTCCCGACACGGAAAGGACCTCGGCAACCAACCGCGGATCGCCACGTTGGCTGGGTGGATCGTCGCAATCCGATGCGGCGAAATTCTCATTCGAGGAGGCTCATCATGAGGGCGCTTGCCTGTCTGGTCGTGGTTTCCGTGGCGATCGCGGGCTGTGGCTTCCACAGCGAAACCGTCGTGGAGAAACCTGCTCCGAGGACGGCGGTCGTGGTACCCGACACGCCGCCACCGCCGTCGACAACCGTGTACGTGCCATCGCGCTACTAGGAATTGCCACGCGTTTGCTACAGACAGCGGCCGTAGCCTTGCGGCAGAGTTGATCACGACTTGTGATGACAATGAGGTTGCAATGACCAGGACCTTGGCGCTCGCCCTCGGCCTTGTGCTCGGTATGGTCGCGGCAGCGCAGGCTCAGCAAAAGGATTTGACGCGGACTCGGCCCTCGTCCGCCGGCACCTCTGACGCGGGCGCGACTGGTCCCGGCATCCCGGGCGGCTCCTCCATATCCTCAACTCCAGGGGGGACCATGCCCATGGGCGCGGCGACGCAGAATGCCTCCCCGAGGCCCTCCTTGGGCCCTTCCTTGGGTCCCGACCTCAAGGACAGCCTGTCGTCGGGCAAGACTCGATAGACGGCGCCCGCGCCCGCCTCAGTCCGCCTTGAAGCCGGAGGCGCGGATGATCGGTCCCCATTTGGCGTAGTCCGCCTTCATGATGGCGGCCAGTTCGGCGGGGCCGAGCCCTGTCGCCTCCATTCCCAGCGGGTCCAGGCGTTGACGCAGATCCGGCTGGTGCGCCGCTGCGATCGCCGCAGCCGATAGCTTGTCGACCAGACCCCTCTCCGTTCCAGCCGGCGCGAACAAAGCGTACCAGGCCGAGCCCTCGATATCGTAGCCGCTCTCCTTGAAGGTCGGGACGTCCGGATACTGGGGCGAGCGCCGGGCACCCGAGCTTGCGAGGATGCGCGCCTTGCCCGACTGCGCGAGTGCGCCGAGGTCGCTGATCGGCAGCACTGCCGCCGGCACTTCTCCCGAGATCAGCGCCTGTAGGACGGACGCAGTGCCTTTGTAGGGAACATGTACGAGCTCGATGCCCGCCGTCTTGGCGAAGAGCAGGCCAAAGAAATGCGGCAGGCTGCCCACCGCGGCAGAGGCGAAATTGGCGTAGGCGCCGCCCTTCCTGGCGAGCGCGGCATATTCGGCCATGGTTTTCGCAGGGACCGCGGCACCGACGCCGAAGGCCAGCTGGAAGGCCGCGATATGCGCCACCGGCACGTAGTCCTTGAACGGATCGTAATCGAGCTTCGAATAGGAATGCGGATAGGCGACCATGGTGGCAAGCGGCGTCATCAGGAGCGTGTTGCCGTCGGGTGCTGCGGCCTTCACCACCATGTTGGCGATGATGCCGGCGGCACCCGGCTTGTTCTCGACCACGACGGGCCGTCCCAGGGACGTCCGCATCTTGTCGGCGATCAGCCGCGTAACAGTGTCGCTGCTGGCACCCGGCGGGAAGCCGAGCACGATGCGCAACGGAATATCATCGGCATGCACATATGCCGGACAGTGTGCTGCCATCACAGCCGCAGCCAGCACCACGCGTCGGGTCAATCGCTGCAAATCCTGCCTCCCCAGTTTCACGCGAAGCTAGCAGGCGTCGGATCGATTGAAATCACAAAAGCTGCCGATGCCGCAGACATTCCCTCGCGACTGGTGCTAGGGGTGGAGTCGCGGAGGAACTCATGATCGACAGACGTTTTTTTCTCACTGCGGCAGCGGCTACCGCCGGTACCGTGCGCTTTTCGCCCTGCGCTTTTGCCGAGCCCGCCTGGCCCAGCAAGCCACTGCGTTTCGTCGTCGGCTTCTCGGCCGGATCGACGCCCGATCTTATTGCCCGCACGATCGGCGATCCGTTGTCACAGCTCATTGGTCAGCCAGTCGTCGTGGAAAACAAGCCGGGCGCCAGCGGCAACATTGCGGCCGATATCGTCGCCAAAGCGCATGACGACCACACCGTGGGCGTGATGATCAACCTCAATCTCACCATCGCACGCATCCTCAATCCGGCCGTCACCTACGACCCGCGCCACGATCTGGCGCCGATCTGCCTCGTTGGCACCACACCCTTCCTTCTCGCCTTGAGCCCGAAATGGGCCGCGCAAAAGGCCGGCATCGATGAGCTCCGCGCGGCCGGCAGCAAGTTGAACTATGGTTCGGTCGGCATCGGCTCGATGGCGCATCTCGGAATGGAGCTGCTGACGGCCAAGCTCGGCATCAAGCCTACTCATGTGCCTTATCCTGGCAATCCGCAGGTCCTCGCCGCGCTCGCGGCCAACGAGATCGACCTCGCTTTCGTCCCCGCGGGTATCGCCATGCAACAGGTGCAGGGCGGAAAGATCGGCGCACTGGCCATTGCCTCGGCGCAGCGCAGCGATCTCGCTCCTGGAGTGCCGACGCTCGGCCAGCTGGGCGTCGAGGGCATCGAGATCGAAGGCTGGGTCGCCATGGCGGCGCCCGCCACCATGCCGGAGGAATTCAGGAGCAGGCTCGAGGCGCTCGTGCTGCAGGTGATCCGGTCGCCCGAGGTTCGCAAGCAGCTCACCCAGCAGGGCTGGGACGTGGCGGCTGCACCAGCCGACGTGCTCGCGCGTCGGCTCGAGGCCGAGACGGCCATGCTGACGAAGATCATCGAGACGCAGAATATCCACGTGAACTAGCCGGATCAGCCATGACGACCGGCAGTTATGACGTCGCGGTGGCGGGCGGCGGCAGCGCGGGTGTCGCGGCAGCGGTCGCAGCCGCGCGGACAGGCGCGCGAACGGTGCTGATCGAGAAGTCGGGTTGCCTCGGTGGCGCCTCGACGATGCGCAACGTCCTGACCTATTGCGGGCTGTATACGCTCGGCGAGACGCCACGACAGGCGGTTGCCGGCGTCGCGGAGGAGGTGCTGCAGGGATTGCGCCGTCTGGGTGCCGTGACCGGGCCGCAACGCCATCGTGGCGTCTTCGTCGTATTCGACCCCGAGGGCGTGAAGCGCGTCCTCGACGCGCTTTGCCGAGCGGCGGGCGTCGATGTGCTGCTGCATGCCTTCGTAACCGGTGCGACGAGGGAGGACGACCACATCGGCGATCTCACCTACCATGATCATGCCGGCCCGCATGTCGTCGGGGCGAAGGCGTTCGTCGATGCGAGCGGCGATGGCGACCTCGCCTGGCTGGCCGGCGCTTCGACACGCTACGGCAATGATGGGGCGGTCAACCTCGGCACGCTCGGCACGCGGTTCGGCGGCATTCCAGCGGATGTGGTCATCACCGCCGACCAGCTCGGTGCCGCCGTCCAAGCCGCGCGCATCCGCGGGCAAGGGCCGTTCAGCAAGGATAGGAGCGTCGTCACGCGGCTGCCGCTGTCGGGCGACGTCGTCTGCTACCTCGCGTCGGAGGATTACGATCCGCGCGATACGCGCAGCATGAGTATCGCCGAACGTCGCGGACGCGAGCAGGCCTGGGCCTATCTCGATGTGATCCGCGGGCTTCCGCGGTGCGAGAAAGCCTATCTCGTATCAACCGGCCCCGACTTCGGCACCCGCGAGTCGCGCCACATCGATGCATGCTACCGGCTTACCTGGCAGGACGTGGTGGCCGGCCGCGAGATGCAGGACAGCATCGCGCTCGGGGCTTGGGGTGTGGAGTGGCACGACCGCGCCACCTTCGAGAGTACCTTCGTCTATCCGCCCGACAAAAGTGCCTACGAGATTCCGCTCGGCTGTCTCAGGAGCGCCGACACGCCGAACCTGTTCGCCGCGGGGCGCACTGCCGATGGAGATCAAAAAGCGGGCGCCAGCCTGCGCGTCATGGGAACGGCGTTCGCGACCGGTCAGGCGGCTGGCGTGGCGGCCGCCCAGTTTGCCGAAGGAGGCCGTACACAAGGTAACGCCATTCGGCGCATGCTGCTGGCTCAGGGCGCGTTGATCGACAGATCGCAACTGCCTGCAGCCTGATGTCTGGCGAACAGCCGCCGCAATGTCTCGGCGGCAACAAATGGGCTTCGCCCGTTCCAGATATGCAAGAACGCATTGACATCGAGTCACTGGCCTGTGTTAATGCGTGGCCTTAAGATTGTCTCTTTACCGTCTGCGTAGACATCTTATTTCGCGTTTCTTACGGGACAGACATTGTTCATTTCAAATCGAGATCTGTAATTTTGAAACGTGCGCAGCCCGCAATGCTGGTTCAGCCGGTTATTGGGGATGACGACCGCCCTCTCTGCTGCACCACGACACCGGTCGCCCGCGTCGACCGGCTGAGACCAAGAGCCTTCGCCAACTCTCGGCAGTAGCCGCCGGGAGGACAGTGTGTCCACGCGCGAAGCTTCCCGCCATGTCAGTAGAGCCAGCCCTACGCGCTGGCGCCACGAGACGTACTCTTCTCCAGCCAGAGCGCTCCATGCCCACGACGGCCATTGCAAGCACCGACATTACCGGCACCAGCACCACATTGCTCCTGCAGGATTCGATCCCCATCGCTCCAAGCACGACGACCGGTTCGACCATCACCGCGACCAACCTTGGCTCGATGATGAGCGCGGCCATCGCGAGCGGCTCCATGGCCCATTCGGCCGGCACCAGCTACATCGTGACCTCACCAATCGTCATCCACATAGACAGCACCATTCAGGGACCGCTGGGCATCGATCTCGGCGGCGCCACGATCATCTCCCAGATCACCAACGGCGCGCCGGTGATCGAAATCGATGTCGGGCCAGGCGTCGATGTGCGCTACCTGACGCTGTCCAATTTCACGATCCAGGGCAACGGCCACGAAGGCGACGGCATCAAGATCGTGGCCGACGGCAATGATCGCTGGCTCTACAACTGGAACATCAACAACGTCACCGTGAACAATGTCGGCGGCTACGGCCTCGACGTGCAGGGCAGCGTCTCCGAGGGCCTCGTCTCGAACTCGTGGATGAACGGCAACGGTGCAGGAGGCGCTTACTTCTCACACAGTGCGAATGGCGGCATGGCAAGCGCGCTGCGCTGGTTCGGCGGCGGCTTCGAGGGCAATGGCGGCGACGGCCTCACCCTGGACAATGGCACGCGCGACATGTCGGTCGACCATGTCACCTTTGCCGACAACAACGGCGTCGGCATCGCCGCCCCATCGGGCATCACGTCGGTCACGGGCAGCGAATTCCACGACAATCAGGGCGCGGGCATCTGGTTCCAAGGCTTCGGCAATTTCAACGACGACACCTTCACCACGTCGGGCTCGCAAGCGCTGGGAATCAAGGGCTACCTTGTGGGCAACGCAACCCTGATCGGAAGTACCAGCACCTACACCGGCGCAGGTCCCGATCCGACGGCGCTGGCCAACTTCCAGGGCAGCGGCAATGTGTTCACGACCGGCGACAGCGGCGCCCTCGTGACCGGCACGAACGTCGCCGTCAGCCCGGCCGGAGACGGCGACCTGGCGCATGTCGGCTTGACCAACCAAGGTGTGGCGCTGCCCACGCTTGCGCCCGTCACTGCCGCCACGACCGGGACCAGCACGGGAACCGACTCACTCGCGACCGTGCTCAACGCGGCCATGGCGGGGAGTTACGTGGCCCACCTCACCGACACGACCTACACCGTCACGTCTCCGATCGTGATCAACGTCACCAACACGAACCAGGGCGCGTTCGGCATCGACCTGGGCGGCGCCAAGATCATCTCCGAGGTCGGTAGCGGCCAGCCGGTGATCGAGATTGTCGTCGGCGCCGGCGTGACCCTGAGTTCACTCACGCTGTCGAACTTCTCGATCAACGGCTCCTTGGGCGACGGCATCAGGATCGTGGCCGACGGAACCGACCGCGCGATCAGCATGCTGAGCATCAATAACGTGAGCGTGGAACATGTCGCCGGCATCGGGCTCGATGTCATGGGCAATGTCTCGCGTGCCCTGGTGGTCGACTCGTGGATGAACGGCAATGATCAGGGCGGCGCGCGTTTCGCCAACAGTCCGGGCGGGGGCGTGACGAGCGGACTCGAGTGGGAAGGCGGCGGCTTCCGACTGAACGGCGTGGCCGGCATGATTCTCGACAATGGCGCGCACGACATGGTCGTGAAGGGCGCTTACTTCGTCGACAACCACGGACCGGGCATCGACGCCACATCCGGCATCACGCTGGTGCAGGCAAGCGGCTTCGAGAACAACCAGGGCTCCGGCGCGATCGTCCAGGGTCCCGGCAATTTTACCGACGACACCTTCTCGACCTGGGGCCCGCAGACCACGGCGATTGGTGGTTATCTGGCGGGGGGGAAAGTCACCCTGACCGGCGTCAGCAACGAGTACTACGGTTCGGGCGCGGATCCCACTGTGCTGGCCAACATCCAGGGCAACGGGACGCTCGCCATCGCCGGCACGGGCAACGTCCTTGTCGGCTCGAACATCGCCGTCACCGGCGCTGACCCGGTCATCGGCCTGACGACGGCCTCGACCACGCCGATTGTAACGGCGGGGCTAGCGAGCGATACGGGTTATTCCTCGACGGACAAGATCACGTCCAATCCGACACTCATCGGGACAGCGGATGCCGGTGCCGTCGTGCAGTTCACCGTCGATGGCAATGCGGTTGCCGCGACGGCGACGGCCGACGCGAATGGTGCCTGGTCCTACACGCCGACCAGTCTCGCCGATGGCGCGCACACTGTCGTGGCAGGCGAAACCAACGCCGCCGGCACCGGAGCGGCGTCGATCTCCTTCACTCTCGACACGGCACCACCCTCGATGACCGAGAAGCTCGCGAGCGGCGGCACAACCAGCTCGAGCGCAGCCCTTGCCGGCAGTGGCGACGCCAATGCGACGGTGCATTTCACCATCGACGGCAACGCCATCACGGGCACCACGACTGCCGACGCCGCCGGCGCGTGGTCCTACACGCCGACCGGCCTTGCGAACGGCACGCACACGATCGTGGCGAGCGAGACCGATCTCGCCGGCAACACCGGCACCGCCTCGCTCACCTTTACCCTGAGCAGCGTCGCCACACCGGTCGTTAACGAACGACTGGCGAACGACACCGGCAGCTCCTCGATCGATCACATCACGTCCAATCCGGCTTTGACCGGCACCGCCGATCCGAATTCGCTGGTGCACTTTTCCGTCGACGGCCGATCCGTTGCGGCAACGGCAATGGCGAATGCGAACGGCGTTTGGACATACGCGCCGACCGGTCTGGCTGACGGCGTCCACACCATCGTGGCGAGCGAGACCAACGCCGCCGGCACCGGCACGGCCTCCCTCTCTTTTACGCTCGACAGCAAGGCGCCCGCGGTGACGGCGGGGCTGCGCAGCGATACGGGTGCGTCCGCCACGGACAAGGTCACCTCGAGTGCTGCCCTGACCGGAACCGGCGATACCGGTGCAGTCGTACACTTCACGGTCGACGGCAGCGCTCTCGCGGCCACAGCAACCGCCGATGCGAACGGCCTCTGGTCATATATCCCCACCGGCCTCGCCGAAGGCATGCACACGATCGTGGCCACCGAGACCGATCTCGCCGGAAACGCGGGCAGTGCCTCCCTCACCTTCACGCTCGACACGACAGCGCCGGTCGTGACAGAAAGCCTGGTGAACGGCGGCAACGCCACCAGCCTTGCCGGTACCAGCGACGGCAATGCGGCCGTGCACTTCACTGTCGACGGCAGCGTCATTGCCGATACCGCGATGGCCGATGCCAGCGGTCATTGGTCCTTCACCCCGAGCGGACTGGCGAACGGCGCACATACGGTCGTTGCCAGCGAGACCGATCTTGCCGGCAATACAGGCAGCGCTTCACTCACCTTCACGCTGCAGACGCAGCCCTCCTTTACGGGATTGATCCCGGGCAGCGGCAGCGTGCTGCTTACCGGCAATGCTGGCGAGGCAGGCGACGTCGTCGAAATCTATGATGGGTCTAGCTGGATCGGCTGGACGACGACAGACGCCAACGGCACCTGGAGCTACACGGCTTCCGCCGCGTCAAACGGCGTCCATTCGTTCGGGTTCAACGTCTATGATCAGGCCGGCAACGTCATCCATGGTACCAATAGCGCAATTCTAGGCAGCTCGAAGGCGGATCCGCTCACCGGCTCGACGGGCAACGACATCATCAGCGCCAGTGGCGGCAACGACACGATCGTCGGTCGTGCAGGCGGCGACAGGCTGACCGGCGGCGCCGGCAAGGACACCTTTGCCTACCATGCGGCCGCGGACTCGACACCCGCCGCAGCCGACACGATCACCGACTTTCAGCACGGCATCGACAAGATCGACTTCACCAACATTGCCGGAATCAACGCCACCAACGGCGTTCCCCGATTCCAGGGCAACATCACCGGGGGCGGCAACCTGACCCTGAATGCCCACAGCGTCGCCTTTGTCGAGACCGGGGGAAGCACGCATGTTCTGGTCAACACCACGAATGCCACGGAAACCGTGACCACGTCCGACACGCACGCGGCCAACATGGAGATCACACTGGTGGGCGTCCATCTCGGCCTCACCTCGACGGACTTCCATCATACGTGACGATCATGACCAAGAACCCTTCCGAATTCATGCGCCTGCTGCGGTCCAGCGGCAGCTACTTCGCGACCGCTGCAGCCTTCAGCCTCGCGGTCAATATCCTCTACCTCGCAGGCCCGCTCTACATGCTGCAGGTATACGACCGGGTTGTCTCGAGCGGCAGCGAGATCACCCTGGCGATGCTCACGCTCGCCCTGTTGGCGGCCTATCTGGCGCTGGCGGGATTGGACGCGATGCGCGCCCAGGTGCTCACGCGCGCCAGCATCCGGCTCGACCGGCGCATCGCGCCGCGCATCATGACGGCGATTATCGACCGCCCTGCCCTCGCCGGCGGCGCGCGCAGTCAGCTCTTGCGTGATTTCGACGGTATGCGGCAGTTCATGACAGGTCCCGGCATCCATGCCGTATTCGATCTTCCCTGGGCACCGATCTACATCGCCGTCACCTTCATGCTGCACTGGACGCTCGGCTTCTTTGCGCTCGGCTGCTGCATCGTGCTCGTCCTGATGGCCATACTGAACGAAATGCTGGTGCGGACGCCGCTTGGCGCGGCCAACGCCGCCTCCGCGCGCAGCTATGGCTTCACGGAAATGAGCCTGCGCAACGCGGAAGTGGTGCGCGCCATGGGCATGACCGAAGCTCTCCTTCGGCGCTGGGCCGACGACCGCAATTACATGCTGGAACGGCAGGTCGTGGCCAGCGACCGTGCGGCGACGCTGCAGAGTGCCATCCGGTTCCTGCGCCTTTCCATGCAATCGGTGATCCTGGGGCTGGGAGCCTGGCTCGTGATCGAGCGCGACGCGACGGCGGGTTCCATGTTCGCGGCCAGCCTTCTGCTTGGGCGCGCGCTGCAGCCGGTGGAGCAGGTCGTCGGCAGTTGGCGCAACTTCGTGTCCACGCGAGGAGCCCTGCGGCGACTGAACGCGCTGTTCGCCGCGAGCCCGAGCAAGACGCCGGAGCTGTCGCTGCCGCGTCCAGCCGGCCGGCTCGCTGTAGAAGGCTTGACCGCCATGATCCCGGGCTGCCCGACGCCACTCCTGCGCGGTATCTCGTTCAGCCTGGAGCCTGGTGAAGTGCTGGGCGTGATCGGGCCGTCGGGCGCCGGCAAATCGACCTTGGCGCGTCATCTGGTCGGCGTGATGGCGCCGACGGCAGGTGCGGTGCGGCTCGATGGCGCCGATGTCGCCGTATGGTCGCATGGCACGCTCGGACGGCATGTCGGCTACCTGCCGCAGGACATCGAACTCTTCCCCGGCACTGTGGCCGCCAACATCAACCGCTTCCAGCTCGGAGACGACGCCGCGACCCTGCGCGCCGCCGAGATGGCGGGCGTGCACGACCTCGTGCTGCGCCTGCGCGAGGGCTATGACACGCCGGTCGGTGAAGGAGGCGCCGTCCTTTCTGGCGGCCTTCGCCAGAGGCTCGCCCTGGCGCGCGCCGTTTACGGCGATCCGAGCCTTGTCGTTCTCGACGAGCCAAGCTCGAACCTCGACTCGGAGGGCGATACGGCGCTCGCCAATTGCATCCTCGAGCTCAAGGGGCGTGGAGCGACGGTCATTCTGGTTTCCCATCGGCCGACCACGCTCGGCGTCGTCGACAAGCTTCTCGTGCTGAAGGACGGCGCGGCCGTGATGTTCGGCTCGCGCTCCGAGATCCTGGCGCAGCTTTCACGCCATCAAGCCAATGCCGCCGGTCCCACTGTCCAGCCCGTGCACGGCAAGGCCGAAAAGGCGAGGGCCGCATGACCCTCCCGGCTCTTATCCCGGCGCCCCCGAGCGCCTCTTCCTCGGCCGCGACCGCCGGCCAAACCCTCAGTGATTCGAGCTGGCGCCCAGCCTTGGCCGGGTGGCTGATCATCGCTCTCTTCTTCGGCGGCCTCGGCATCTGGTCGGTGAAGGCGCCGCTCAACGGCGCCGTGGTCGCCAGCGGCGTGGTGAAGG
>NZ_DATBFE010000020.1:0-9335 GCF_036558665.1 Reyranella sp. | reverse complement strand
GATGGCCACGACGATGTCGCGCAGGGCCTGGACGTACTCCTTGGTGCCGCCGTAGCCCATGTAGGTGAACCGACGGGTGGCCACGCCGTAGGTTCCTTTGTCCTCCGGGGTCTCCGCGCGCACGATGCGCACGCACTCCTGTACGTCGGCGGCGGAGCGACAGTCGGCGAACAGGATGCTGTGGAAGCCGGATCCGATCGCCCGCTGCGCGAGGAAGCCGCGGGGCTCCTGGTCGACCTTGAGCTGCATCGACATGTTGTAGATGTCGCCGGCTCGCGCCAGGTTGTCGAGGTCGTGCAGGTCGAAGGGGCCGTACTCGCCGACGAACTCGACGTAGTCGTAGAGGCCCGTGTGGCCGATCGCTTCCACAACGGACGGCCACGTGGTGTGGATGTGGGTGGACAAGGTCGGCTTGTTGTCCTTCAAGAGCTGGCGAAGCTTGTTGGGTCTCATGGCGTCTCTCCTATCGTTTCCATCCCAGCCAGTCACAGACCGCCCGGCCCATGACCAGCTCGAGATCGCGGCCCTTCAGCCAGGGCAGCTCTTCGGTGAACAAGGTCACGCACGGACGCCACGGGCAGGGCATGCGCGTGATGTCGGTGCCCCAGAACCAGCGCGCGGGGCCGAAGGCGTCGTAGAGGCGGTGGAGGTTGTCGTGGATGTCGCGAAACGGGTAGGGCTGATCGGAGTAACTCGGCGCGCCGGTCGCCTTCATCGCGACGTTGGGATATTTCGCGAGCGCGAGCACGTCCGGCAGATTCGCCCACCGCTCCGTCGGGCTCGCGTCCCCCCTCGGGCGGCCGAGGTGATCGAGGATCAGCTTGAGGTTCGGGTGCCGCCGGGCAACCTCGGCGACCTTTGGCAGAAAGTTCGCCGCCATCATCGCGATCGGCAGGCCGGCCCGCTCGGCCGCCGGCCACAGCCAGTCGACGGTGCCGTCCGTCGGCCACTTCTCCTGCTCCGGCCCGATGAAGGTGAAGCGGCAGCCGAGCATGCCCGGGCGCTGCTTCCACGTGTCGACCAGCGCGCGGCTCTCGGGCCTGTCGAGGGGGAAGTTGCCGAGGATCGCGAACCGGTCGGGATGCGCGCGCACGGCCTCGATGCAGAGCTCGTTCGCGTTCGGATCCCACGGCGTGTGGGGCGTGAGGATGGCGGCATCGACGCCGCCGGCGTCCATCTCCTTCAGGGCGTCTTCCTTGAGATAGCGGGGGATCTGTCGGTGCCACGGGCTGGTGGGGTTGCCCGCGTTCCAGAGATGAATCTGCGCGTCGACGATCAGCATGGTCGGCTCCTTTGACACTCTTCGATCACGCTCGCGTCATCCATTCCGTGCACAGCAGGCTGTACATCACGACGCTGCGGAACTCGCCCGCTGCGCAGAGCCAGTCGCGCAGAGTGCCCTCTTCGATGAAACCGAGCTTCGTCGCCAGCCGCCGTGACGACAGATTCTCGGGCTCGATCCGCGCTTCGATCCGATGCACATCCAGGCGTGTGAAGCAGTGCGAGATCACGGGCGGCGCCGCCTCCGTCATGAGGCCCTGGCGCCAGCACGACGGTACCACGATCCACCCGAGCGCGAGTCGCCGTTGCTGTTCGTTGTGCGCGTGATAGTTGATCGCGCCCACGAACCGGCCCGCACGAGTCTGGATCGCCCACATGCCATGCCAGCGCGGATCGGCTTCAGCGGACATGCGGATGCGCTCAGCCGTCTGCGACACGTCCCGCGATGGAGGGTGGTCCCAGTGCCGCATGGCATCGGCATCGCCGTACGCCTCGTGCAGGCCTTCGGCGTCGTGCGGGGTGATGGACCGCAGCGTCAGACGCGGTGTCTCGAACACGGGCAGCGTCATGTTTCAGGGAAAGCTGACGTCGCCGTACGGATAGAATCTGGAGATGTCGACGTTCCGGTAGGGCAGCGCCTCGAGCCGGACCGTGCCGAGGAACGGCTGCTCCGGCTCGACCAACAGGATCGTCTTGGCGAAGCCCGAATCGTCGAAGCCGCGGCGGAAGTGCACGCGCGACTTGATCGCGAAGACCTTGAACTGATCGATCGTGAATCCCGGCCCCATCAGGTCGAGCGGGTCCATGACCTGGGTGAGGTACTCGCTGATTAGCACCACGTTGCATCGCCCGAAGGCGACGCTCACCCAGTGCCTGCCTGCCATCTGCGCCACGCCCGCGATCGTGCCCTTGATCCGCATGGGCTGGCCGGCGGACTCGTCGGCCAGGCCGCCAACGTCCGTGTCGAACGGATCGCCGGCCTTCAGACCTGTAGCCACGACCGCCTCGACGGCCTTGCGATCGGCGATGGTGGCAATCAGCACGTCGCCGAGGTCCTGCGCGATCACCTGCTGCAGCACCCACGTCGCCGAGCCGGAGCGGTCGGAATGGTCGGCCAGCACTACCGGCCACGCACCGCGCGCCACCGCCTCCCTCGCGAGCTTCACGCCGTGGGGGATCGGGTGCACCGTCGCCGTCTTCACCAGGGCCTCGCGCCGGCGCCATGCCCAGGTTGCGACGTCCTCAGCGGCCTTGCGCGCAAGCTCGGGCTTGCCGTTGGTCATCGCCTGGACCGTCATGCCGACATCCGGCACGTCGGCGAAGGGGAATCCGAAGAAGACATTCATATAAAGGTCGGGCTCACGCGCTTCCCAGGTGAGGGCGCGCTGGACCAGGTCCATCCACGGCGAGGCGCCAGTCCATTGCAGCACTGTCGCGGTCAGGATCGGCACCTTCACCGTGGCGCTGACGGGGGTGTAGTCGCCGCGGATGGCGCGGATCAGCATGCGGCCCGCGCGCTCGCCCTGCAGGCGGCTGTCGTAGTGCGGGAAGTATTTCGCGCAGAACGCGAAGTCGGCCTGGCGCAGGAACTCCGCGTCCTCGTTGCCATGCGGATCGAAGGTGCCGGCGATGAAGGCGTCGCGGCCCACGACCTCGCGCACGCGACGGGCGATGTCGGCCTCGGGCCGCGCCACGCCGCGCACGCCCATCGCGCCGTGGAGGGCGAGATAGACGCCCTGCCATCTCCCACCGGTTTTCAGCTCGGCGAGCATGCGGCCGAGAAAGTGCTCGTAGGCCTCGGTCGTGATCCAGCCCGAGCCCGTACCGGTCCGGGGCCAGAGCGGCGATTCGATGCCGACCAGCTCGACGTCGGCATGCTCGCGCGCCACCTTCACGAAGCCGCCCATGTAGGACCGCGGCTCCCAGGCGAGCAGCGCCTCGCCTCTGGCCGGCGAACCGTCATGGACGAAGTCGTCGAGCGTGGTGTCGTTGGGCAGGAACGTCACCGTCTCGTGGACGAAGTTCAGCACGGCGACGCGGATCGCCTCAGTCATCCTGCTAGCCGAGCACCTCGCCGGCGGCGTCCGCCACCAGCCACGGAAAGGTGGGCAGCGACTCCGCCACCCGTCGCGCCATCTCGGCCGCGTCGGGCGGGTCGACCTCAAACGAGATCGCGGTGTCGCGGACGAGCGGCGCGTGGATCGCCGACAGCTGGGCGCCGTCGGCCGGCGTGGCGAGCCGGATCGCCGCCGCCATCAGCTCGGCAGGGCGGTCGCCAGCTCCGGCTCGACTGTGGCCCCAGGCCGGCGCCGCAGCAGCTCGGCCGACGCCTTAGCCAAGGCCGTAGAAGCCGAGCGCGCCGCCCGCCAGCACCTGATGCTTCCCCTCGGCGGACAGCGGTCCGAGCCGGTCGCGGAGCATCTGCGGCGCGCCCGGGAAGAAGCCGTCCGAGTGCGGATAGTCGGTGGCCCACATGATCTTGTGCGGACCGATGTAGTTGGCCAGCACCGCGATGCTGCTCTCGACCGGCTCGAACGAGATCCAGCAATTGCGCTGGAACAGCTCGCTCGGCCGCGTCTTCGGCGCGGACTCGTTGAAGCCCTGATCGTCGAAGTGGCGGTCCATGCGGTCGAGCCACGGCGCGATCCAGCCGCCGCCCGACTCGAGGAACGCGATACGCAAGCGCGGGTGACGGTCGACGACACCGCCCCAGATCACGCTCAGCGCGACCAGCATCATCTCCATCGTGTGCGAGACCATGTGGCGCGCCGCGCGGTCGTTCTCGAACCGATCGACGCCGACGGTCGGCATCGCGGTGGTCGAGCCCTCGTGAAAGCCGATGGAGAAGTCGAGGTCCTCGGCCATCTTCCAGAACGGCTCGTACATCGGGTCGTTGATCATCTTCTTGCCGTGATACGGGTTGGGCCGCAGGAACCCGCCGCGCATCCCGAGCGTTTCGCGCGCGAAGCGCATCTCGTCGATCGCCAGCTCGACCGACTGCATGGGCAGCATCGCGACTCCGAAGAGACGCTCGGGGTACGGCTTGCAGTAGTCGGCGAGCCAGCGGTTGTAGGCGCGGCACATCGCGGCGGCCAGGCCCGGGTCCTCCACGGCGCCAGCGAACAGGCCGAGGCTCGGATAGAGGAAGGCGGCGTCGATGCCGTCGGCATCCATGTCGACGATGCGCGCGTGCGGATCGAAGCCGCCCTTGCGCCCCTCGGCATATTTCAGGGTGCCGGGCTTGACGATGCCCTGCCGGGCGCCGACGGAACCCAGGCTGCCGATCCCCCGCGGGTTGCCGAGCAGCTTGCCCTCGACGCTCAAGCGTTCCTTGCCGTTGTCGTCGATGACGAATCGCGGCCGGCGCTCGCGGAACTCGGGATCGATGTACTTGTCCCAGAGATCGAGGGGCTCGAGGATATGACCGTCGGCGTCGACTGCGTTGTACGCGCGAGTCATCGGCAATCCCTCCGAGGGTGATCGAATCGCTGCAATACTACCAGACCGCCGGCGGGTAGAGGCCCATCCGACGCGCCTTCTCGATGACCAGCGCGGTGATCGCGTCGAGATGCGGTGTTGCGATCCCCGCGGCGCGGGCGAACGCCTGCACCGCGGTCAACAGGCCGTCGATCTCGGGTGGGCGATCGCGCTCGAAATCCTGGAGCATCGAAGACTTGTGCGTCGAGCTCGGCCGCGCGCCGTACGCCCGCTCGGGATCGAGGTCGATGTGGATGCCGTACGCCGCGCAGACGGCCAGCCCCTCGCGCATCAGCGCCTTGGAGAGGGCGAAGAGCTCCGGGTGACGGCCGAGCACACCGATCGGCTCGCCGGTCAGGGCACAGATCGGGCTGGTGCTGAGATTGCGCACCAGCTTGTCCCAGATGTCGACGCGGATCGTCGCGGTCAGCGGGGTCGGAATGCCGGCGCGCTCGAAGGCCTGCGAGATCGTCTGCAACCGGCGCGAGATCGTACCGTCGGGCTCGCCGAGCGTGAAGCGATTCCTAGTGCCAGGGGAGTTGCGGATCACGCCGGGCTCGGCGATGGCGTTGGCCGAATTGATCATGCAGCCGACGACGCGCTCGAGCCCGACCGCGCGCTCGAGCACGCCTCCCGGGTCGAGGTGTGACAGGTCGGGGCGCGGCATGCCGCCGTCCTTGAGCCGGTGGAGATACCACCAGGGAATCCCGTTCATCGCGAAGATGACGGTGGTCTCGGGCCCGATCAATGTCCGCAGCGGTTGGGCCGCTCCGGGCAGAACCGAGGATTTCATCGTGACCAGGACCACGTCCTGGTGGCCCAGTGTCTCCGGCCGGTCGGTCGCGTGGATCGGCGCGGAGGTACGCTCCTCGCCGATCCACAGCGTGATCCCGCGCTGGGTCATCGCCGCAAGCTGCGGGCCACGCGCGACCGCCGCGACCTCGATGCCCGCGGCCGGGCCATGCGCGGCGAGGCGCGCCGCAAGATGCCCGCCCACGGCACCGGCGCCGAAAACTACCACCCGCATCGCGGTGCTACTTGGCGGCCGCCGGGAACGCCGGCAGCTTGCCGATGTCGCGCATATCGTGCTGAATGACAACGGTCGCTTTGATATTCGCGACGATTCCCTTCATGCGCTCGATCGAGGCGACCGTGGCGGCGCGGTCGAAGTTGAACCACGGCACGCCACCACTGTCGTAGTTCTCGCGGAAGTGGACCAGGTCGCCGGTGAGCAGCACGGGGCCCATCTCCTTCAGCCTGACCAGCAGGGAGCTGTGGCCCGGCGTGTGCCCCGGCATCCTGAGGACGACCACGCTGCCGTCGCCGAACACGTCCTTGTCCACGGTCAGCGGCTCGACCTTCCGCTTTTCATCGATCCAGCTCTTGAAGCCCGCGACATTGGCGCCCTGCATCGGCGTCGGCGAGGTGATCTGGTCCCAGTCGCCCTTGCCGATCAGCAAGGTTGCGGTCGTGAACGGCGCGAGCTGGCCGGTATGGTCGGCGTGAAAGTGGCTGATGCCGACGTACTTGACCTGGTCGGGCGCAACGCTGAGCTGCTTCAAACGATCCGCGATGCCGACCTTCGGCGCGTTGGGATTCGTGCCGGGGGCGAAGCCGGTGTCCCACACCATGTATTCGCCGCCGTGCTTGATCAGGTAGCAGCTGAACGTGAACGTCAGCTTCAGGTCCTTGTACGCGAACGTGTCGGTGAAGCGCTGGCCGACGTCCGTCGGCGTGGCGCCGGTGCCGCACTCGATGCGTGTCAGCGTGACTTCGGCCGGTGCTTGCGCCATTGCGGGCAGGCCGATCAGAAGGTTGGCGCACAAACCGACCGGGAACAGGATCGTGGCTCTCAGCATGGTTCTCCTCTCACAGGAAATCCAGAACATCGTCTTGCGGCCCGGCCGGGATATCCGGACTCGATCGCCGCCTCTGGTGTATCACGGTCCGGACAGGATACTCTCGATGCCGGTCAAGGAAAGGGAAGCGGGATGCGCATCGTGGATGCTCAGATCCATCTCTGGGGCAGCGGTTTACCCAGCAACATGGCCCATCGCCAGGTCACCGCGTTCACCACCGAGGAGGCGGTGGGCCTCATGGACGAGGGCCGTATCGATGCTGCCGTGATCCACCCGCCGGGTTGGGACCCCAGCTCCACCGAGATGGCCTTCAAGGCCGTGGGAGACTTTCCCGGCCGCTTCGCCATCCTCGGCTCCTTTCCGCTGAATCAGCCGGACAAGCGTGCACTCGTGGAGAAGTGGCGGAGCCAGCCGGGCATGCTGGGCCTCCGCTACGGTTTTCTGTCGGAGCCGATGCGGGGCTGGCTGGCCGATGGAACGCTCGATTGGTTGTGGGCTGCTGCGGAGCGGGCCGGCGTGCCGATCGCCATGCTGGCGACGGACTCGCTGCCGCACATCGGCCGAATCGCCGAGCGCCATCCGGGCCTGCGGTTGACCATCGACCATCTGGGCGGTCGCGGCGGCAACACGACGCTGAAGGACGACGCGGCGATGGAGCACATGCCGGCGCTGGTGAAGCTGGCGCGACATCCCAACATTGGCGTCAAGGCCACCGGCGCACCAGGCTATTGCAGCGGACCGTATCCGTTCACTAGCATGCACACGTACTTGCGCCAGATCTACGACGCCTTCGGGCCGACGCGCATGTTCTGGGGGACCGACATCACGAAGATGCCGTGCTCGTGGCGGCAGTGCGTGACGATGTTCACCGAGGAGCTACCCTGGTTGGCAGAGCGTGACCAGCATCTTGTCATGGGCCAGGCCGCGTGCGCCTGGTGGGGCTGGAACTGGTCACCATCCGTGGAGGATCGACGACCATGACACGGGCACCGCAACTTCGTCCCCTCGGCGCGGCTCTCGGAACCGAGGTCCTCGGGATCGATCTGGCGAAGCCACTCGACGCGGATACCTTCGCGGGGATCGCGGCGGTCTTTGCCGAGCACCCGGTGCTGGTCTTTCGCGATCAGAGCCTGGGTGCGCCGGAGCTCGCCGCGTTCGGCCGCCGCTTCGGCACGCCGCGCCCCCACGCGCTGACGAAGTATCGTCACATCGATTGTCCCGAAGTTTCCTGGCTGACCAACGTGGAGGAGACGGGCCAGATCGACTGGTACGGCGTCAAGCGCGCCACGGCGTGGCATACCGATTCGACGTTCGAGGACGCGCTGCCGCTGCTGGCCATGCTGCACGCGAAGGAGGTGCCCTCGGAGAAAGGTGGCACCATGTTCGCCGACATGCGCGCAGCCTGGGACGCCTTGCCTGACGCACGCAAGCAGCTGCTCTCAGGCCTCACCGGTCTGCACGGCCGCACCTCTGGGCCCGCCGGCGAGCGGCTGTATGGCGACGACAAGGGTGCGACCGACAAGAAGTACGAGGAAGTGAAGTGGCCCGCCGTCACGCGGCATCCGGTGAGCGGACGGTCGATCCTGTTCGTCAATCCCATGCACACGCATGGCTTCGTGGGTATGAAGCGGGAGGAGGCGTGGCCGCTGATCGACGAGCTCGCCGCTCACGCGACCCAGGAGCGCTTCGTCTACTATCACCGCTGGCGCGTCGGCGACGTCCTGATCTGGGACGAGCGCGCGACGATGCACCGCGGCGCCGGCGACTACCGGCCGGACGAGCGCCGGATCATGCTGCGCACGATCGTGTACCCGAACTGAAGGCGCAGTCTCAAGGAGCTCGCGAATGACCAACGGACCCGTTCTGTACCAGCGTCACGACGGCATCGTGACCCTCACGCTCAACCGGCCCGAGAGCCTCAACGCCATGAACGAGGCGATGATGGGCGAGATCGAGCGCATCCTCATCGAGCTCGAGGCCGACACCGCGGTGAGAGTGGTGATTCTTCCCGGCGCCGGACGGGCAGTCTCGTCCGGCGGCGATCAGAAGCGCGACGGCGCCGCGGTCCCGCCGTCGTTCTTCGCCGGCGATCCAGGCGGGGCGCTCATCGAGCGCCTGAATCGCTGCATCCTTCGCATGCAGCGTCTCCACAAACCGATCATCGGCAGTATCAACGGCGTGGCCGCCGGCGCCGGCATGAACATCGCCCTGGCCACCGATCTGCGCATCGCGTCCGACACCGCGCGCTTCGGTGAGGTCTTCGCGCGCGTGGGTCTGGTGCCGGATGGCGGAGGGACATATTTCCTGCCACGCCTCGTCGGCACGGCCAAGGCCATGGAGATGATCCTGCTCGCCGACATCATCGACGCGCAGGAGGCCTTGCGGATCGGCCTCGTGAACCGCGTGGTCCCCGCGGAGCAGCTCGAGCAGGAGACCGTGAAGCTCGCCGAGCGGCTGGCCCAGGGGCCGACCGTGGCGTACGGGCTGGCCAAGACGGGACTCTACCAGGGGCTCGGCATGTCGCTCGAGGACGTCCTGAACATGGAGGCGCGCAACCAGGCGATCGCCGCCCGCACGCCGGACCGGGCGGAAGGCGTGGCCGCCTTCCGCGAGAAGCGGCCGCCGCGCTTCACGGGGCGTTCGGGGTCCAGCCCTGCCCGATGAGAGTACAATCCTCGACACGAGGTGACCATGAGAACCAGTATCGTCGTCGCGATG
>NZ_DATBFE010000019.1:0-28645 GCF_036558665.1 Reyranella sp. | reverse complement strand
CAGGCGACGAAGAACGCGGCATAGATCGCGGTGCCCACCAGGTAGCCGAGAGCGAGCGACATGGTGACAGCATCGCCCGCCGTCTCGCCGAGCGTGGTGGCGGCGATCTTGATGATCCAGAAGATCAGCGTGACTTCCGGAACCTTGCTCGCACCCATGTCGGTCGAGGTCACGGCTCGATCTCCCTTCATTGAAGTTTCATTGAGGACGATCGATGGGAATGGGCGAATGCGGCGCGGGCATGGCCGTCAGCGCTGCGTTGCCTCCTCGCGCGACGGCGTGCCGCGGGCGACATAGCGGTAGAAGGCGGCGAGCCGGTTGCCGTAGGCCTGCGCGTTGCCGAGGGCAAGCAGGCTCGCACCCTCGCCGGCACGCATCGCCTGATACCAGTGCCACAGGCCGCGACCGGCGCGCTCGAGGAACATCACCGACTGCAGCGATCCGGGATCGAACAGCGGCAGCAAGGCAAGGCGGATCGCGCTCGTATTCTCGGTCGCGAGCACGAGGCGGTCGGCGGTCCGTGCGCGCACCGTCAGCCGATAGGTCGTGCGGCCCGCGGCATCGACCTGGAAATAGTCATAGACGCGGCCCGGCACGATGTCGCCCGCCGCGAGATCGGCATCGGCGGACGCCGCGCCGTCGCTGCCGACCAGCCCGGCTTCGCGCACCAGCGGCCGCCAGTCGTCCGCTGTCCCCGACCAGTAGGGAATGAACCTGTAGCGCGAGAAGGCGCCGATCCGTTCGATCAACCGCTCCATGCTGCCGGCGAAGGTGAAGGTGCCGGCGATCGCGCCGGCGAGCCGCGTGCCACCTTCCCAGCCGAGACAGGGCGCGGGCGACCAGTTGGCTTGGCGAAGCTCACTTTCGTGCCACAGACGCGGAGCCGGCGGATTGTCGGCGGCGGGAAAGGACGGTTCCGGCCATACGCCACAGGGCGGGCGCGGCCCAGCCGCGGCCGCCGCGCCCGCGCCGACGACCAGCGCGAACGCAAGCGACAGTGAAACGAGGCGGCGCACGGTCGAAGCGGGATCGACGGCCTACTGGTCGTCGATCGCCTTCTTGATCGCTTCCTTGGCCTCGCCCTTGCCCTTCTGCAAGTGTCCCTTGGCCTCCTGGACGACGCCCTCGCCCTTCATGCGGTCGCTGTCGACCGCCTTGCCGATGCCTTGCTTGGCCTTGCCGACGGCCTCGTTGGTGGCGCCCTTGATCTTGTCGCCGGTGCTGCTGCCCATGTCGTCCTCCTGCTCGGCTGTTGGTGCCGAAATCAACGCGCCGCGACGAACGAGCGTTGCTCTCTTTTTCGCTCTTCCCTTCCGAGACAAGGACTCGGCGAAGCGGTTGCCGACCTGCAGCGGCGCGCACAAGCGGGAGCCGCTCCGATGCCACGGCGGAGCGGCTCCCTCGTGTCACTTGCTCGTGTCACTTGGCCTCCAGGACCGGCGGAGACATCACATGAAACCGCACGACGTCCTGTTAGGAGTGAACGACGTCGAACCCTGCGAAGTTACCCGGAACACAATTTGGTCGCGGACTTCGCAGGCACTCACTTGTGCGACTTGGACGGCGCGGTCGCCTGCTCCTCCGACGCAGGCTGGCGCCGCTGCTCGTCGTAGCTCGGCATCGCCTTCAGCGCGTCCTTGCTGAGATCGGTGGTGAGCCGGACCGACTTGCCGTCGCGCGAGTACTTCATGTCCTTCCAGCCAACCGCGACGTCCTTGGAGCCGACGCCGAGGAAGCCGCCGACCGACAGCACCACCGACTTGATGTTGCCGCTCGCATCGACGTACATGTCCTTCACCGTGCCGACCGTGTCGCGATTGGCGTTGTGCACGCTGGCGCCGATCAGCGCGTTGGCCGACATATCGCCGTGGACGTTGAAGTCGCCGGTGGAGACGGTGTTGTCCTTCGGTGCCGGCGCCGAGGTCGCGGCTCCCGGCGGATGGGCCGGCGGCGTCGTGGTCGTCTGGGCCTGCGCGGCCGTGGCGGCGCAGGCCAGCATCGTCAACGCAAGAGCATGGTATCGCAGCAACATGGGACCCTCCTGGTTGTCTCGAGGACAACGGTCCCACGGCGCGCGAAGTTGCGGGCCCCGTGACGGGGCCCGCGATGCCGGAACCTACGCCGCCAGCCGCCCTTCGAAGTGACGGCCCGCCGCCTTGGCGCCGAGATCGTAGAGCACGGTCACCGTCACGATGCTGCGCGCCCTGCCGTCCCCGAACCGTGTGATCGCGGCATGCAGCTCGAACGACGGAGCCTGCCTCGCCAGCCAATCTTCCGCCTGCCGCTCGACGGCGGCGCGGCGCACGCCACTGAACACCTTGCGTCTCATCTGAACCCCCAGACTGTCCCACCACATTCCCGGCGCTACTGTGCGCGTTGGCCGCAGGACGTCAACGGATGCAGACGGCGGTCAAACAAATGATACACTTTGATTCAGGCGGGGGCGCTCCGGCACTGCAATTGAGGATCGGGCGTGCGGGCCCCGCGCGCGCCGGCGAGCCCCGGCTGGGAGTGAAGACGACGACGATGACGTTCACGACAAGACTGCGATCCGCCGCCTTCGCTCTCATGGCCGTCGCGTTGCCCGCGCGCGGCCAGACGGTGGTCGACGGCAACACCATCGTGCTCGAGGGACGGCACGTTCGCCTGTGGGGCATCCAGGCGCCCGACCTCCATGCGACCTGCAGCGGCTGGCCGGCCGGCGAGATCGCGGCGGCCTTCCTCCACGATCTGATCAACAACCGCTCGATCGCCTGCACCGCGCGCGGGCTCGACGTGAACGGCAAGCTGTTCGGCATGTGCCGCTCGGCCGGCGTCGATGTCGGCGCGACCATGGTGCGCAAGGGGCTGGCATGGGCCGCCGTGACGTACACCCGCGACTACGTGGAGCTGGAAGCGGCCGCCAAGGCGGACAACCTCGCGATTCACGCCCATCACTGCCCACCCCTCTCCTCGGACAAGGCCGAGGGCAAGTAGCCGCGCGGGCCGGAAGAGGCCGCCCTACTCGCGCGCGACGCCCGCGAACCGTCGAAGGATGAGCGGATGCGGCGAGGCGAGGCATCCGCCGATCGCTGCCGCGATGGCGCCGACCAGCAGTGCCGCGAAAGCCCAGAGCGAGGCGCGAGAGGCCGCCGAGGCCCCGCGGTCGGCGACGTTCTTCGCGGTCTGGACGGTGCGATCGCGCGCCTGCGCGAGCCGGGTCTGGGCGTCGTCGAAGCGCTGCGTCGCCTCTTCCTTGCTGATCTTGAGCTGGCCCGCCATGATCGTGGTGATCCGGTCCTTCGCCCGGTCGGCGCGCTCGCCGCCCGCCGTCAGATCCGGAACCAGCCGCGCGATCTCCTTCTGCGCGTCCTGCGGGCTCATGGTCGCGGGATCGGGGTTGGTCGGCTGCAGATACGCCTCGGCCTGCCGCTGCACCATGTCGGGCGTGACGCCTGCTCCCTGCGCAATCTGCGGCGCCGCGGAAGCAAGTCCCTTGCCGGCCGCCGAGACCGTGTCGCCCACGAGGGTGAAGGCACCGCCGATCACGCCGCCCACCGCCGAGGTCAGGAGGTAGATCGTGATCAGGAGCGCGAGACCCCAGATCACGAGGCCGTGCAGCATGCCGTCGAACCGCGTCGCCACGCCGGCAAGGCGCGCGGCGACATAGCAGCCGAATACCAGGGCGATGATGGTGCTGGCGAACCACCAGATGCCGGCCCCGATGCCGAAGCGGCTCGCCTCGGGCGTTCCGCCATCGGGATTGACGAGGCCAAGGCCGACGCCTGCGCCCAGCATGTTCAGCAGGACCTCGACCGCGAGCACGAGGACGACCCCCGAGAAGATGGCCGGCCACGAAACCCGCTTGACCACGCCGGTCAGCTGGTTCAGCGCCGCCGGGGAGGTGACGTCGGCGGGCTCGGAAAACGTTCCATAGGGCACGCTCATGTTCGCCTCTCGAAGCAACCTTGGCGTGGAACGTCCTCCGACCGCGCGTTGTTCCGCGCGGGCCCGTCAGGCGGAAGGTGTCCGTGGGTTCGGCCGGAAGGCTGCCCGGCGGGCTACGCCGGTCGCGGCAGCAGGCGCAAGGGCGCCCGCGCGCCACGCTTCTCGATCTGCTCCTCGAGGTCGGCCAGCTTCTCGCGAAAGGCGGCCTCCTGCCGGAGCGAGGCATCGTCCCGGCCGGCGCCTCGGCGGCCGACATGGTCGGCCAGGGCTTCGATCGTGGAGGCGACCCGCAGATCGCCGGATTCCGGTGCGGCGCCGGCGCGCCGCTTGCGCTTCCTGGTCCTGACGCGTTCCCATTCACCGTCGATGATCATCGGTCACCTCTTGACGGGTGAGCTCTCGGCCGAGGGTTGGCCCGGCAAGGGCGCCGCAAAAACGGGTTCCGATCAACCGCTGAATCGTCATCGCTGTGGAAAAGCCGCCGCGGTCGCGCGCCGGCTGTGGGTAAGCCACGATGGTCACTGGCCCGGGTCGGATACCGCCGACATCGTGCGCGAGCCGCGATCGTCCCGCCATGCCGTCTCGATCCGGCACGCACCGGCGACTGCCCTTCTCCCCGAATGGGGGCCGCCGGTGCGTTCTTGATCGGCGCACTTGGGCACCGCCGCCGTCGATTGGGCACCGAGCGGCCTGGAACAAGCCCTCGACAAGCGGGCGAGGAGCGGCTAAGCGCCTGCCCCAACAACAAGGAAACCCGCATGCGCCTCCTCTTTCCTGTCGCCGCCCTGCTGCTCTCGACGGTCGCCCTCCAGGCCTGCGCGCCGGCTTACGAGAACGGTCACCTGTCGCGCTTCATCAACCGCCAGCGTGAGGCGCGCGACGCCTGCCTGCGCCAGCATGTCGGCCTGCAGGACGATCGGGTCACCGCGCCGAATGACATCGCGCGTGCGATCGCCGCCACCTGCGCGCCCGAGAACGATCGCCTGATCCAGGCCATGGCGACGGCCGATCCCAGCGGCGAGCCGCAGATCACCGACGCGGTGCGCAAGGAGGCGGCGGTGAAGGCCGAGAGCTACGTGCTGCAACTGCGCGCGCGTCCCGACGCCAAGAGCGTCCCGCTCCTGAACTGATCCGGTTGCCCTTTCCGCCCGCGCCTGCCGCAATTCTGCAGCCAGGGGTCGAGCAATAGCGGCGTGACGGCCGGCGCTGCCGCGGGCAGCTTGCGCGCCGGCCGCCGCGCCGCCGTGCGCCTCTCGCGCGACGATCGACGGCGGCGGCATCGCGAACGGAATGACATCGCCGGAAGAAGGAACCACGGGCGGCGGGCGGCGCCTGCGCCGGCAGGGAGGGCTGCGGATCTGGTCGTGGACGCTTCGCCTCGTCCTCCCCGTCCTGATCTTCCTCGCCGACCTCGTGCTCTACTGGCTGTGGAGCGACGTCGATGCCGGCGCGAAAGGATATGCGCTCGCGGAAGCAGTGCCGCTGGCCGTTGCCGCGGCGGCGCTTCTCATCTGGGCAGTCGGTGCGTGGATTGCGCCCGACCCGCCTTGAGCCCGGCGGGTTTCCGCGGCGCGACCTTCAGAGAAGGTCGTCGAAGCACCAGGTGGCGACGCTCCACAACGCCATCAGCCCGGTCACGATCGACAGGAAGGCGCCGCCGACGACCGCGGTCCAGTCGCTGCCGTAGATATTGTCGATCCAGAGATAATAGAGTGCCGTTCCGGAGAGGGCCATCAGCCCCAATAGCGCCAGCCGCAGCGTCCAGCGCCAGGCGCGCAGGAAGTGCGCGCGCGCAAATCGCGCACACCAGCGGAAACCCCGCTTGGCCGCAGCGACGGCCAAGGGCTCGCGGGTGCTCACCGGCACCCAATCGCCTGCTACATTCGACATTGTCTCAAGACCCCACACACTGTGGCGGCGTCCGTACCCCTACGGAGCGCCGCCTCACCCATCTATACTAATAAGTGAGGCATCCTTGCCACAGCAAGTGGAAAGTGTGGACAACGCCGCACTGATACAATTCGCTCGTACAAGTCGCTGGCCGGCGATCAGGAAGCGTCGGAGCACCACGCGCCGACGGACCAGACCGCGATCAGCACCATCGTCACGGCAAGTGCAATTCCCCCGATCGTGTTACCCCAGTGATGACCGTACACGTTGTCGAACCAGATCCAGTAGAGCACCGTGCCCCCGAGCACGGTCAGCAGCGGCAGCGCGAAGCGCAGAATCCACTGCCACAGAACATGCGCCGGAAGGTGCCGCGGCCTGCGCCGGGTCAGCCAGAAATCGCCGGACGACCGCGCGCTCGCGAAAATGCGTGTCATCGTAATTCCCACCACACAATATCCCCACGCACACGCTAGCGATCTCGACCGGGCGCGAAAAGCCGTGACCGGGCAGGTCTGAAACTGGTCACGACTAGGCGCCGTGGCAGCGGCGGCGCACTACTAATAGGCCGCTACCCGCGTGGTTGCCGCTTCGCAACCCTGCCCGTCACCCGGCTCGCCGCGATCGGCCCGGCTTCGTTTCCGGCCTGGGCGTGATCAGCGGCGGAAGCGGCCGGCGCGCGAATTCCCTCGCCTTGCGCGGCGGCATGCCGAGGCCGGACAGGATCGAGCTGACGGCGGCGATCGCGTGATGCCGGGGTGCCAGGCGCGAGGCCACGCGGCGCATCGCCTGGATCACCGTGCCGCTGATCAGGTCGAGGGCCGCGGCGTCGCTGACGATGTGCAAATCGTTCTGCTGAACGCCGAGCCGCAGGTCGGCGAGAATGTAGGTGCCGATCTGCTTCAGCAAGGCGGGCGTCGCGACCGCGACCTCCGAGACCAGCAGAGCCCATGCCGGGCTCTCCTCGGCGAGCCAGATGAAGCGGCGGCAGCCGATCGCCACGCGCTCGGCGCCGCGCGGCACGGAGGCGCAGCTGTCGACAATCCGCTGGCAGAAGGTATCGGCGATCCAGATGGCGACGGCCTGGACGATCTCGCTCTCCGAGCGGAAGTGGTTGTAGATCGTCACCGGCGTCATTTCCGCCGCGGCGGCGATCTCCCGGATCGTGGCCCTCGTCATGCCGCGCGCGGAGTAGACGCGCGCCGCCGCCGTGATCAACTGCCGGCGCGTCCGCTCCCGCTTGCGCGGACGCGTCGAGGGCTCCGGGGCAGAGGCCAGCACCGCCGGCAGCGGCGGAAACGGCGCCGATCTGGTCTTGCGCATGTTCGTCATTTTTTAATTGATGTTTAAAAAATGGTGTAGCATATAATATTGCACTGTCACTTCAACGAGTGGAGACGCCGTTGCCCGAGGACACGAATGCGCCGGCGGGCGCGAAGCGTCGCGATTTCCTGAAGACGGCCGGCGCGATGTCGGCCTCGCTGCTCGGCCCCACGGTGATCGGCCCCACGGTGATCGGCCCCACGGTGATCGGATCGGCGCACGCCCAGACGCGGCCGCCGGCGCCGGCGGCCGCGAAGAGCCGCACGGGATTGAACATCCTGTTCGTCTTCACCGACCAGGAGCGCTACCACGCGAGTTGGCCCAGGGGTCTCGCGCTGCCCGGCCACGAGCGACTGCAGAGGAGCGGCGTCACCTTCACCAACCACCAGTGCCCGGCGACCATGTGCACCTCGTCGCGCGCAGTGATGCTCACCGGGCTGCAGACCGCCGACAACGGCATGTTCGAGAATCTCGACGTGCCGTGGATGCGCGACTTGTCGACCGATCATCCGACCTTCGGCCACATGCTGCGCAAGGCCGGCTACTACACGGCCTACAAGGGCAAGTGGCATCTCAGCCGCGACTTCGACACCCGTTCGGTCGAGAAGTTCATGACGCCGCGAATGGAGCGCTACGGCTTCGCCGACAATTTCTCGCCCGGCGACCTGATCGGCCATACGCTGGGCGGCTACAGCTTCGACCAGATCACCGCCGGCAGCGCCATCAACTGGCTGCGCACAAAAGGCCGGCCGCTCGCCGACGACGGCAAGCCCTGGTGCATGGTCGTGAGCTTCGTCAATCCACACGACGTCATGTACTTCAACACCGACGCGCCGGGCGAGAGCGTGCAGGATACCGGCCGGCTGCGCCTGCATGCGGCGCGCGCGCCCGAGCATGCGCTCTACAGGGCGAGCTGGGACGTGCCGATCCCGGCCAGCCTGCGCCAGCCGTTCGACGCGCCGGGCCGGCCGAAGGCGCACGGCGAGTTCGACCGCATCTGGGACTACATCCTCGGCAACGTGCCGCTCGAGGATGCGCGCTGGAAGCGGTTCAACGACTACTACGTCAACTGCATCCGCAACGTGGACCAGCAGATCGAGGCGCTGCTGGCCGAGCTCGACGGGCTCGGTCTGGCCGGCAACACGATCGTGATCTTCACGTCGGATCACGGCGAGATGGCGGGCAGCCACGGCCTGCGCGGCAAGGGCCCGTTCGCCTACGCCGAGACCACGCACCTGCCGCTCCACATCGTTCATCCCGACGTCGCGGGCGGCCAGCAGTGCCGCGCCCTCTCGGGCCATATCGACCTCGCGCCGACCCTGCTGTCGATGGCGGGTGTGACGCCCGATCGGGCGGCGGAGATCGCGGGCCGCGCCCTTCCCGGCAAGGACCTGTCGCCGCTGCTTTCCAATCCGGCGAGCCGGCCGGTCGACGCTGCGCGCCCGGCCGCGCTCTTCACCTACAGCGGGCTTGCGAGCAACGACGCCAGCGTGTTCGACTTCGCCGCCAGGGCGATCATGGCGGGCAAGGACCCGAAGGAAGAAGCCAAGAAACAGGGCTTCCGCCCCGACCTCAAGAAGCGCGGCACCGTGCGCAGCGCCTTCGACGGCCGCTGGCGCTTCACGCGCTACTGCGCGCCGGTCGACCGCAACAGCCCGGCGACGCTCGACGAGCTCTTCAAGTGGAACGACGTCGAGCTCTACGACCTCGAAAGGGATCCGGGCGAGATGACCAACCTCGCCGCGGACCGCGCGAGCAATGCCGGGCTGCTGCTCGCCATGAACGGCAAGCTCGAGGCGCTGATCCGGGCCGAGATCGGCAAGGACGACGGCCGCGAGATGCCCGACATCCCCAACATCACCTGGGGCGTCGACAAGGTCGACCTGTAGCGTGGCTTGCGGCAGTTGACGGGCCGTCGGATCGGGGTCACGCTCTGTGCGTGTAGCCCGGCGCAAACGGCAACTCATGCGACAGGAGGCGTTTGCATGATCGTGCGCAGCATCACTTTCACCCTGGCCGTCGCCGGACTGTCGCTCGGCATGTCGGCCGCAGCGCGGGCCGACGACGAGCTCATGAGCTTGTGCATGGCGACCGCCGACCAGAAGACGTGCCAGTGCATGTCCACCAAGATCCCGCCCGAGAAGCGGGCGTCGGCGATCGTGGCCATGCGCAAGTCGAACGATGCCATCGTGACCGGCACCCCGCTCGATCCGTCGACTCTTTCGCAGGAGCAGATGCAGGGGCTCGATGCCGTGGTGCTGGCGCAAGCCTCGTGCATGTAGGGCCGCCGGCGCGGACGCGCCGCGGCACCTGCCAGACGGACGCGGCGCCTAGTTCGTCCTGGGCTTGCCCGCGGCGACCGAGAAGGCGCTCTCGCCCTGCAGGACGTCGCCACCGTTCAGCGCATTCACCATCCAGTGCAGCGTGTAGTCGCCGGGCTCCAGCGCCGCGGATCGCGCGAACAGCACTTCGGGCGCCGCGTTCAGCCGCGGATGCAGGGTCTGCACGACCTCGGCGCCGCGCTTGATGAGGAGCGTCGAGCGCACGTGGTCCACCGGCTTGTCGAAGCGCACGAAGAAGCCGGTGCTCTGGGCATCGATGGTGGCGTCCTTGGCCGGCCCCGTCTCGACCACGCGCAGGCCCTGCGCCCGGGCCTCGGACTGCACGGCCAGCGCCGCCGCGGCTGCCAACGCAAAAATCGCAAGCTGTCGAACGATCATGCCGGTCTCCCCCCGAAGACGATGATCGAGAATAGTCGCCCCCGGTGCGCCCGGCCATATGATCGTCCGCCGCCTGTGCAGGGTGTCGACGTCCAACCCCGCTGCATCCGCTCGAAACCGGCGTCGCCTGCTCTCTCCTCGCCAGGTCCACTGCGGCCGCCGAGCATCGCTTCGCAGCGGTGCTCTCTCACCGCGGCGAGCATTGCCGCACTGGCCTCCGCGAACGCGCCTGAGTTGATTTTCCGGAGCGAAGTTACCATCATCGCCATGGTAGCGTTCTGTTTGACAAGAGGGCTCTGGCACCCGCCAGCGCCAAAACCTGCAAAATGGGAGATCGACGATGATCTGTCGTACGTTGACGTTGGCGGCAGCGGCCACCGTGCTTGCTACTTCACTTGCTGGTTCAGCTTTCGCGGCTCCGATGGATGACTCTGACTACTGCCAGCTATTGAGCAGATTGTATCGCATATATGCGCGCAGCGGCCAGATCGACGTCGGCGCCGCGAATGCAATGCATGATTGCGACACGGGCAAGGCAGGCGCTGCGATTCCAGTATTGGAGAAGGTTTTGACGGATAACCGGGTCAAGATCCCGCCGCGCTAGCGGCCGACAGGTGGTCGGCTGACGCAACGGCCGACCACCCGTCATGCCGTGCTCAACGGCAAACGCACGCGGGGACCCGCGGCAGAGGAAGTTGAGGCGCGCCGGTCGGGATGCGGCCGTATTCAGTGGCCGGTGAACACCAGCGTCTGCACCGGAAGCAGCAGCGCCTGGATCCGCAGTATGGCGGCATGCACGATGCCGACGGCGTCGACCACGTGCAGGAAGAGCGCTCGCGACGCGCCGGGGTGGCCCGAGGCGAGTTCGTGATGGTTGTCGGTGTAGGCGTTGGCAATGCAGGTGCCGCCGGGTGGGACACCCTCCAGCCCGCCCACGTACAGCGGCTCGAGGAACGCAGTGATGGTTCCGGGCCGGGCCGTTTGCGACACGTCGATCAACTGGTCGGTGGGCCGGTACTGTCCCGCGGCGATCACGTCCTGCACGTCCGTCACCACCATCGGGATGATGGCAAACGGCCTGCCGACACAGGTTACCTCGGCAATCATGCCCTTCTTGATCACCTGGGCCTCGATTTGCCCGAATCCGGCGACCAGCGCCAACCGTCCTGCCGTGGCGGGAACCAGGATGCCGGCGGGCCGGATCATGGGATTCACCACGTCGCCCTTGCGCAGCGTGAACTGCTGGACCGTTCCGGTCACGCCGGCCCGCACGACGGTCTTGCCGAGATCGACTTCCGCCTCGGCAAGCGCTGCCTCGGCGCTCGCCTTCTGCGCCGGCAGCAGGGAATCGAGCTTGGTCTGCAGCGTCTCCTTGTTCGCGCGCGCCGCGTCGATCGCGCCGTGCAGCCGGTCCGCGTTGATCTCGAGCTGTTCGATTTCCCGGGGCGACACCGTATTCGGACTGCGCTGCCGCAGCTCGACCTTGGTCTCGAGCTCCCTCAGCGTCTGACGATAGGCGCCTTCGGCCTGCCGGATCTGGCCGTCTGCCGCGACGAGTTCGGTCCTCGCCACTTCCGTTGCCGCGTTGACTTCGGCGATGTTCCGGCGAGCCGTTTCGACGGCCGCCTGCTGCCGCGAGCTGTCGAGGCGGAACAGCGGCTGACCGGCCTCGACCTTGTCGTTGATGCCCACGTAGACGTCCGCGACGCGGCCGTTCGTCTCGGGCAGGATCGTCACCGTCCGATACATCGCGGTGACCGCCTTGGTCGCCGGATGGAAGTAGAAGATGAGCGTCACGAGGGAGATGGTGAGCATCAGGCAGGCCGTGATCCCCCACCGCAGCTCGAACCACATCGTGTAGAGATTGATCTCCCGGCCGATGCGCTTGCCCTGCGCGTAGCGGCGGAAAAGGTAGTCCGGCAGGATCGTGAGCATTGAGCAGAGCATCAGCTCGATCATGTGTCACTCCGCGCTGGTAACCCTGTCGGCGACCGGCCGGCTCGCGGCGACCGGTTCGCGCACCGCCGCGCCCTGCCCTGCCTCCCGAACCTCGCCGCGCCGATCGAGCTGCGGCTGCGGCTCCGGCTCGCCGCGCGGCCGATCCTCCACCGGCTCGCCGCGCAGCCCATCGCCGCGACGAGCGAGCTTTTCCAGCGACTCGGCCATCGACGCGACCGGCGTCGAGAAGTCCGGCAACTGGACGAAGGCGAGAAGCAGGGCGGCGATCCAGAACAGGTGCTCGTGCGTGAACAGCGCCAGCAAGGCGAGGATCGCCACGATCTCCATCTGCACCTTGTTGGTGCGGTGCGCCACGCGCTCGGGCAGCGCATGCAGGTGCAGGTAGAGGAGGCCGATGCCGAGCACGATGCCGATCAGCAGGACCACGGTCACGACGAACAACACGTCGGTCTGGCCGGGCGCCGTGACGAAGACCGGCAGGTGATCGATTGCGCCGGGATGCGTCTGTTCCAACGACCGAACCTCTATGCCTGGTTGCGACGCGAACTCAAACTCGTCTCGCCAGCACGCTATACCGGCGGAGCGGCGGTGTCACTTCAATCACGACCGGGATGACCCTGCGGGTCGTCATCGCAATGATCCTCCCAGGCCCTGAAGATCGGGCACGCGGGCGAGCACCAGATCCTTCGGCAGGAGGTCGAGGCGTTCGAGCGTGAGGTCGAGCAGCTCCAGTTCGTCGCGCAACGCCGGACCCCGGGCTTCCGGCAGGACGACCAGAAGGTTCTCGAGCATCGCCCGGAGGCGCCGCGCCACCTGGAAATTCTGCGCGCCGTACAGCCGGATCTCCCGGCACGAGAGGTGCACGAAGTCGTCCCAGCTCGCGGTCCGGAAGATCACCCGCGTCTCGCCGGCGTCGCCCCGGAGCACGTCGTCGTGCAGATGGCGTCGCCCGGTGACGCGCAGCAGGCGATGGAGCTGGTCGATCGCGAGGACGGCGGTCGTGGGATCGTTGATCGCCTTGGACAAGGCCTTGATGGCGATGTCGACGATGACACGGAAAGCGAACGTCGCGTCCTGCTCGATCGTCCGCTCCGGCCCCATCGCCACGGCGGCCCTGAGCTTGCCCTCGTCGGCCGCCGCGGCGCCGCCGTAGAGCAGGAACAGCGGCTCGCCCACGGAGGCGAAATCGCCGACCTGGTAGGCGAACTCGATGATGCCATCGGTACGCTTGGCTTCGCGCAGCAACGTGTCGAGATCGACGGCCAGCACGATCGCCGATATGCCGCTGTGCACGATGAACCGATCGGGACCGCGGGGCACCGGCCGTGGCGGCGTCGGCACATGGCGCTCCCTGATCTTGACGGGGTAGACCGCGTCGATGACGGCGAGCCCCTCCTCGCCGATGCGCCAGACGATGCTGACCGGCCGCAGCAGCCGCGCCGCATAGTCGATCAGATAGAGGAAGGCCGCGAGCGAGAGGCCGGCCAGCACGAAGGCGACCAGCAGGAGGAGATACGGCACATCGTCCTGCGTCCTGGCGAGCGTGCCGATGCCGAAGGCCAGCGTGAAGACGAACAGGGCGACGACCGACCGGATCGAGTTGTCGCGCAGCAGGGTCGTGGCGATGACCCGCGGCGTGAGCTGGGCGCTCGCCACCTGGATGGCCACCAGGAGCGAGCTGAAGGTGAAGACGATGAAGGAGAGCGTCGCCGTGATGATCGCCTGCAGCGCGATCTGCGCGACCGGCACTTCCACCACCCAGCTCCACGACCAGCCCAGCCATTCGTCGACCCGGCCGAGAATGCGGATCGCCACCATCGCCGCGAGGTAGGCCGCGAGCGGTATGACCCAGAGCGCCGACCTGACATAGCTCCGCAGCGCGTATCGCCTGTTCCAGCCCATTGCTCCCCGCATCCGGCCTATCGATCGATCTGAAGGAAAATATCACACGGCCACGGCGTGCGGGCCTCGAATGCGCGATGGCCTCCGTGCGCCCGAGGAGCGCCGGCGGGCCGGGCTGGAACCGAACGGCTGCCAGGAGAGCGTTCTGGCCTGAACCTCCGTTGCGTGTAAAGTTGCGATGGGTCGGCAGGGAAGTTCGTTCATGTCCGGAGTGCGAGTCGCAATCGTCATCGTGGCCTGCATCTGCGGCGTCCCCGCGGCGGCGCAGCAGTCGGACAGGTCCAAGCCCGCCCGCGCGGAATTCGCCTGCCTCAACGCGGCGCGCGACGACTACCAGAGCTCCAAGCTCGCGCTGCTCAAGATGCCCGCCCCGCGCACCATCCAGGCGATCGTCTCGGAACGCCGGGTCGAGGAGGAATACTGCCTGCGCGTCGCGCGCTGCGTCACCAGGGGCGACACCAGTGCGACCGGCGACATCCAGGCCTCGGTCGAGTTCGCCGCCTGCCTCGAGGAGGTTACGCTCGACAAGTACGACGCCAAGAAGCGCGGCGACTGAGGATGGGTCGCCGTCTTGCCGCCGCGCCAACCGCTCATCCATCGAGGATGGCCCGTGCGGAGAATGGATGCCATACTCTCCGCAGAAGATGCGGACACTACAGTGACGGGCGCGAACGCGTCCACTACCGGGCCGGCCCGCCGTCTGCGGCGCGAGGTGCAGGCATTCCTGCGTTGGTTCAACGACAAGGACACCGCGGTCGATCCGGTCCTGAAGGCGGCGATCGCGCATCTCTGGTTCGTGACCGTCCATCCCTTCGACGACGGCAACGGCCGGATCGCGCGCCATCGCCGACATGAGCCTCGCCCGCTCTGAGGGAAGCCCGCAACGCTTCTGCAGCATGTCTGCCCAGATCCGCGTCGAACGCAATCGCTACTACGCCATCCTCGAGGCGACCCAGAGAGGCGATCTCGACATCTCCCATTGGCTCGACTCGTTCCTCGCCTGCCTGGAACGGGCTTTCGCCAGCGCCGAACAAATCTTCGCTACCGTCCTGCCCAAGGCCGACTTCTGGCGCAAACATGCAACCACCCGCCTCAACGCGCGTCAGCGTGACATGCTCAACCGCATGCTCAGTGGCTTCACTGGCAAGCTCACATCGACCAAATGGGCGAAGATCGAGGAGTGCTCCGCCGACACGGCGCTCCGTGACATCGCCGATCTCGTGGACTGCCGCATCTTCCGCAACGATCCTGCCGTTGGCCGCAGCGCGCGCTATTCTCTGAGGGATGATTGAGGCGCGCTGACATGCCCCGCTACTGGCCCGCCTCCCTAACAAACATCAGCAGCCGCTTGAATTCTTCATTGTCACTGGCGCCCTTCCACGAGTTTATGAACCTGCAAACGACTTGGAGGTTTCCCGGCACGTAGTGGCCATTGCTATCAATCCTGTCAGGCGAGGGTAGCAACGCTCTGTCCGGCTCCGCACTGACGAAATCGAAAGGGATGCCCGTCAGCGCACATCGATTGCCCTGGAGGTCGAGCAACGATGCAAGGAGTTCATCCAGTTGCAATGGGTTCAGACTTGTCTCCTTGTTCTTGATCGTCTTCTCCATGAGCTGCCCGTTGGAATATTTTACCGTATTCAAGATTGACAATCGCATGTCGACGATTGCCTTCTGACGCGCACTGAGGACCCTTCCGGCATCCGCCTTGGCAGCATTGCTGCTATGACCCGGGTCGTCCTTTAGCCTTGCCAACAGCCAACAGAATGAATGGGCATCAATCAGCCGGACGTTAGTTAGTCCCGGAAGTGCCGCCAACGCTGACTGGATCGCGCCTAGGGCAGCATTGAACTGCTGATAGTTGCTCCAAGAGCAGTTGTGCAACGTGACAAGCTCGATGTGCAGGGCCCGAAACGCATGGTCAAAGGTCGTCGGCTGAATTGGGGCGAATCGATCCATATCCTTTAGAAAGAACAGATAGGCGAGCAACGGATACTTGCCGTCTGTCAGCGTCCTCAGACCATCAAAGGCACTACCCTCCTCGTCGGCTTGACCTCGATAAAGGATAAACAGTTCGCTTTCTAGATCTCGTCGAAGCCGTTCGTCCGAGACCGCTTCGAGCAGCACTCTGTGCTCGCGATTCGCGTGTCCATAGCGGTTCTGCCAAAAGACGAGATTGTTGATCAGATTGCGCTGACTATCCTGAATCTCGATCGCGGCGATAACGCATTTCAGAATTTCACCGGAGCCGGCGCTATGTCTTTGCCACTCTTGCGGTTTTAGTAGGGTGAGCGCGTGCTGACGCAGCCGCGGCTTGTAAGCCTCCCAGACAGCAGCAATGCCTTCCCGGAAATTGGTGAACGCATGGCCTTTGTCATTCGCTGCAATCAGACGTTGAAAGCGCGCAAATTGCGCAGGAAAGTTGTCCAATACAAAGCCCATGCTGAAGGTATCCCTCATTTATGATACCAAGGCATCACCGAACAGGAGGGTGGCAACTTTGACGCGGTCGAAAGACGCCGTCATAAACCTTCCGCTCGCTTGTACTAAGAAGTTGTGCCCTCGCAGCGCGAAGCCGGGGCCGAGGGTCGAAGCACGAGTTATTCGCTGGCGGACATCTCCGCCTGCTAGTCTCCAGTCTCTGAATGGTTCAACAGGCAAGCGCCCCTGTGATCGTGACGGCGTTTCCGCGCGAGGTGCGGGAGATCGAGCACACGCTGATCCCGCTCGCCGACGGCACGCGGCTTGCGGCACGCATCTGGCTGCCGGCCGATGCCGAGCGCCATCCCGTGCCGGCGATCCTCGAGTACCTGCCCTACCGCAAGCGCGACGGCACCAACGACCGCGATGCGCTGACCCATCCGTATCTGGCCGGCCACGGCTATGCCGGCGTGCGCGTCGACATCCGCGGCAGCGGCGAATCGGACGGCCTGCTGTTCGACGAGTACACGACGCAGGAGCAGGACGACGCAATCGAGGTGATCGCCTGGCTCGCGCGCCAGCCCTGGTGCAGTGGCGCGGTCGGCATGATGGGGATCTCGTGGGGCGGCTTCAACGCGCTGCAGGTGGCGGCGCGCCGGCCGCCGGCGCTCGGGGCCATCGTCTCGCTCTGCTCGACCGACGACCGATACGCCGACGACGTGCACTACATGGGCGGCGGGCTGCTCGGCGGCGACGGGCTCGGCTGGGCGTCCTTCTTCTTCCGCTCGATGTGCCATCCGCCCGATCCCGGGCTGGTGGGCGAGCGCTGGAGGGCGATGTGGCGCGAGCGGCTCGACAACGTGCCGCTGTTCCTCGAAACCTGGCTCGGACATCAGAGGCGCGGCGCCTACTGGAAGCAGGGATCGATCTGCGAGGACTACGCCGCCGTCCGCTGCCCGACCTTCCTCGTCGGCGGCTGGACCGACGGCTACAGCAACGCGATCCCGCGCATGCTCGAGCGGCTCTCCTGCCCGCGCAAGGGACTGATCGGCCCGTGGGCGCATGCCTATCCGCATTTCGCGCGCCCCGGCCCGCAGATCGGCTTCCTGCAGGAGATGCTGCGCTGGTGGGACCACTGGTTGAAAGGCATCGACACCGGCGTCATGGACGAGCCGATGCTGCGCGCCTGGATGACGGAAAGCGTGAAGCCCGCCAGGCATCACGAGATCCTGCCGGGCCGCTGGATCGAGGAGCCGTGCTGGCCGCCGCCGGACCGCGCCGTGCATCGCCTGTTCCTCAGCGACGGCGGGCTCGTGACAAAGGGGGCGCCGCTCGACCCGCGGCCGATCTCGACGCCGCAGACCGTGGGCAAGGAGGCGGGCCAATGGTGCCCGTTCGGCGGCGGCGACGACCAGGCCGGTGACCAGCGCGGGGACGACGCGCGCTCGCTCACCTTCGAGACCGCGCCGATCGAGCGCACGTTCGAGCTGCTGGGCGCGCCGGTGCTCGACCTCGAACTCGCCTGCGACAAGCCGGTCGCCCATCTTGTGGCACGGCTCTGCGATGTCCGTCCCGCGGGCCAATCCACGGGCGAGTCGCTGCGCCTCTCGTATGGCATCCTGAACCTCGCGCACCGCGACGGCCACGAGACGCCGGCGCCGCTCGTCGCCGGCCGGCGCTACCGGGTGCGCCTGCAGCTCAACGATGCGGGCGCGGTCCTGCCCGCCGGCCACCGGATTCGCCTCGCGCTCTCGACCAGCTACTGGCCGCTCCTGTGGCCGGCGCCCGAGCGCGCGACGGTTACGATCCTGCGCGGCGCTCTCGACCTGCCAATCAGGCCGTCGCGCGTCGAGACCGCGCCGCGCCCGTTCGCGGAGCCGCAGACCGCGCCGCCCGACAGGATCACCACGGTCGCGCCGGGCGTGAAGCGCATCGACCGGCTGGGGCTCGAGCTCGGCACGCACGGCCGCTCGCGCTGGCACGTCGAGGACGACGATCCCACGAGCGCCGTCGCCGAGCTTGCCCACACCGACACGCTTGCGCGCGGCGACTGGACGATCCGGATCGAGACGCAGCTTCGCCTCTCCTGCACGCGCGAGACGTTCCTCGTGCACGCGAGCCTGCGCGCCTGGGAGGGTGCGAACCAAGTCTGCTCCCGCACCTGGGACCGCCGCATCGCGCGCGATTGCCTGTAGATCCCTCATGCTCTTCCGGACCGCGAGCCTCCGGCTCGCATCATCGCCAAGAGCGAGCGGGACGCTCGCGATCCACAAAAGCATGAGCGCTCCGGTGTCGTCCTCTTGCGGACCGCGAGCGTCTCGCTCGCATCATGTTCATGATCGAGTCGCGCGTAGTCTCCGCGCCGGGACGCTCGCGGTCCCTATGACCTAGCCGTCGGGCTCGGTCTCGAAGGTCTCGCCGCCTTCGGGCAGGATGACCCAGGGTTGCTTGCTGCGGATCCAGAAGTGCGTCGTCGGCCGCACCCACGAGACGTCGTCCAGCGTTCCCGCCCGCACCCGGCGGCCACCATCTCCCGTCGCGTTGCAGAGCCACGAGCCGCATTCGGGGCAGACCAGCCGGCCGACGACCCGGCCGCTGTCGGCGATGCGCCGGATGGGCCGGGGCTCGGCGCCCGACAGACGGAAGGCCGCGTCATCGACCAGAACCACGATCGAGAAGGCGCTGCCGCTCCAATGCTGGCAGGCGGTGCAATGGCAGGTGTAGACCGCCCGCGGAGCGGCGGTGATCTCGTAGCGGACCTTGCCGCACTGGCAGCCGCCGGTCTGGGGAAGCTTCATGGCATCCCCAGCGGAAAGCGCCCGGTTTGCCGGGCGCCCCGGCCTGCGGCGCACGGCAAAAGCGTCAAGCGACCTGACGCCGGGCCGCTGCCGCCATGTCGGGCTGCTTGTGGAACTGGCCGTCCTTCATGACGGCGAGCAGCTTGTCCGCATCCTGCAGGATCTTCACGTTGGTCAGCGGATTGCCGTCGACCAGCAGGATGTCGGCGAGATACCCGGGCCTGATCTGGCCCAGTTCGTTGCCCATCATCATGATCTCGCCGCCCAGTTTGGTGGCCGAAAGGATCGCGTCCATCGGCGAGAAACCCAGCAGGCTGACGAAGTGCTCGATGTCGCGGGCGTTGGTTCCGATCGGGTTCCAGGCGAAGCCGTAGTCGCCGCCGGGCAGGATGCGGACACCGCGCTTCTTCAGCTCCTTCATGTTGCCGATGGCGACTTCCAGCTCGCGCCGTATGCCCAGGCTCTCCGCCACCTGGGTGGTGATGCCCCACTTGGTGGCTTCGTTGAGCGTCGTGTAGCTGATGCCGAGCGTGGGCGCGACGAAGACACGGTCCCTGGCGGCCTCGAGCTGGGCGCAGGCCTCGTCGTCGACGAGCGTGGCGTGATAGATGACCTCGACGCCGTGCTTGAGGCTGAGCTTCACCGACTCCGCGCTGCGCGCGTGAGCGGCCACGCGCTTGTCGTGCATGCGGCCGACTTCGCATACCGCCTCGATCTCCGCTTCCGTCATCACCGTATGGTGCGCCCGGCAATGGGGCACGAACTCGTCGCCCGACGGGTTGATCTTGAGCGTATCGACGCCCTCGCGAACCATCTCGCGCGCCGTCTTGCGGAACTCCTCGGGGCCGTCGCAGATGATGGCGAACGTCTCCCGATGCATGTGGCGCAGGCGCACATCGCCCAGCCCCGCCGTCGTCGCCAGCTCGGGACTGGCCGCACGCGTGCGCGGTCCCGGAATGTCGCCCGCGTCGATCGCGTTGCGGATCACGACGTCCAGGCGCGCCTTGGCCGACGCCGCGCTGTTGCAGGCGGTGAAGCCCTGTTCCAGGAGTTTGCGCGCGTTCTTGGCGGTGCGCAGCGTGTGTTCCTCGGGCGGCACGAAGCCCAGGCTTTCGAGGTCCGCGGTGTCGAGGAAGGTGAGATGCGAGTGGGCCTCGACCAGGCCGGGCATCAATGTGGCGCCGCCACCGTCCACCATGTGGGCGCCGTCGGAGGCGACGGCCGTGCCCTGCGGGGCAACGGCCTTGATGCGGTTGCCTTCCACCAGCACCTGGCCGGTGAACGGCGGCGCGCCCGTGCCATCGAGCACGTTGACATTCTTGAACAGGACTTTAGCCATGGCTTGCCTCCTCCCTCGCCCAGACCAGGTTGACGCCGGTCTGTGGCGCGAAAAACTGGAGCTTCCCCGGATCGATCGCAAACGGGGTCACGCTGTCGACCTCGATCGCCATGTGCGCCGGCACCGTCGCCTTCAAGGAGTGTTCATTCACCTTGAGGGTGACGATCTTCTCCACACCGTGATTTTCCACCCCGTACACCCGGCCTTCAAGTCCCCCGCCCGGTCCCAACAGGACGTCCTCCGCGCGCACGCCGAGTGTCATGCGGTCCAGGCCCTCGGGCAGCCGCCTCGCGACTGCGGCCGCCACCGGTATCTCCAGCTTGCCGGGAGCGACCGTCACCTTGCCGTCCCGGAGGGCCCCGGACAGCAGGTTCATGGCCGGTGAGCCGACGAAGGTGGCCACGAAGGTGTCGCGCGGCCGGTTGTAGATCTCGTGCGGCGTGCCGATCTGGACGATGCGGCCGTGATTGAGCACGCCGATCTTGTCGCCCATGCTCATGGCCTCGACCTGATCGTGGGTGACGTAGAGGAAGGTGGCGCGGAACTTCATCTGCAGGTCCTTGAGCTCGGCACGCAGGATCTCGCGCAACTTGGCGTCGAGGTTGGACAGCGGCTCGTCCATGAGGAAGACCCGGGGCTGGCGCACGATCGCGCGGCCGAGCGAGACGCGCTGCATCTCGCCGCCGGAAAGCCGGTCGGTCTTGCGCTCCAGCAGGTGCTCGATGCGCAAGGTCTGTGCCGCCCGCGCCACCCGGCCGGCTATTTCCGTGGCGCCGAGCCGGCGCTGCCTCGACTTCAGCGGGAACTCGAGGTTCTGGCGCACGGTATAGTGCGGATAGAGGGAGTAGTACTGGAACACGAGCGCGACGTCGCGCTCGGCCGCGCTCCATCGCCCCACGTCCTCGCCTTCGATCAGGATCGAGCCCGAGTCGGGCGCGTCCAGTCCCGCGATCAATCGCAGCGTCGTGGTCTTGCCGGCGCCGGTCGGTCCCAGCAGGACGAAGAATTCGCCGTCGCCGACGTCGAGACTGAGGTCGCTGAGCGCGGTGTGCCGGCGAAACCTCTTGTTGATGTTGCGCAACTCGACGTGGGCCATCTGTGCTCACAGCCTGACCTGCAGGGATTCACCGCTGCGGCGATCGAAGAAGTGGGTCTGCTTCTCGTCGAGGCGAGCCCATACCGCTCTCCCCGCCTTGTCGACGTAGCCGCTGGTGGTGCGCGAGCGAAAGAGCTGGGTGCCGAACCTGAGATCGACGATATCGTAGGGACCCAGCCGCTCGATGATGTGGGCCTCCGCCGGGAAGTAGCCGTCGCCCGGCTGGAGCGCCACCAGCACCCCCTCCGGACGAACGCCGATGGCGAGCCTGTCTTCGCCCTGCCGCCGCCCGGCCATCTTGCGATAGAGCTCGACGGGAAAGCGCTGAACCGCATCGTCCTCGCCCAGCACCACGTCCGTGCAGCCGTCGCCGGGGCGCACCGTTCCATCGACGATGTTCATGATCGGGCTGCCGACGAACTGCGCCACGAACAGGTTGGCGGGATACTGATAGACGTCCGCGGGCAGCCCGACCTGCTGCAGCACCCCGTCGTTCATGATGGCGATCCTGTCGGCCATGGCCATGGCCTCGACCTGATCGTGAGTGACATAGACGGTGGTGGCCTCGTTCTCGATGTGGATGTGCTTCAGCTCGGCCCGCATCTCCTCGCGCAGCTTGGCATCGAGCGCGCCCATCGGCTCGTCCATCAGCAGGGCCTTGGGCCGGCGCACCAGCGCCCGCCCGATGGCGACGCGCTGCATGTCGCCGCCGGACAGCGCCGACGGCCGCTTGCCCAGCAGGCCTTCGATGCGCAGCGCGCTGGCGACCTCGCGCACGCGCCGGTCGACGACGCTCCTCTTCTCGTTCGTGGCGCGCAGGGGAAAGGCAATGTTTTCGTAGGCGGACAGATGGGGATACAGGGCGAAGAGCTGGAACACGAAGGCGATATCGCGATCGGCGGCCTGCCGGCTCTGCATCGGCCGGCCATCGATCAGGATCTCTCCGCTGTCGATTTCCTCCAGTCCGGCGATCGCTCGCAGCGTCGTCGTCTTGCCGCACCCGGATGGCCCCAGCAGCACGAGAAACTCGCGATGGCGGATCTCAAGGTTGAGCTTGCGGACGATGTAGCTCTCGCCGAAATACTTCTCGACGTCGCGGAGCACGATGTCGGCCATCACGACGACCGCGACAGGTGGGCCACGACCGTTGCCATCTTCAGGCGCGCTCCTGGTCGTCCTCGGGCAGCGGCTTGATCTTGGAGAAGATCGAGAAGCCGACCAGTCCGGCGAGCGTGACGGTCACGCTGTAGAGATGCAGCAGGCGGCTCCAGGGCTGGCACAGGAACACGATGCCCAGCACCATCAACCACATGCTGCCGGGCTCCAGGTACTTCGCGCTCAGTTGTCGGAACGTCATTGCTGCACTCTT
Organism: Reyranella sp.; assembly: GCF_036558665.1. Taxonomy (GTDB): domain Bacteria; phylum Pseudomonadota; class Alphaproteobacteria; order Reyranellales; family Reyranellaceae; genus Reyranella. Next base: position 5,904 of record NZ_DATBFE010000019.1, on the reverse strand, counting down.
CGATCCATGGCTTTTCCCGGCCGGCGCATCACTTCCTGATCGCCCCGAACGTCACGCCGCGCAGCAGATGCTTGCGCAACAGGAAGGTGAAGATCGCGACCGGCAGGAGGAACAGGAGGGTGCCGGCGGCGATCGCGGTCCAGTCCGTGATCCCCGATCCGAGCTGCGAGGGAATGTAGGGCGGTGCGGTCTGCGCGCGACGGTTGGTCATCATCAGCGCGAAGGCGTACTCGTTCCATGCGGTGATGAAGCAGAACACGGCGGTCGCCGCGATGCCGGTCGCCGACTGCGGCAGCACGATCTTGAAGAACGCCTCCATGCGCGTGTAGCCGTCGACCAGCGCGGCCTCCTCGTATTCCTTGGGGATCTCGTCGATGAAGCCCTTCATGAGCCAGACCGAGAACGACAGGTTGAAGGCGGTGTACAGGATGATCAATCCGACGTGCGTGTCCACCAGTCCGACGGCGCGGTACATGAGGAACATCGGGATCGCCACGACCACCGGCGGCAACATGCGCGTGCTGAGGATGAAGAACAGCCAGTCCTGCTCGCCCGGCATGCGAAAGCGCGAGAACCCGTAGGCCGTCAACGTGCCCATGGCGACCGCCAGCAGGGTGCTGCTCACCGCGACGATCAGGCTGTTGAGGAAACGACTCGGGTAGGCCGACGGCTCGCTGTTGCCGCGGGAGTCCTTGATGATGCGTTCACCGAGGTCGTAGATCCTCTTCTCCCACCACGGCGCCTTGTCGTAGACCTCGGGCTTGACCGTGCCGATCATCTGCACGCGCTTGGTGAACAGCTTGATGAACGCCGTCACCTCGGGCTCGAACAGGACGGTCGGCGGTACCGTCGTGGCGAGGCTGCGCGGCTTGAATGCCGTCGAGGTAATCCAGTAGATCGGCACCAGATAGACCAGCGTCAGGAGCACGACGGCCACGACCGCGACGTGGTTCAGGGCCTTCTGGCGAGTGGACTGGACGGCCGCCATGCCGGTCAGCGATCCTTGGCGCGGTTGAGGTATTTCACGTAGATGTTGGTGATCGCGAGCACCATGATCAGGACCATGTAGGCGAGCGCGCACGACGGGCCGGTCTGCCACTCCTGGAAGGCCAGCCGATAGAGCTTGATCGCGATCAGCTCGGTGGTCTCCTGGCTGCTCATGATGAACGCCAGGTCGAAGGTCTTGAAGGCCTCCATCGTGCGGAAGATGATGGCGATCAGCAGCAACGGCGCCACCAGCGGCAGCGTGATGCGCGTGAAGGTGAACCAGCGGCCGGCGCGGTCGATCGCGGCCGCCTCGTAGAGATGCGGCGGGATGGCGGACAGGCCGGCCAGGCACAGCAGCATCACGAAGGGCGACCACATCCAGATGTCGGTGATGGCGATGGCGTAGAGCGCCACGTCCGGATCGGAGAGCCAGGCGAAATCACCCAGGCCCAGGGCGTAGTTGATGATGCCCCATGACGGGCTGTAGAGCAGCTCCCAGAACAGGCCGACCACGACCGGCGACATCATCATGGGGACCAGCAGCAGCGTCGTGAACAGGCCCTTGAAGGGGATCCGGCGATTGAGCAGCATGGCGACGCCGAAGCCGACCAGCACCTGGCCGCCGACCGACAGGAGCACGTATCTGGCGGTGACGCTGAAGTTGTTCCAGACATGGTCGTCGTTCAGCAGATCGCGATAGTTCTGCAGCCCGACGAAAGCCGCCGGCGTGTTGGACGAGGCACGGAAGTCGGTGAAGGAGTAGCCGAGCGAGTAGATCAGCGGAAAGATGTTGAAGACGATCAGGAACGCAATCGTGGGAATGATGAACAGATTGCGGATGCTGAGATCGCTGAGACCCCGCCTCGCCGCCAGCGAGCGGGAATCGAGTTTGCTGAACACCTACTACGCCCTCCTCCTGCGCGAGCCCTTCGCGGGGCTTCTTGCGATCGTCGGATCGCGACGGTCGGGCCCGGGCCCGGCGGGAAGAGCACGCCCTCCCCGCAGGCCCGCACGACCACTCAATACCGCTTGTTCTGCTTGAAGGTCTTTTCCCAGTCGTCGGCAAGACCGTTGAGGGCTTCCTCGGCGGTGCCCTTGGCGCCGACGACGAAGGGATACACGCGCTTGTTCATCTGCTCGAGCAGCGTCGCGTATTCCGGCGTCGCCCAGAAGTCCTTGACCATCAGCATGCTCTGATAGAAGGCCTCGTTGTAGGGCGTGGCCTTGCGGAACTTCTCCGAGCTCAGCACCTTCTCGTTGCAGGTGTAGCCGCCCAGCTCGGCCCAGCGTTGCTGCACGTCGTCGCGGACGAACCATTCGAGCCACTTCAACGCCTGGTCACGCTTCTTCGAGTAGCTCACGACCGACACGCCCTGCCCGCCCAGTGCGGCGAAGCGCGGCTTGCCGCCGGGGCCGGCGGGATTGGCGAAGAAACCCGTGCCCTTGGCGTTCTTGTTCGTCGCCGGATTGGCGAGCGCCGGGAAGAAGGCGAAGAAGTTCATGCTCATCGCCGCCACGCCCTCGGTGATGGCCTGGTTGTCCTCGAGGAAGAAGGCCTTGCCCCAGCCCGGCGGCGCGAACTTGTAGAGATCCTTGTACCACTTCAGCGCCTCGACATTCTGCTTGGAGTTGATGATGTCGCGCACCTTGTAGGTCGAGTAGTTGCCGAGCTCCCCGCCGAAGCTGAAGATCGTCTGCTCGACGCCCATCGCCAGCGCGTCGTAGGTGTTGTCGGTGTACAGCGCCACGCCGTAACGCTTCTCGTTGGGACGGTGGAAGAACTCGGCGATGTCGCGCAGCTGGGTGTAGTCCTTCGGCACGTCGAGGTCATAATGGTACTTGGCCTTGAACGCCGCCTTCTCCTTGGGATCCTCGAACCAGTCCTTGCGATAGGCCCAGCCGTTGGCGTCGCCTTCGAGCGGGATGGCCCAGTATTTCTTGCTGCCCGGCGGATATTCGGCGTAGCCGGCGACGGTGGCCGCCGCCATCGACTTGGCGACGTTGTGCTTGGCGAAGAAATCCGTGAGATCGACGTAGTGGCCGCCGGTCGATCCCGCGCCCAGCCACTGCGAGTCGCCGACGACGAGATCGTACGCGTCGCCCTTGGCGTTGAACTCGGTGAACGCCTTGGTCTGGAAATCGGGCCACGGAACCGTCTCGACGATGACCTTCACGCCGGTCTGCTTCTCGTAGTCCTTCACCAGCTCCTGGAGATAGTTCGCGGGGTCCCATTCGGCCCACAGAATGGTGAGAGTCTCGGCCGCAAGGGCGGCTTTGCCGGCGAGCGAAAATACGGCAGCCGCCAGGAGCCCCAACAATGTGCTTCTTCTCATTGTTCCCTCCTCACACCTCGTTGTTCGGTGTCCCCTCCGGTGCGCCGCTACATCCGGTTGCCATCGTGAAACGAATGTCCCTCCCGTCCTCGCGATCCGGTTCGCGGATGTGCTTCGCGCACGTTTCCCGTTTCGACCATAAATTGAAACGGAATTACGTTACCACCCGACTGGAGGAAATCAATTGTCTTCGCGTGCCTCTTCGAGATCCGCGGAGAAGCGGCCGTCGAAGACGCCCTCCAGGGCGCAGCCGAGTCCGCCCGGGCCTCGCCGGCCTATGCGAGGAGATGGCGAATGCGCTGTTCGAGCTCCTGATAGGAGTACGGCTTGGGAAGGATCGGTCCTTCCTCGCAGAGGTCATGCGCCTGTCGCGCGAGGTTGCGCACGCCCGAGGTCAGCACGAGCTTGATCCGCGGCTGGTGCGTTCGCAGCCACTTGGCCAGCTCGAAGCCCTTCGACTCCCGTCCCGGCCCGAGGTCGATCACCACGATCCGGACCTCGAGATCGGACCGCAGGATGGCCAGCGCCTCGTCCTCGTCCGCCGCTTCGATGACGGCGAAGCCGCAGTCGCGAAGGTAGGCACACACGGCCATGCGGATCAGCACATCCCGCTCGACCACCAGGATCGTCGGCGCTCCGGCCTGACCGCTGTCGGTTTCACTCATGGCGGCCAGAACGAGTGCCTTCCGCGGTCGTTCCCCGGCAACGTCCCGGGACCGGCAATTCCGCATTCTTCGTGCGTGCGCAACCATCGGCCGGCAATTCGGTTATTCCTTCGTCGCGTGCAGTCGGTCTGCGCCGCCAAGAGCGCAGGGCGCGGGGAGGGCAATGGTCAGTAGTGCTGCTGCCGAATCAGGGGGCGATCCCGCCGCGGCTGGCCAACCGGTCGTTCTCGTCGTCGAGGACGAGGTCATGCTGCGCGTCGCCGTCTGCATGTACTTGCGGACGGCCGGCTTCATGGTGATCGAGGCGAGCAACGCCGACGACGCCGTGCGCGTCGTCGAAAGCATCAGGCCGCTTCACCTCGTGTTCTCGGACGTGAACATGCCGGGCTCGATGGACGGCAACGCGCTTGCCCGCTGGATCCTGCAAAGGCACCCGTCGATCAGGGTGCTGCTCACCTCCGCCCGGGGCGACAGGCCGGAAGGGCCGATCCGGTACGTCGACAAGCCCTACGCCTTCGAAGGCCTGGTCCAGACGATTCGCGCGCTGCTCGAGCAGGAGTAGGACGCCTCGCTCATGAGGCGAGCCGGAGGCTCGCGGTCCCGAAGGCTTGCTTCGTCGCCCATGAGGCGAGCCGGAGGCTCGCGGTCCCGCGGTTCTTCTTCCGGACCGCGAGCGTCTCGCTCGCTCGTTCCCGCCGGCCCGACTGCGCGACAAGGTGAACGGCGCGGCCGTACGGTTCTTCTTCCGGACCGGGAGCGTCCCGCTCGCTCGTTCCGCCCGCCCGACTGGCGACAATGTGAACGGCGCGGGGACGGGCGCTGCCCTATGCTCGCGGCGAAACCGGCGGAGGATATCCCATGCGCTCGATCCGCAAGATGGCCGCGGCGCTCGTTGCGGCGGCAGCGATTCCCGCGACCGCACTTCCCCTGGCGGCGATTCCCGCGACCGCGCACGCGGCCGTGCTCGGCGGTTCGTTCTACGCCATGCAGTACGACTATCGCGAATTCTACGCCGTCGCCAACGGCAGGCCGTTCCGCGTCGAGCTCTTCGGCAATCCCTATCCCGGCCTGCCGATGGCCGAGATGGCGCGCCGCCTGCTGCCGGTCCTGCAGGCCAACAAGCCGCCGCCCGACCTCACCTTCACCTACGACGCGCCCGCCGCGCGCCCCCGTCCCGACTATCGCCTGGTGCTGGTGTTCGATGCCGCCCGCAATCTCGACGGGGGCGCGATCTGCAACGGCACGACGCGGTTCAGACCGCCGACCGCGGGCCGCGTCTCCGTGTTCGCGGTCTACTGCCGCGACGAGCAGGCGCTATCGCAGGTCGGCGGCTGGACGACCTCGGCCGCGCCCGACGACGCCGGCATGAGCGACCTCGTGAAGGACCTGTTCAACGTCGTGTTCGAGCGCTCGACCTCGGGCGTGCTGCAGCACGGCCACGGCTTCGTCCGCTAGCACCGCCCTCGGGCGGGCGTCAGTGCCGGAAGCAGCGCACCATCATCGCGACCAGGTCGTCGCGGGCGAAGGGCTTCGCCATGCACGGCGCCTTGTTCAGCCCGGAGGGAAGCGACATCGGCTCGTAGGCCGTCACCACCACGAAGGGCACGTCGCGCTCGGCCAGCAGCAGGGCGAGCGGCGCGCAAATGCCGTCGGGCAGCCGGACGTCGAGCAGTGCGATGTCCAGCTCCTCGTCGTCGGCGAGGTAGAGCGCGAGCTGCAGGCTGGCCGCGGGACCCACGGCCTTTCCTCCCGCCTGCTCGACCATCCGGCGCAGGTCTTCGCCAATGAGAAAGTCGTCCTCGACGATGAGGACGGACTTGCCGTCGAGTGGCGGGAGCTGTCGCCCCATGGCGCATGTCCGGCAGGGCCGAAGCGCTACGCCCGGCGAACGCCCCACACGAGTCGCCAGGCGCGGGCTG
>NZ_DATBFE010000018.1:0-2203 GCF_036558665.1 Reyranella sp. | reverse complement strand
CTGTTGTGGCCGTCGGGCAGGTCGAGCGTGACCGAGGCGCCGGCCTTCAATCGCATGTCCCACAGGTTGATCGGCGTGAAGGTCCGCGCCGGCCCGGTCGTGCCGCCGAAGGCGCCGGCGATCACGCGCACCTCGCCCGCCGCTTCGGGCAGCTCGACCACGGGGATGTCGGCCGCGACGATCGCCTGGTAGCCGGGCGCCGTCATCTTGTCCTTGGCCGGCAGGTTGACCCAGAGCTGGACCATGCGGAACGGCCCACCGGTTCTGGTGAAGCCGGGCGAATGCAGCTCCTCGTGCAGGATGCCGCCGCCGGCGGTCATCCACTGCACGTCGCCGGTACCGATGGTGCCGCCCTTGCCGGTCGAATCGCGGTGCGCGACCTCGCCGTCATAGACGATCGTCACGGTCTCGAAGCCGCGGTGCGGATGCTGGCCGACGCCGCGCGGCCTCGGCGCCGGATCGAAGCGGTGCGGCCCGGCATAGTCGAGCAGCAGGAACGGGCTGATCTGGCGGCCGAGCGTGTCGTAGCTGAAGAGCGAGCGGACGGGAAAGCCGTCGCCCACCCAGTGGCGATGGGGGCTGCTGTAGACCCCGAGAACCTTCTTCATGGTCTTCCTCCACTGTCCGGCCACAGATAGGGATCGGACGCCCGCCACGGAAGATTGCGAAAAGCGACTCTGCGTCCCGGCCACGGCATGATGCAAGACCTCGACGGTCTCTTCTGGGCTCGCGCCGTGCGTCGCCCCCTCTCCCCGCCTCTCCCCCTCACGGGGGCGAGGAGCATGAAGACGTGAGTCTCGCCCCTCATATTCCTCTCCCACACTCGCGCCGTGCGTCGCCCCTCTCCCGCCTCTTCCCCGATCGGGCGAGAGGAGAAGACAGGCCGCCGAGGCACGAGCTTGCTTTGCTCTCTTCCGCGGCGGCGCCTATTTTGTGCTCGAGGGGACACTGAAGATCAATCGGGCATGGCGGCCGGTTCGACCAAGACACCACGCATCGAGACCGCATGCTTCCTCGCGGTGCTGGGCATAGCCGCCGCCCTGCGGTTCTGGCGTCTCGAGGACAACGGCTTCGGTTCGACCTACTACGCCGCCGCCGTGCGCAGCATGACCGAGGGCGCGCGGCTCTTCTTCTACAACGCCTTCGACCCGGCGGGATTCCTCTCCATCGACAAGCCGCCGGTCGCGTTCTGGATCCAGGCGGCGTTCGTCGCCCTGTTCGGCTACAGCGGCTGGATGTTGCACCTGCCGCAGGCGCTGGCGGGAGTCGCATCGGTGGCGATCCTGCGAGGGCTCGTGCGCCGGGCCTTCGGGCCGACAGCGGGGTTGCTCGCCGCGCTGCTGCTGGCGACGACGCCGATCGCCGTCGCGGTCGACCGTTCCAACAACGCCGATTCCTGGCTGGTGCTGTTCCTGCTGCTGGCCGCATCGGCGGCGCTCCGTGGAAGCGGGCTCTCGCTGGTGGCGTCCATGGCCCTTCTCGGCGTGGCGTTCAACGTCAAGATGCTGGCCGCGTTCGCCTGCGGTCCCGCCCTGCTCGCGGGCTGGCTGATCGCCAGTCCCCGCGGCTGGTCCCGCAGACTCGGCTGGATGACGGCGGCCGCGGCGGTGCTCGTTGCCGTCAGTCTCTCGTGGTCGATCGCCTACGATCTGACGCCGCGCGACAGCCGTCCCTACGTTTCCAGTACCTCGGGCAATTCGATGCTCGAGCTCGTGGTCGTCCACAACGGTCTCCAGAGATTCGACCGTCATCTCCTGCCGACGAGCAGATTGCCCTTCGAAACATACGACGCCGTACCGGTCGGGCCGCTGCGCCTCGCCCAACCGATGCTCGCTGGTCAGGCCGGCTGGTTCCTGCCGCTTGCCGTCCTGGGACTCGTTCTCGCCTGCCGCCGCGACTCGGGCCACGCGTCGCTCGCGCTCTGGAGCGTGTGGGCATTGACCTATGGTATCGTCTACAGCGCAGCCGGCGGCATCTTTCACGCCTACTATCTTTCCACCATGGCGCCCCCGCTCGCGGCGCTGGCCGGCGTCAGTTGCGTCGAGGTCTGGCGGCGGAGTCTGGTGTACCTCGCGCTCGGCCTTGCCCTGTGCGCGGCGTGGCAGATCTATCTTGCCGGCGCTGCGCAAGGCTGGACCTCGGCCTGGCCCGCAGTTCCGCTGGTGGCGCTGCTGGCCGCCGGCGCCAGCCAGTGGCGCGGCAA
>NZ_DATBFE010000017.1:0-2956 GCF_036558665.1 Reyranella sp. | reverse complement strand
CTTGGCCTTGGCGTAGGCATTGTGCTCGGGCCCGCCGATGAAGGCGAAAGCCTGGCCGGACAGCACCGCGTTGGTATGGCCGCCGCCGGTCTCGATGGTCACGATCTTCACCGCGATGTCGGACTCGGCGAAATAGCCCTTCGCCATCGCGATATACATCGGCAGATAGCCGGTCGAATGCACCGGCTCCGCCACCAGCAGCTCCTTGACGGCGGCGCGCGCGATGAAGGGCGGAGCGGCAAGCGCGAGGCCCAAGCCGGTGCTCAGCGTCGCGGTCGATTGCAGGAACTTTCGCCTGTTCATGACGTCCTCACTGTTGGATTGTGCTTCGAAATCAGCATCATTGCCGTACGCCCTTGCGCAGCGCGCTCTCGAGCCATGACACGGCCGCGTACATGACCATTGCCAGGGTCGAGAGCACGAGCACCGCCACCCAGACCAGCGCGATGTCGTAGGTCTGGCCGGCATAGAGGATGGCCCGCCCCAGTCCGTGCTGCGAGGCGATGAACTCGCCCACGATCGCGCCGGTGAGCGCGAGGCCGATATTCACCCGCAGCACCGAGATGATCCAAGGCAGGCAGAACGGCACGACCAGCTTGCGGAACACCTGCATCCTGCTGGCGCCGAGCGAATAGAACAGCTTCTCGCCGTCGGGATCGAGCGCCTTGACGCCGGCATAGGCGGTGAGCGTCGAGACCACCAGCGTCAGCGCGGTTGCGACCGCGACCTTGGACACGAGACCGATGCCGAACACCAGGATGATGAGCGGCGCGAGCGCGAGCTTCGGGATCGATTCCAGGCAGATCACGTAGGGCTGCACGATGGCGGCGTAGTTGCGCGACCACCAGAACGAAAGGCCCAGCAGCGATCCCGCCGTCGTGCCGATGATGAAACCCAGGATGGTGGAGCGGAAGGTGAAGCTGATGTCGGTCCAGGCGTCGCCGGTGGTGAAGAAGATTCCCATGGTGTGGGCGATCGCGCTCGGCTGCGACCAGAAGAAGGCGTCGATCCAGCCGGCGCGGGCGCCGATCTCCCACAGCGAGATCCCGCCGACGAGGATGCCGATCTGCGCCGCGATCAGCGCCCACGTCGGCCAGTCCTTCTGCACCGGCAGGCGCCGGAGCGGCTTGGTCGGCGCGGCGGCGGGCGGCGAGGGAGCCTGTGCGAGGTCGAGGCTCGCCATCTCGCCGAGGGTCGAACTGTCCTGAACGGCCATCGTGGAGCCCTCTCCGCCGTCTCACGCCGCTTGGTTCATGGTTTCCTGCGCCGCCCCCTCGACGGTGAGCATGGCGAGGCAGCGCTGCTTGATGGCCACGAATTCCGCGGTGAGCGAGCTCATGCGCAGGCGTGGGCGCGGTAGCGGGATCGGGATGGTGGCGATGATGCGGCCCGGGCGGGTGCCCATCACGTGCACCTCGTCGGAGAGATAGATTGCTTCCTCGACGTCGTGGGTGACGAACAGGACCGTCTTGCCGAAGTCGCTCCAGAGCTGCATCAGCCATTCCTGCATCTGCAGCTTGGTCTGGGCATCGAGCGCGCCGAACGGCTCGTCGAGCAGAATGAGATCGGTGTCGAACAGCAGGGTGCGCAACAGCGCCGCGCGCTGGCGCATGCCGCCGGACAACGCATTCGGATAGAGATATTCGAAGCCGGCGAGCCCATAGCGCTGGAGCAGCGGCAGCGAGCGCGCGCGCGCCTCACGCAGCGGCACCCCCTGGATCTCCATGCCGAGGACGGTGTTGTCGAGGACGGTGCGCCAGGGCAGCAGCAGGTCCTTCTGCAGCATGTAGCCGACCCGGCCGATGGTGCCGGTGGCGTCGGCGCCGTCGATCATGACCCGGCCGCCGGTCGGCTCCAACAGCCCGGCGATGATGTTGAAGATGGTGCTCTTGCCGCAGCCCGACGGCCCGATCAGGCTGACGAAACGGCCCTGCGGGATCGATAGCGTCACCGGCGCGAGCGCATGGAAGACGCCGGCCGACGTCTTGAACGTCATGCTGACGTCGTCGACGCAAAGTTTCGGGGCCGATGACAGCATGCGCGCTCCGGACGGCCGTGGCGAGGCACGGAATTTCCCCAATTGCGGCGACTATATCGCAAAAGCCGTGCCAACGGCCACGGCTGTTCATGCGCATAAACGCCGCGCGCCCGGAGTTCCGCGCCGCGCGCCGATGGCGGCAAATTATTCCCTGTGCGTAAAGTTTCGGCATGCGGCGCCCGGGTTGCGCCGCGCCTGAAAACCCGTTGTGCGCGATCAGAGCGCGTCCGCGAACATCCGCTTGTAGTGGCGATACCACTCGCTCTGGAACATCTCGTCCGGGTCGTGGCGCCGTTTCAGGCGCAGGAACTCGCGCATCTGCGGGTAGCACGCCTCGACCTGGGCGCGGCTCGCCCAGCGGTGATAGGTCAGGAAATAGCTGCCGCCGTGCTCGATCGCGCGGTCGATCAGGCGGCGGAAATCGTCCGCCGCCTTGCGGATGCCGGTATCGGTGTGATCGACGTGCAGGTTCATGACCGTGCACGCCCAGGGCTCGCGCGCCCAGGCGAGAGCGCTCTCGTCGTCGCGCTCGATCAGGCGGATGGTCCCGTAGATGAGCTGCACGTCGTGCTGGCGGAAGTCCGCGCGCACGGCAGCGAGAAACGCCGGCAAGGCCGGGCGCGGGACGTAGAGTTCCGAGATCATCTCGGTGCCCCTGTGCGCCGCGCCGAGCCGGCGGTCGAGCTCGGCGTGATAGTCGTCGATGTAGACGCCGAGCTGCCCGGTGTCGGACCAGTAGCGCTGTCCCGAGGTGGAGAGATAGTAGGAGGTGTACGCGTCGTAGGCGCGCCGGGTGTCGGCGTGGGAGAAATAGTAGAGCTCGCGCCAGCGCGCCTCCGTCAGCTCCTTCTGCTCCGCCGGCATGGGCGCATCGGCCGGCAGCGGCCGGTAGCAGGAGAACACGCCCTTGCGCAGATA
>NZ_DATBFE010000016.1:0-1693 GCF_036558665.1 Reyranella sp. | reverse complement strand
CGCCGCCGCGATAAGGCACGAACTGGAATTTGGTGCCGGTCATGCTCTGGAAATAGCTGCCGGTCACGTCGGACGCCCCGCCGACGCCGACGGTGCCGGCGGTGGCCTGACCAGGGCTCCGCTTCAGCCAGGCGATCAATTTCTCGAGGTCCTTCGGCGGCCAGGTCTTTCTCGCCACCAGCCAGATCGGGGTGTCGGCCAAGAGCGACACCGGCTCGAAATCGTTCAACACGTCGTAGGCAAGGTGCATGGTCGCGCCGTGCACCACATGCGTATTCCAATGCCCGATGCTCACCGCGTAGCCGTCGGGCGCCGCACGCGCGACCCGTGCCACCCCGACGCTGCCGCCCCCGCCGGCCACGTTCTCGACGATGACCGATTGGCCGAGCGTCGTTCGCATGTGGTCGGCCAGGATGCGCGCGAGCGTGTCCGTCGGTCCGCCCGCCGGGTACGGCACGACGATGGTGACCGGCCGCGACGGATAGGTCTCCGCCGCCGCGGTTGCAATGCTTGCGATGAGCAAAGCGAGCGCGAGTGCAAAGAGCTTTTTCATGGGACGCCTCCGAGGCGGGGCGCTCGCCCCCGCGACGGGCGGGCGAGCCTGCGCATATTGGGTTGTTGGCGGCGCCCAGAAAGACGGCGCGCGCGCGAGTAACGCGACACCTGCCGACGGCATGCGCGCTGCCCCCTCCTGCGATGATCTCGGCACCACCCGCTTCGGGGGCAGCTTGCAAAAAGCCTGCGCCACCTTCCCGCTCCCGGAAAGGGGTGCGAGAGGCATCATCCGAGGCGCGAGCGCCTCGTCGCCGGTCACTCCACGGTGACGCCGGCGGAGCGGATCACCTCGCTCCACTTGGCGGTCTCGGCCGCAAGAATGCGCTGCGACTCGGCGGAGGTGGTGCCGACCATGTCGACGGCGAGCTGCCGGACCTTGCCCGCCGCCTCCGGATCCGCGACCGCGCGCAGGACGTCGGCGCGGATCTTCTCGAGGATCGCCGGCGGCGTACCGGCGGGCGCCAGCATGGCGTACCACACGCCCGAGACGAAGCCGGGATAGCCCAGCTCCGCCATCGTCTTCACCTCGGGGAAGGACGGCCAGCGCTTGTCGCTGGCGATGGCGAGCACCTTGACCTGCTTGTTCTCGACCTGCGGCAGGGTGTTGCCGGAATCCGCGAACATGAAGCCGACGCGCTCGGTGATCAGGTCGGCCACCGCCGGCGGAAAGCCGCGATAGGGGACGTGGACGATGTCGACGTTGGCCTCGCGCCCCAGCCAAGCGCCGGTCAGGTGCGGCGTCGTGCCGACGCCCTGCGAGGCGTAGGTGATCTTGCCCGGCTGCGCCTTGGCCGCGGCCACGATGTCGGAAAGCGATTCGAATTTCGAGTGGCGGGCGACGATCAGGAAGTTCGGCGACCGGCCCACCAGCGTGATCGGCACGAATGCCTTGGCCGGGTCATATGGCATGTTCTTGTAGAGGCTCACGTTGTAGGACACCGGGCCGTGCGGCGCGAACAGCAGGCGGTAGCCGTCCGGCGGTGCGACCGCCACCGAATTGCTGCCGACATTGCCGCCGGCGCCGGGCCGGTTCTCCACCACCACCGGCTGCTTCCAGTAGTCCTGCAGCTTGGCGGCGATGATCCGGCACATCACGTCGACCGCGCCGCCGGCGAGGAAGGGAACGACGATGGTGACG
>NZ_DATBFE010000015.1:0-5637 GCF_036558665.1 Reyranella sp. | reverse complement strand
GTCACGACTTCGGCTGCGACGCCGCCATTTATCTCAGCCGGCCGGGCGCCGGCACGCGCGTGCGCTCGTGGACGCCGACCGCGCAGGCGCAGCACGGCTGGATGATCACCCACAACGAGTCGATCTCCATCGCCGACTACTTCACGCTGCGCGACGGCGGCAAGGTCGTGTACCGCCCGACCTGCCACTACGCCTACCACCCGTGCGACGACGCGGTGCTGTCGCTGCACGAGCTGGCGGGCGCGCAGTGGAAGCCGCAGCAGACCTGGCACATCCTCTCCGAGGACGACATCGTCGACGGCGTCGACGAACTCGGCGTGCTGCTCTACGGGCACGCCAAGAACGCCTACTGGTACGGCTCCCAGCTCTCGATCGAGGAGACTCGGCGGCTCGCGCCCTACCAGAACGCGACCGGCCTGCAGGTGACCTCGGCGGTGCTCGCCGGCATCGTGTGGATGCTGGAGAACCCCGACCGCGGCATCGTCGAGGCCGACGAGATGGACTTCCGCCGCTGCCTCGACCTGCAGCGGCCCTATCTCGGTCCGGTGATCGGGCGCTACACCGATTGGACGCCGCTCGCTGGCCGCGCCGAGCTGTTTCCGGAAACGCTCGACGCGGACGACCCCTGGCAGTTCAGCAACGTGCTGGTGCAGTGACCGGCACGCGCAGGCACCGACGCGGGCCGCTGTCGCGTCGGTGCTGCTATCGCCGATAGCGTCCGCTGAACGGCAAGGTGATCCCATAACCGCATACAGCCGGGCGGCGTCATGGGACCATCACGCGGACGAACCATGACGGGATCGAGGACGCATCGGCATTGCTGGGTCGCTGCATAGCTCTCTGCCCGTATCTCATTACCGCCCTTCGCGAAATCACCACAGTCTGACGCCATAAGGCTGGCCGAGGGCAACAGCCCCGCGCGGCAAGAGGCCAAGCAGAGTCACATGACAAAGGCAGAGTCACTGTGAGGAAGTAATGAGATTGTCTTCCCTGAAGTCGATGACGGTCGCTGCCATGGTTTCACTCGGCACCGGCACGCCCGCCGCGCCTGCCGCGGAGCTCACGGCGGTCGGCCTGTGGGAGCAGGTCGACGAGAACTCCGGCAAGGCCGAGAGCTGGTTCAAGATCTCGGAGCGCAACGGCGTCTACGAGGGCAACGTCGTCAAGATCTTCTCCAAGCCCGGCGAGGACGAGAACTTCGTCTGCAGCAAGTGCGAGGGCGCGGAGAAGGGCGCGCCGGTGCTCGGGCTGACGCTGATCAAGGGAATGCAGCGCAACGGGCTCGCTTACGAGAACGGCACCATCATGGACCCGCGCGACGGCGCGGTCTATCGCGCGCTGATGAAGCTCAGCCCGGATGGCGGCAAGCTCGAGGTGCGCGGCTATCTCGGCCTTTCGCTGTTCGGCCGCAGCCAGGTCTGGAACCGGCTGCCCGACAATGCCCTCGCCGGCGCCCGCCCCGCGGCCAAAGGCAGCGTGCAGAAGAAGCAGTAGCAGAACCGGCCGCGCGTCAACCGAGGTCGATGACGCCGGCCTCCCCGTCCTCGGTGCCGAAGGCGAGCAGGTTGCCGGCCGCGCTCCACGCCAGCGCCGTGACCGGCGCGCCCGCTCCCTTGCGCCCCAGCACCTCGGCGCCGTCCTCCACGCGCACCAGCAGCACGAGCCCGTCGGCATAACCCACCGCCACCACCTCCTGCCTGGGATGGCTAGCGACGGCCTCGGCCTGCGCCTCCGCTGGCGCCAGGATGCGCGGGGTCTTGCCCATGGGACCGTCCTTGCCCTGGAACGGCCACAGGATGAGCTGGGTCGAGCCCGAGGTCGCCAGCCACTTGCCGCCGGCGGTCCAGTCGAGCGAGCGCACGCGCGCGCCGTAGCCCGACATTCGCATGTCCTTGCGGTCGGCGAGCCGCCAGCCGTGCAGCGTCGGCTCCTGCATGGAGGTGACCACGAATCGTCCGTCGGGGCTGAAGACCACGCCGAGATGCGAGCCCTTCCATTCGAGCGTCTCGGGCTCGCTCTGCGCGTTCGGGAACCAGAGCGTCGCGCCGTTGTAATGCGCGACGGCGAGGCGAAGCCCCTTCGGCGCGAACGCCAGTCCGCCCACGGTCGAATGCACTTCGAGCATCTGCTCGGCGCCCTTGGCGGTGCGCACGAAGGCCTGCCGGCCCGCCGACCACGCGACCGCGCCACGCGGTCCGACCGCCACGTGGTCGATCCAGCGCCGTTTGGCGTCGGCCGCGATCACGGTGCGCTCGCCCTGCGGGTCGGTCGACACGACCTTGCCGTCGTCGCCGCCGGTGACGATGCGGCCGGCGTCCGCGCGCGAGCAGAGAACCGCGCCGCCGTGCACCGCGATCGTGCGCGGCTCGCCGGCGCGCGGCACGAGGATGAGCGCGTCCTCGCCCAGCACCAGGACCGCGGTCTGTCCAAGAAAATGCGCCGCCACGACCGGCGCGCCGGCCTTGATCGGCCGTGAGCGTTCGACCACGGACGGGATGTCGCGCTCGGTGTCGGTCATATCCTCGGTGTCATCGCCCGGCTTGACCGGGCGATCCAGTATTCTCTGAAGTTCGGGAGGGGCAGCGCCACACACCCTTCAATGCATGTCAGCGGTTACTGGATGCCCCGCCTTCGCGGGGCATGACAACCCAAAATGCGGCACGCGTCACGCCACGCAGCTCTCGAATCCTTCCCGGATCTTCTCTTCCGGCAGCTTGCGGCCGATGAAGACGATGCGGCTTTCGCGTTTTTCGCCCTCTTGCCACGGGCGCTGGTGGTCGCCATCGAGGATCATATGCACGCCCTGGAACACGAAGCGCTCGTCATCGCCCTTGAACGACAGGATGCCCTTGCAGCGCAGAATGCTCGGCCCCTCCTTCTGCACGAGGTCCTGCACCCAGGGAAAGAACTTGTCCGGATCGAGCGGCTTGTCGGTCTTGAGCGCTATCGCGTGCATCTCCTCGTCGTGATAGTGCTTCAAACCGCCGCCGTCGTGCTGGTGATGATGGCCGTGGCCGTGCTCATGGTGATGGTCGTGATCATGGTCGTGGTGGTCGTGGTGCCCATCCTCGTGATGATCGCCTCCCAGGAATTCGGGCTCGATGTCCAGGATGCGGTCGAGATCGAAGGCGTTGCGCCCGAGCACTTCCGGCAGCGCGATCCGGCAGCGCTCCGTCCGATGCAGCCGCGCGTAGGGATTGATCCCGCGGATGCGCGCCTCCAGCTCGCCCAGCTCGTCGGGCGACACCAGGTCGGTCTTGTTGACGAGGATGACGTCGGCGAAGGCGATCTGGCTCTTGGCCTCGGGTGCATCCTGCAATCGTTCCTGCAGCCACTTGGCGTCGGCCACGGTCACGACGGCGTCGAGCTTGGCCTTGCGGCCGACATTCTCGTCCATGAAGAACGTCTGCGCCACCGGGGCGGGATCCGCGAGCCCGGTGGTCTCGACGATGATGGCGTCGAATTTGCCCTTGCGCCGCATCAACCCGTCGATGAGGCGCACGAGATCGCCGCGCACGGTGCAGCAGATGCAGCCGTTGTTCATCTCGAACACTTCCTCGTCGGCTCCCACCACGAGGTCGTTGTCGATGCCGATCTCGCCGAACTCGTTGACGATCACCGCATATTTTTGGCCGTGCTGCTCGGACAATATGCGATTGAGCAGCGTCGTCTTGCCGGCGCCGAGATAGCCGGTCAGCACGGTCACCGGGACCTTGTCGGACATTCGCTCCACTCCGTTTGAGCACCGTATATAGGCATCCGGCGCGGGACGCCATGGTCGCCGAGCACCAATCACCGGGCTCGATCCGTTGTTGGGGCAAGGCCAGCCGAGCGCGTCCAATGTTCGGCGTTGCGCGCCGTTGCTTAAGCGTCACGGTTACCGAACGGCTGTTTCTCGGCGAGGATCGGGCACAGGCGAGATCGCGCGTGGCCGCCGAACGCGGTGACCGGCGATTAACCCCACATGCGTCCGGTGTCAGCTCGCTAGCGCCGCGGCGAGCTGCTCGAGGTTGTGCCGGATGAGATCGACGTAGGTCGGCGCGTCGCCCTTGGCGTCGGTCAGGGCGTCGGAGTAAAGCGTGCCCCCGATCTTGGCGCCGGTCTCCTTGGCGATCTGCTGCATCATGCGCGGATCGCTGATGTTCTCCATGAATACCGCGGGGATCTTCTGCTTCCTCACCTGATCGATGATCCTGGCCACGTCCTTGGCCGAGGGCTCGGCATCGGTCGAGACGCCCTCGGGCGAGATGAATTGCACCCCGTAGGCGTCGGCGAAATAGCCGAAGGCGTCGTGGGTGGTGATCAGCTTGCGATGGTCGGCGGGGATCTTGACGATCGCCGCCCTCACCTCCTGCTCGAGGGCGTCGAGTTCCGCGAGATAGGCCTTGGCGTTGGCCTCGTAAACGGCTTTGCCAGCCGGGTCCACCTTGCTCAAGCCGTCGCGGATATTGGCGACGTAGATCTTCGCATTGGCGATCGACTGCCATGCGTGCGGGTCGATCACCGAATGGCCGGGATGGCCCTCGTCTTCCATCTTGCGCGGGTTGATGCCGTTGGTGGCGACCACGGTCTGCGCCTTGCTGCCCGAGGCCTGAACCAACCGCGCCATCCAGCCTTCGAGGCCGAGACCATTGACGACCACGATGCTGGCGGCGCCGAGTTTTTTGGCGTCGCCCGGTGTCGGCGAATAGACGTGGGCGTCGCTGTTCGGCCCGACCAGGGTCGCGACCTCGACCCGGTCGCCGCCGACGTTCCGCACCAAGTCGCCCAGGATCGAGAAGGTTGCGACCGCCTTGATCCTCTCCTGGGCCGGCGCCGGCGTGGCCGCGAGCATTGCCGCAAACCCGGCGAGCAGGAACAGACGTCGTCGCGTCGGCATGGGACTCTCCCTCTCTTTTTGCCGTGCCGCCCTCATGCTTCGAGATGGCGTCGCGGCAGCGCCAGCCAGACGAGGCCGCCGAACGGTCCGAGCAGGACCGACAGCGCGTAGAGCGCGCCGGCGACCAGGATGATGGCGGGGCCCGACGGCAGGTTCTCGTGATAGGAGACCAGCAGGCCTGCATAGCCGGACAGTGCGGCGCAGCCGACGGCGACGCCGATCATGCCGGTGATGTCGCGCGCCCAGAAGCGCGAGATCACCGCCGGCAGCATCATGATGCCGACCGCGAGCAGCGTGCCGAGCGCCTGGAAGCCGCCGACCAGGTTCATCACCACCAGCGCGAGGAAGATGATGTGCGCAGGCCCCCCGGCGCGGCTCACCGAGCGCAGGAAGCCGGGATCCACGCATTCCAGCACCAGCGGCCGCCAGATCAGCGCTAGGATCAACAGCGACACGCTCGTGATGCCGACGATCAGCAGCAGCGTCGGATCGTCCACCGCCAGCACCGAGCCGAACAGGAAATGCAGGAGATCGACATTGGTGCCCTTGACCGACACGATCGTGACGCCGAGCGCGAGCGAAATGAGGAAGAAGGCGGCGAGCGAAGCGTCTTCCTTGAGTTCGGTCGAGCGCGCGATCAGGCCGGCGCCGACCGCGATGACGAAGCCCGCGATCAGGCCGCCGCCGGCCATCGCGAACAGGTTCAGACCCGCGGCCAGGAAGCCGATGGCGGCGCCCGGCAGGATGGCGTGTGCCAT
>NZ_DATBFE010000014.1:0-3762 GCF_036558665.1 Reyranella sp. | reverse complement strand
CTTCATGCCGCTGTCGTTCCTCGCCGGTGTCTACGGCATGAACTTCGACCGGGAGGCAGGCAATATGCCGGAGCTGGGCTGGAGGCATGGCTACCTGTTCTTCTGGGTGCTCACGGCGATCGTCGTCATGGGGCTGTTCTTATGGATGAGGCGCAAGCGATGGCTGTAGCCGATCCCTGTCGCCTGTTCGGCTCGGAGCTGTCGCCTTACTCGGTGAAGGTGCGCTCGTACCTGCGCTACAAGGGCGTGCCGCACGAATGGACCCCCCGTTCGGCCGCGAACCAGGCCGAATTTCAGAAGCACGCCAAGCTGCCGTTGATCCCGCTGGTGGTCACGCCGCAGGGCGAGGGGCTGCAGGATTCGACCCCAGTTATCGAGCGCTTCGAGGCCACGGCCTCGGGACCGTCGATCGTCCCCGACGATCCGGCGCTTGCCTTCCTGTCGGCACTCGTCGAGGAATACGCCGATGAGTGGGGCAACAAGTGGATGTTCCACTACCGCTGGAGCTACCCGGCCGATTGCTGGGCGACGGCCGAGCGGATTGCGCGGCAGATGGTGGGAGAACAGGGTCCGTTGGCCGTGGCGCAGGCGCGCGGCGCGGTCGCCGAGCGCATGACCGGGCGGCTGGGCTTCGTCGGTTCCAACCCGGTGACGCGACCGCTGATCGAGGCCTCCTTCAAGCGGGTTGTACAGATGCTCGATCGCCACCTGGCATCGCGGCCATATGTGTTGGGCGGCCGTCCGGCGATGGCGGACTTCGGACTGTGGGGTCAGCTCTACGAGGCCGCCACCGACCCGACCCCGGGCGCGCACATGCGAGCGAGCGCGAAGCACGTCATGGCGTGGGTCGAGCGCATGGTCTCGCCTCGGCTCGAGGGCGAATTCGAGTCGTGGGAGACGCTCTCGACCGGATTGATGCCGCTTCTCAGCGAGGAAGTCGGCGCGCTCTTCCTGCCGTGGTCGGCGGCCAACGCCGCTGCGGTGCAGAACGCCGAAAAGAACTTCGAGGTGACCCTGGCCGGCGCCGCCTGGTCGCAGGAGCCGCAAAAGTATCACGCCCGCTCGCTGGCCGAGATCCGGCGCAAATATGCCGTCGCCAAGGGCGCGCCCGGACTCGACGCCGTTCTGGCCGAGGCCGATTGCCTGAGCTGGTTAGCCTAACCCGGAAAGGATCAGCGAGCCGCCCGACAAGGCGAGCAGGCCAAGAACGATCCAGCGGAACTGCCTCTCGTTGATTCGGCCATAGACCAGCAGGCCGAGGCGGGCGCCGAGCGCGGTCATCGGCAAGGTGACGACCGCCCAGATCAGGAAGATGCGATCGAGGAAGCCCGCGGCCGCTGCCGACACCAGTGCGGCGGCGAGGATCGCCATGTTGAAAGGCTGATTGACGCCGCGCTGCTCGTGCATGTTCCAGCCGCGAAGCTGTGCCCAGACGCTGGGCGCCGGCCCGCTCATGCTGGCCATGCCGCCGAGGACGCCGCCAACCAGGCCCACGCCGGCATCGGCCCATCGGCCGCCGCCATGAACGATGGGAGGGCGGCGCACGAAGGCCATCCAGCCGCAGTAGAGGACGAGAAAGCAGCCGACGGCGAGCTTCAGTGGCTGGATGCGGATGTGGCCGAGCAAGGCCGTTCCCAGCGGCACGCCGACGAGGCCGGCGGTGAGGAAGGGCCACAGCCGCTTCCAGATCACGCCGCGCCAGATGCGGGGAAGCGATTGGACATGTCCACTCACCGAGCAGAGGGCGGTCAGGGGGGCGGCCGTCGTCGGCGACATGACATGGAGCCAGAAGCCCAGCGCCATGAGCGCATAACCACTGCCGCTCAGGCCATTGACGAACCCCGCCGTCAGCGCCCCGGCGACGACGATGGCCGTGTCGCCGAGGGAAGGCAGATCCACCTGATCAGCCTGCCGCGGTGAAAGCCTGGATGCCGGTGATGGCGCGGCCGAGGATCAGGGCGTGCACGTCGTGCGTGCCTTCGTAGGTGTTCACCGCCTCGAGATTCATGGCGTGGCGGATCACATGGTATTCATCGGAGACGCCGTTGCCCCCATGCATGTCGCGGGCGACGCGGGCGACGTCGAGCGCCTTGCCGCAGTTGTTGCGCTTGATCAGCGAGATCATCTCCGGCTGGGCATGACCCTGGTCCTTGAGGCGACCGACACGCAGGCACGCCTGCAGGCCGAGGGCGATCTCGGTCTGCATGTCGGCGAGCTTCTTCTGGATGAGCTGGTTGGCGGCCAGTGGCCGGCCGAACTGCTTGCGGTCGACCGTATAGTTGCGTGCCTGCTTCCAGCAGAACTCGGCCGCGCCCATCGCCCCCCAGGCGATGCCGTAGCGCGCATTGTTGAGGCAGCCGAACGGACCGCCGAGACCGGAGACGTTCGGTAGCATGTTCTCGGCCGGAACGAGCACGTCATCCAGCATGATGGCGCCCGTCACCGAGGCGCGCAGGCTGAACTTGCCCTCGATCTTCGGAGTCTCGATCCCCTTGAACCCGCGCTCCAGGATGAAGCCGCGGATGGCGCCACCGTCGAGCTTGGCCCAGACGACCAGCACGTCGGCGATCGGTGAGTTGGTGATCCACATCTTGGAGCCCGAGAGCCTGTAGCCGCCCGGTGCGGTCGTGGCGCGGGTCTTCATGCTGCCCGGATCCGAGCCATGGTCGGGTTCGGTCAGGCCGAAGCAGCCGACCCATTCGCCGGTGGCGAGCCTGGGCAGATACTTCTGGCGCTGCTCCTCGGTGCCATAGGCATGGATCGGATGCATCACCAGCGAGGACTGCACGCTCATCGCCGAGCGGTAGCCCGAATCCACGCGCTCGACCTCGCGCGCCACCAGACCGTAGGTCGTGTAGTTGGCACCGGCGCAGCCGTATTTCTCCGGCAAGGTCGAGCCGAGCAGGCCCAGCGCCCCCATCTCGTTCATGATCTCGCGGTGGAACTTCTCATGCCGGTTGGCCTCCAGTACGCGCGGCATCAGCCTTTCCTGGCAGTAGTCGCGCGCGGCGTCGCGAATCGCGATTTCCTCCTCGCAGAGCTGGTCGTCGAGGAAGAATGGGTCCTCCCAGTCGAACGGCTTGGCGTCGGCGGTGATCCCCCGCGCGGCGCTCTTCATCGGTGTGGCGGCGGTAGCCATGGAGCCTCCTGTCGCTGTCAGCGCGTCTTATCAGGCGCCGCTCGCCCCGCCAACCGACCTACGCCGACGAGGTGGCAGTTCCTGTGCGGCCGGTGAGTGTGCGGAAGATGTCGAGGCTCAGGCGGCCGAAGGCTTCCGAGGCCCGCATCTCGACCGTGCGCGGGCGAGGGAGATCGATGCCGAGG
The DNA here is from genome assembly GCF_036558665.1 of Reyranella sp. GTDB lineage: Bacteria > Pseudomonadota > Alphaproteobacteria > Reyranellales > Reyranellaceae > Reyranella. The sequence continues at coordinate 438 of NZ_DATBFE010000014.1, read as the reverse complement.
TCCGCTGCAACCCGGCCGGGCCGGGGCGACATGACCACCACGCGGTCGGACAGGAACACCGCTTCGGCAATGGAGTGGGTGACGAAGAGGACGGTCTTGCGTGCTTCCCGGGCAAGGTCGCGCTCGCCCCAGATGCGCAGCAGCTCCAGGGCCATGTCGTCGCGCGTCATGGCATCGAGCGCGCCGAACGGCTCGTCCATCAGCAGGAGCGGTGGATCTAGCAGCAGTGCCCGGCAGAGCGAGGCGCGCTGCTGCATCCCGCCCGACAGCTCGCGCGGCAGCTTGTCGCCGAAACCGCCGAGGCCCGCCATGTCGAGCAGCTTGACGGCGCGTGGCTTGAGGCCAGCCGCATCCTTGCCGGCGAGCTCGGCCGGCAACAAAACATTGTCCAGGATCGAGCGCCATTTGAGCAGGATCGGCTGCTGGAAGACCATACCG